>CAYOGM010000041.1:0-18992 GCA_964403595.1 uncultured Acetatifactor sp. | reverse complement strand
GTGTACAGAGTCATGTAAGCATTAATCTTATCCTGCTCCATGCCCTTTGCCCAGAATCTCTCACGGCTTCTTCTTACATACCAGTTACTCATCTCATCCACGAAGTCCTGAAGCGCCTTACCTGCCTCGGGAATTCTGTATTTATCCAGATTGTCGTCTACCTCAGCCACTACAGAGTTGAGTTTGGACAAAAGCCACTTATCCATAACTGGCAACTTATCGTACTCCAAAGTGTACTTGGTAGCATCGAAACCGTCAATATTAGCATACAGCACAAAGAACGCGTAGGTATTCCACAGAGTCCCCATAAACTTACGCTGTCCTTCCATAACTGCCTTGCCGGAAAAACGCTTGGGCAGCCAGGGTGCGGAACTGGTGTAGAAATACCATCTGATAGCATCTGCACCGAACTCCTCCAGTGCATCAAAAGGATCTACCGCATTGCCCTTACTCTTACTCATCTTCTGGCCGTTCTCATCCTGTACATGACCCAGCACAATTACATTCTCGTAAGGAGCCTTGTTGAACAGTAAAGTAGACTCTGCAAGCAGGGAGTAGAACCATCCTCTGGTCTGGTCCACTGCCTCAGAGATAAACTGTGCAGGGAACTGAGCCTCAAATACCTCTTTATTCTCAAACGGATAATGATGCTGTGCAAAAGGCATTGCACCGGAGTCAAACCAGCAGTCGATAACCTCGGGCACGCGCTTCATCTGCTTACCGCACGCAGGACATCCAATGGTAATCTCATCAATGTAAGGACGATGGAATTCTACCGTCTTGGCAGCCTCATTGCCACTCATCTGATACAACTCCTCACGGCTACCGATGGAGTGCATATGTCCACACTCACACTCCCAAATATTTAAGGGAGTACCCCAATAACGGTTACGGGAAATACCCCAATCCTGAATATTCTCAAGCCAATCGCCAAAACGACCCTTACCAATGGACTCAGGAATCCAGTTGATGGTATTGTTGTTGCGAATCAAGTCATCCTTCACAGCAGTCATCTTGATGAACCAGCTCTCACGAGCATAGTAAATCAGAGGAGTATCACATCTCCAGCAGTGAGGATAGCTATGCTCAAACTTGGGAGCATCGAAGAGAAGTCCCTTCTTCTCCAAATCGGTAAGCACCATGGGGTCTGCCTTTTTGCAGAATACCCCTGCGTAATCAGTCTCCGCAGTCATCTCACCCTTACCATCCACAAACTGTACGAAGGGCAGGTCATATTTACGACCTACATTGGCATCGTCTTCACCGAAGGCAGGTGCGATATGTACCACACCGGTACCATCTGACAAAGTAACATAAGTATCACAGGTTACATAGAAAGCCTTTTTGTGCTGCTTCTCACAAGTGGCATTTGCCCAGGGGAAGAGCGGCTCATATTCTTTATACTCCAAATCCTTACCGGTATATTTCTCAAGAATCTCATATGCAGCCACGCCGTTCTCTGCATCACCCAGCTTGCCAAGCACAGTGTCAAGCAGTGCCTCAGCCATGTAATAGGTATTGCCGTCTGCCGCTTTTACCTTGGCATAGGACTCCTCGGGATTTACACAAAGCGCCACGTTAGAGGGCAAAGTCCAAGGTGTAGTGGTCCATGCCAGAATGTATGCATCCTCACCGGCTACCTTAAAGCGTGCCACTGCGGAACGTTCCTTCACATCCTTATAACCCTGAGCAACCTCATGGCTGGACAAAGGGGTCCCACAACGAGGGCAGTAAGGCACAATCTTAAAGCCCTTGTACAAAAGTCCCTTATCCCAAATAGTCTTAAGTGCCCACCACTCAGACTCAATAAAATTATCATCATAGGTTACATAAGGATTATCCATGTCCGCCCAGAAACCAACGGTACCGGAGAAATCCTCCCACATACCCTTATACTTCCAAACACTTTCCTTACACTTGGTGATAAAGGGATCCAGACCATACTCCTCAATCTGCTCCTTGCCATCCAAGCCAAGAAGCTTTTCAACCTCCAGTTCGACAGGAAGTCCGTGAGTATCCCAGCCTGCCTTACGGGGAACCATATAACCCTTCATGGTACGATATCGAGGAATCATATCCTTGATGGTACGGGTCTCCACATGGCCGATGTGGGGCTTACCGTTTGCAGTAGGCGGACCATCATAGAAAGTATAGGTCTCACCCTCTTTGCGGTGCTCCATACTCTTTTTGAAAATATCATTGTCATTCCAGAACTTTAAGACTTCCTTCTCACGGTCTACGAAGTTCAGATTGGTTGATACCTGTTTGTACATGTTTATTCATCCTTTCTTTCATGTTGTCGAATGAGCAGACTCGAAATGCTTATGGCATTTCGAGTTCGCGTTGCTCGTCAAAGTTACATAAGCTTCGTCTTTTGCGCAAGCAAAAGCTTATGCAACCTTGACTCTGCTCATTCGCGCAAAATATCGAAGGCTCCGTCCTGTAATAGGACGAAGCCTTTTAAATGCATTCGTTAACCACCTGTTACAACATACTTCCCCACGGGGAGTGATATGGTTCCCCATAACGGAGGGATTCCGGCCAGGACTACTGACAGACTGCTTTTGTCCGGACTGCTCAGAAGTGATATTCGCTGCTTTCCTACTCGCACCGGGCTCTCACCATCCCCGGCTCGCTGGGCCTTTCCCAAAACAGGTACTGTCTTCGTCATCGCATTTATGTGTAAATATTCAACTTCTTATATAATATATCCGAATTTCCTTAATTGTCAAGGGGTTTGTGTTACTCATTCAATGAGTACATGAATTATTTTTCATCCTCGGACAATACACCGGAACCAAAGTCGGTAGTCTCACAAGTCATTCCATCTGCCTCAAATCCCTTAATTGTTGAATTCAAGCTGATGTAATCATATGAACCACCGGAAACAATTCCGAGCCTCTGCAAAGTATAAGCACTTGCTGTCTCATAATTCACAATCTGATACAGAGTAACCACTTCATCCTCACAATAACCGCCTGCTGCCACTCCATCAAGGTCTTTATATTCATACATAAACTCTGCAACATATGCCTCAATGTCCGCATCTGTCAACCCGTAGCCGGCTACAGATTCACTGAATTCATCATAAGAAATGATAATTTCATCATAATCAGCCATCAGGTAAGAGCAACCCTCCTCTGCGGTGCAGGTGGTCATTGTATATGCAATATAATCGTAAAAACCGCCAAATACGGTTTCATAGAATTCCTCATTATGCGTCTTTGTATACAATCCACCATTAGCATCGATACGCACATCAAATTCCTTCTCTACAGATACTCCACCGGTGTTTAATGCCTCCATCATCCAGCCGGGCATATCCGAAAAAGCTTCTCCGCCTTCCTCCATGGCAGCAGTCATCGCCTCCTGCAACGCCTCTGAGAAATCAACCGTCTTTATCTTAATGGTAATATACTCATCACTAATACTTTGCTGCTCCTCGCTAACACCTACGATTGTAATCTCAGCAGCCTTAGTCAGCTCATAAAGCTTCTGATATACCCCCTTCATGCCGGTAGAATCCGCATCTCCCACAGCATCCAGCATATAATGGATTTTATCATCTTCTTCAAAACCCTTCTTAAAGGTCTCCATATCACCGTTTTGGTATGCATCCACCAGTTTCTGCAAATGATCTGTGGTGGTAGCAGTCAAGCTTTCCATCATAGCTCCACAACCTGTCATCACAAATATCATTGCCATAATTAAAGCCATTGATACAACTTTTCTTAAGTGCTTCATCTCCTAATATCCTCCCTTTTGTAAAATAACGATGTATATAAATTAATCTTAGTATCATTTTATGTCAAGCACAAAATATTATTTGGGACGTTCCTTGCATTTAATCGACAAAGGAGTATAATTAATGTGGTGTTTTCTTTTATTTTCATATTAAGATAAAGGAGGATTTTGTATGTCCGCTAAGCACAAAGGTAAAATCTCACATACACTGCAACCTATCAGCATTATCCCTCTAATCATTTTGGGACTTTTAATCGTAATGCTGGGAAGTCACTTTTTCACAAAAGCCATGTATAAAGAGGTCGAACTTGGCCTGCAATATGTTGCATCCAATACAAAACTCCTTTTTGATACTGTTTACCCCGGTGATTACGAACTCCGTGGTGACCAATCCCTGCGCCTTTATAAAGGAGAACATGACATCACCCGGGACTATTCCCTGATTGATCAAATTCATGAAGATACCGGACTCGACATAACCATCTTCTATCAGGACACCCGTATTCTGACTACCATTCTTGGTTCAGACGGCCAGCGTATCATAGGAACCGGCGCCGCCGAAACCATCTTAAACGACGTTTTGTACACAGGAAACGCTAAATTTTATAACAATGCATTGGTCGGTGCAGAGACCTATTTTTCTTACTATACTCCTCTTGTTAATTCCGATGGTACCATCAGCGGTATGCTCTTTGTGGGCAAACCCCGCGCAGAAGTAGACAGAGCCGTGCAACAAACTCTATACCCTCTTATTGGAGCGGTACTTATTACCTGTATTATCATGTCTCTGGCGATTGCCCGCTACACCAAAGGATTGGTCAAAACCCTTGTCAAAATCCGCAATTATGTAACCGCTGTTTCCTCAGGTAATCTTGATGCAACCTTGGCTAAAAGTGCCTTAGGACGAGATGATGAACTGGGTGAAATCAGCTACTCCATCCAAAATATGCACCGTTCCCTGCGTACCCTCGCAGAACAGGACACTCTTACAGGTCTGCATAACCGAAGATGTGCCAACCGCAAACTGGAACAAGCCCTTCAGAAGTCCGCCAAGACAGGTGCCCCCTTATGCCTTGCTTTGAGCGATATTGATTTCTTCAAAAAAATAAATGATTCTTATGGTCATGAATGTGGCGATATTGTATTAAAACAGGTTGCACAAACCATGAACTCCTACATACGCAAATGCGGTTTTGTCGCTCGCTGGGGTGGTGAGGAATTCCTTATCGTATTAGACCAATCGAGTTTATCAGAATCCAAACAGGTACTGGAAGAGTTACGTGTTGCTGTCAGCAATTTGGAAATTCCATATGAAGGACAAATCATATATCTGACAATTACCATTGGATTAGTCGAAAATGATGGCTCCGGTATGGATAATCTGCTGCGCATGGCAGATAATGCGCTGTATGAAGGTAAAACAGCCGGAAGAAACCGTGTAATTGCAGCCAGCAAATCTACGACCCAAGCAACCGGCAATTAAAACAACCTTGTTTTTTCATTAAATTTAGTATAATATTACAATTAAATTTACAGCTGTCTTGTCAGTATGACTTGCAGCAGAAAAGAGGAAAATATGGACAGACAAAATCTTACCCTGTTAACCGACCTCTATGAACTCACCATGATGCAGGGCTACTTCAAGAACAAGGATCGCAATGAAACTGTTATCTTTGATGCTTTTTACCGCAGCAATCCCTGTGATGGCGGCTATGCTATCTGTGCGGGGTTGGAACAGGTAATCCAATACATTAAAGAACTGCATTTTAGCAAGGAAGACATCGATTATCTTGCCTCTCTTGGCATTTTTGAGCAGGATTTTCTGGATTATCTGAAGGATTTTAGATTCTCCGGTGATATCTATGCCATTCCCGAGGGAACTGTTATGTTCCCCAGAGAGCCCATGATTAAAGTTATTGCTCCTATCATGGAGGCTCAACTGGTAGAAACTGCTATTTTGAATATTATCAATCACCAGAGTCTCATTGCCACCAAAGCTTCCCGAGTGTGCTTTGCTGCGCGCGGAGACGGAATCATGGAATTCGGCCTTCGTCGTGCCCAGGGTCCCGACGCCGGCACTTATGGCGCAAGAGCCGCAATGATTGGTGGCTGTATCGGCACCAGTAATGTCTTAGCCGGACAGTTATTTGATGTACCTGTAAAGGGAACCCACGCCCATAGCTGGATTATGAGTTTCCCCGATGAGTACACCGCATTTAAAACCTATGCAGATATGTACCCTTCGGCATGCATTCTTTTAGTGGACACCTACGATACCTTAAAATCCGGCGTCCCCAACGCCATCCGTGTATTTACCGAGATGCGTGAGGCCGGCATTCCTCTAAGCTTCTACGGAATCCGTCTGGACAGCGGAGACCTTGCTTATTTGTCCAAGAAAGCCCGCAAGATGCTGGATGCTGCCGGTTTCACCGACGCTGTAATTTCCGCTTCCAACGATTTGGACGAGTATCTCATTGACAGCTTGAAGGTACAGGGCGCTACCATCACTTCCTGGGGTGTAGGTACCAACCTGATTACCGCCAAGGACAACCCTTCCTTCGGAGGCGTTTACAAGCTGGCTGCCATTCAGGACAAGGATGGCAACTTTATTCCCAAAATTAAACTCTCTGAAAACAGCGAAAAAGTTACCAACCCCGGCAATAAGATTATCTATCGTATTTATGAAAAAGAATCCGGCAAACTGAAGGCCGATTTGATTTGTCTTGCTGATGAGGTATACAACGAAGCTGATGATTTACTCCTCTTCGACCCTCAGGAGCCTTGGAAGAAGACCAAATTAAAAGGCGGCACCTATACCATGCGCCCCCTCATGGAACATATCTTCAAAAAGGGTGAATGCATTTACACCTCCCCGAAGGTTATGGACATCCGAGCTTACTGTCAGGATGAATTAAACACACTCTGGGATGAAACCAGACGTCTCGTAAACCCTCACAAGGTATACGTCGACCTCTCCAAGAAGCTCTATGATGTAAAGCTGGAACTCTTAGACCAGATGAGTGATAAGTAGTAGTATGGAACTTATTCCTTCTTTACAATAGCTTGGACAAGCCGATACATTGGGGCAGCCGGATATATCCGGCTGCCCCAATAGCTTTTGGCTTGCCCTCCTACTGCTCCATCTGACGGCCGAGGAAACCTGCCGCAGACAGAATCAATTTCTGCTCCACTTCACCCATTCTTCCGCGGTTATCATTGTCCAGAAGCACCACGCTTCCAATAATATCGCCCTCGCAGATGATAGGTGCAACGGCCTGATGCATATAATCATTTTCACCATCATCGCAGACCGGAATAAAGTTCCTGTCTCCTCTGGCTGCAAGGAAAGTCTCACGATTATTTACCTTCTCTTCCAGCTGACGGCTGACTGATTTATTCAAAAGCTGTTTGTATCCGCCTGCTGCCGCAATAAACTGATCCCTGTCTGCAATCACTGCCGCATGACCGGACACCTGCGCCAGACTCTCCGCATATTGCCTTGCAAAAGTAGTCATTTCACCGATGGGTGAATACTTCTTCAGAATAATCTGTCCCTCTCTGTCAGTATAAATTTCAAGGGGGTCCGACTCTCGTATATGAAGAGTTCTGCGGATTTCCTTAGGGATAACAATACGGCCCAAATCATCTATACGACGTACAATACCTGTTGCTTTCATTTTCCATACCTCCATTTACCATTTTCAGGAATTTCCTATCCTCTAGAATCCCTTATTTTACAAGGCTTTTGGACTAAACTTGACTTCTTTCGACTTCAATACTTCCTAGCTCCCTGAAACTGTCAGTTTAGAACCAAATATCTGTTTTATCACCTTGTCCTTCTTCTAGTATCTGTAAATAGTGGTATTTTATACCGCATTTTTCAACAGTCTAATTCTATGTACTTGGAAATAATGTATGTTTCCCTTAACCTTCAAAAAGTACAACCTTATTCCTGCCGCTTCCCTTCGCTTTATATAACGCTTCATCCGCATTCTTTATGGCAGCATGATAATCACCGCCACAATAGGGAGCAACTCCGATGGAAATGGTCGCTTTACAGATTCCGTTGTCACCGGCTTCCACCTTCTCACGTATTTTTTCTGCAATCTGAACCGCCTGGTCTGCCGTGCATCCCGGCATGATAACCAAAAATTCTTCTCCTCCCCAACGAATGACATAATCTGTCGTCTGCACCGCGCTTTTCAATATTTGAGTCAGATATATCAGTACCTTATCACCTGCTTCATGTCCGTAGGTGTCGTTCACCTTCTTAAAAAAATCAATATCAATCAACAACATGCTGACATCTAATCCTGCAAAAGGAACCAATTCACCAGTAACACCATCACTGATTCCCTTTAGGATATTTCGATTATGCACCTCTGTAAGCTGGTCATGTACCACAAGCTCTTCCAGCCTATTTTTGGTAAGATACTGTTCCAGATACACACCCTGCATCATATGATGCATTGCTCCAACAGCAACAATACAAGGCGCATTAAACATATACATCATTTCCAGCTCTTCATAATGAAGGAAAAGATTTGCCACAGCAATATCTACCAGCAACAACACATGCGCTATCATACTATATTTAAATGGTGCTGCAAATCCCGCACATACAAAAATCAGATTCATAATCATCATACCTGCTATTGCAAATTGCCTGTCCGGCAACAGATAGGTCGCCCAGTCCGTGCACCATATAATGATATGAATCATTAAATAGGAACAGGATACCATGACCCGGTAATCCTTTGTTTTACGGTCCAGATACATATAAAGCAAAAACGGAACAAGCACAATTGTACGGGACAACAAGGTCTCATAAGCAAATCTTCCGAATATTCCGCAGTCTGTAAAGAAAAAAGTAATATATGCCAATACAGACACTACAATCATACGTGTATTAAACAATCTATAATATTCGTATTTTGACTGATAAAAATCTCTTCGTTCTTCCCGTGAAAGCCTCGCCAGTGTATACTTCTCCATTGCTCTAATCCCCCACTAAACTTTATGGTACTATTATACTATATTCCTTCTCATTCTCCAAATTATATTTTCTAATATTCCACAGATTTCACACTTTAGTATGACAAGGTCTTTCCTATAAAGCTAAAACAGGCCGCATCCCTTTATGGAGTGCGACCTGCCTGAGTACTATAATTTCAATTTTAATTCAAAATCTTAATCTGCATGGTAAACCGGGGACCTTCGGTATTTGCCATCTGACCGATGGTTCTTACTTCAAAATCAACCGTATAAATTGTATTGGCTCTTAACAAATCAGGTCTCAACAAAGTAATCTTTGCTTTCTGAGTCTCAGGATCAAAAGTCACCCTAAATGCTTTCTTAATATAATCCGGTGTATCCTTAGGGAAACCAACACTGGCAATCTCCGCAGTCGTCTGAGTGGTCTTGGTAATCAATACCTCCTGAGAACGCTTTGGATGATTTATGGATGCACCTGCGTACAGGGTCGCCTCTGTGACATCTGTCTTAATCTTGGGCAGTACCTGCTTCGCTTTAATCTTCAAATCAGAAGTCCAAATAGGCTCCTCTCCTGCTTCCGAACCTGCAATCACTGCACCAATACGCAACTTATAAGTCTTCTTCGCATCGAACATCACTGCATCATTGGGCAGTATCTCAACACTCTCAATGCCTCCCATATCGTTCAGTACAATTTCTCCTACCTTGAAATTCACCATTTCGTCATAAGGCTTATTCAATCCATTGGTAGTATTCAGTTCCTTCACCACCAGAGACTCAATATTGGCGCTTACATTCTTGGTAGTAAGTTTATAAACAATACCTGAACTGCTATTGCCGGGGTTTATGGAACCACTGGACTTAACTGTCAGTTTCGGATTGGATTTGATAACACTCACGCCAATGGTAAAGGGCTGAATCTCAACCTCTTTGCCATCAACCAATGCCTTCAATCCTGAAACAGTATACTTATAGCTGCCGGTCTTGCGCATAGTTTCCTTCATGCATACATCAATGGTTTCTTCCTTTGTGCCGAATGCAAATGTAAAATTGGAAAGAGCTTCATCTGCTGCTGCATTTTTTCCAATAATTGTAACATCCTTATCAAGAATTGTAATGTCACCGCCTGTAGGAAGATTTTTAATGGTATAGGTTGCCGTTGCCGTCTCCCTGCCTGCGTAATAATTGTTTAACTTTACAGTGGAGGGTTTCAAGCTAACTGTAAGCTTACTATCTACCACTTTTACCGTGATGCTAAACGGTTTTACAGTATTATCTGTTGTGCCATCACTATATTCAATCACAGGTGTCAGTTTGAATTTATAACTTCCCTTAGTAATGGTCTCTCCAGCAGAAGCGTACAACACACCATCTTCATAAGCAAACTGAATCTTACTTGCATCTGCCTCCAAAGCCACTTTTCCTGCAAACTCAACATTAGCAATACCTGTCATCTTTGCATCATCTTGATTCACTGTAAGCTTGGTAGATGCTGCCTGACCCACACAAAGGTTATTTAAGGTCATGGAAGAAGGCTTTGCCTTTACGGTGGGAGCCTTGGTTGTCACATTCAAATTAAATGTGAATTTCATAGGCTGATCCCATGATGCCATCTCTACATTGACAACCGCCTTACCCTTCTGGGCATTCTTTATTTGCAGTGTAATGGTATCCGTTGCCTTTGCCGCCTCCACATTCATCTCTTCAAAGAGACCTGTTGTAGTTCCTGCTGAGGACTCATCAAAACTCAGTGCATTCAGACTTGCAAGAGAAAGAGCTTTCTTACTCTTCTTGTCCAAAAGCTGCAGTTTAATTTCATAACCATTGCTATAAGCATTAACGGTTGCCTTGGTCTTGGAAAGCACATAGGACGGCTTTGTCGTCTTTACCGGAATTTTAATTTTGGCATAGCAGGGCTCATATCCGTCATAGGTAATTTTCAGATAGCCGGAAACCACTACTTTTCCCTTATCATCTTTTATCAGTTCATTATCTGTACGGCTTATCACACCACTGGAACTTACTTTAAAATTATTTGCCAGAGAATCGATTTCTTCCGAACCCGGATTTTCATAGTTTGCTGTGGATACCAGCTCATATTTCTCAACCGTTAAATCCTTCTGATTCTGGGTAATCTGAACCTCTCCCTGCTCCTCGACACTTGCCTTACTATTAAAGAACAGATTCAGAGTACCTTTTGTCTTTACGGAAGGTTTCAATGACTTCTGAGTCAGTACCAAGGACTTAATCGGAGTACGGAACACCTCCGTAACCATTCCGTATCCGCTATCATAGGTATATTCACCCTGAATGTACATATTTTTCTGGGTAATGTCACTGCCCTTTTTCTTAACGGCTGCCTTACCCTCATCTGTCAACATCATGTAGAATTCGCCATCTATATATCGAATTTCAACATATTTATTGGTCTCATATTCTATGATGGAACCTGACTTTACCCGCTCCACAACTTCCAGACCGGTTGTTTCCACTTCATAACCATAAACAGAAAGCAACTCAAAGACCGTTCCCGTAGTACACTGTGTATTCAATCTTATGGTATTCTGCAACAATCTGGGTGTTACATCAACAACACGAATGATAAAGCTTTCTTCACCATAAACAATCTTATTCTTCTCGGATGTTTGTCCATTGGTAGCGGTCACGGTAATAGCCGTCTCTCCGGTCACACCCTTATTGACATGAATTCTATTCGTATTGTTGATGGACTTCTCCACTTCAGGATATGCAATATCCTCATTGGCAGTGGTCCAATCGGAATCCACAAACAAACTGGTCTCATCCGTGCCGGAAGTGGCATTTATCGTCACATTAAATTCTTTGGCTTCCTTTGTCAGATTGCTCTTTGTATACTGAATGATGGTAAAATCTTCTCCATCAATGGTCTCCGTATACTGTTTTGCCTTGCCCAAATCCGTGTACTTAAGGGTCACCTTGTCAATATCCGCATTTGCATTTACTGTTACCTTAAAAGAAACCGTCTTGGTAGTATCTGTCTTTAAAGTAGCAGTAATGGTGGTAGTACCCTCACCACGGGCATAAATCACACCATCCGTGCCAATTACCGCCACCTTGGAATCCTTGCTGGTATAATCAAACATCCAGCTTCCGGGATTACTCTTCGAACCCTTTACAATCAACTTTGCAGAAAGACCTGCTTTGTCTAATGTCAAAACCTTTTTCTTCTTATCCCATGTATAAATCATCTGGGAATTGGTCTGTGTGAAGTCGGCACTCAAATCACCATAGGAAACAGTATCCTTCTCAAAATCAACCTCTACTATTACATTTTCATCAGGCATTACAAAACTGAATACCTGACTGCCATCAGCCTCCTCCACCAGCGTATCAATGGCATTATCATTATACATAAAGGTAGACGCTTTCAGACGGTATCCGGTAGCAGGAGTAACAGTAACTTTAATAATATCTCCCGGTCTTGCTTTCTTTTTGGAAAGAGTGGCTTTACCATACTCGTCCTTATTTACATCAATGCTTAATGTATAGGTATTATAAAGGCTTTCAAAGGTATAGCCCTTACTGTCCGCATAATCCTCAACCGTTCCGTCGTAACCCTTCATGGTCAAGGTCTTCTGGGGAAAAGCAGATTCTGCAAGAATAATATCACTTTCTGCGTTTCCATCGCTACCACGCTGTCTGATTTCCACCTCTGTCAGCCCCTGACAGCCGGCAAATGCATTTGCCTCAATGCGGCCTACCTTAGCAGGAATGATTACCTTACTTAATGCCACACAACCCGAAAACGCTCCCTCTGAAATAATCGTACCATTCTCAGGAAGTGTCACAGAGCTAAGTGCAGCACAATCCTTAAACATCCCAGGTGCAACAATGGTCAGATCCTTATGTAAAGCAACCTTGGTCAAATATTCACACTGGGCAAAAACATTTTTACCCCAGTTTTTGATATTGGCACCGGACGCTTCATCTAATTTAATCTCCTCAAAACCGGCTCCCTGAAATGCATTATCTCCTACAGTAGTCAGCTTGCTTCCCCATGAGAACACATTCAATGCGCTACAGTATTTAAAAGCATTCGCGCCAATTGTCTCTACATTCACCAATGAAAAAGACTGTAATGACTTACATGAACGGAATGCGGACTCGCCGATTTCTGTAACAGTGGCAGGCATTACCATACTAACCAAATGACTATCAGAAAATGCTTCCTCACCAATTCTGGTCAGTTTGCTTCTTTCTGCAAAAGTAATCTTTTGTATCTCAGAATCCTTAAAAGTTTCATCTGCAATTTCCGTCACTCCTGCAGGAACCGTAAACACCTTAAGAGATGTACCTTCGAATGCTCCTGCTTCAATGGTTGTCAGACAGCTGTTTTCAGGCACCTCTAAGGACTCAACCTTGTCATTTTTGTTAAAAATACCAAGGGGAATCTTCTTAGCTTCTGCGGGAAGCTTCAACGCTCCCTTGATATCAGCCAATGTCAATCCATCTTTAATCTTCAGCGTACCATTAAAAGTTACGCCAAAATGGTCATTTTCAATAACTAAATCCGGACCACTTACATCACCGCCATCTGTGGTCGCCTTATCTTCTCCATCACCTGTAGCGGTACCATCTACACTTGCAACATAGACAGCATCCGTCGCATCGTTTGCAGCCTGTGTTTCCAGCGTCATATTAGTCGATGTGGCAATCATGGCCACACTCATAATTATCGCCAGTAATCTTTTTGCTTTCAATGTCTCTCCTCCTTGCTTCCCGGTTAACATAAACACATAGCCATTCTATCATTCCAATAACATTATTGCAACCAACGCACTTCTAAAAATTTCTTAAGATTCTCTATAGATTTCATTTATTTATACCAAATTCCGATATTAATCATACTTAGGCGTTGCTACATACCAGTCACCAAATCCGGTAAGTTCAAAATCCGTTGCAAAAATTTCTTTATCAATATAATAAATAATATAAACACTTTCCCTTGAGAGGTTTTCATAATCAATTCTTGTCCGTATCAGAATATCGTCCGTTACAAAACTGGCCGGTGCCGGTGCTACATCATATACTACCGTCGCCAGATATTCCGAAGGCAAGGTTTCCGTGTAAAGCAAAAGTCTGGGCCACTGGGCACCTTTTTCCACAGTAATCGTATCCAGCCCCATCTCCTCACAGGTATCCAACGCATACTCCACACACTCCGAAAGACCCGCACCAAAGTATGCATCCGCAACCTGACGATAGTCTGTATAATAGTCTTTTTGGAAACCTACAAGACATGCAAGATATATCACTGTTACTACGGCCCCACAGATTTGTCCGGCCAACTCCTTGCGTTTCCTGCAGAATGCGACCAGCTGCCATACACCATATCCCTCACAAAGCACCAAAGGGATATACAATGCATTGACCTGATGAAGCACCGCTGTCACAAGCATACACACAACACCGCCCACCAAAAGCTGTATGAACACAAAAACCTCTCCTGCATATTCCTTTTTCCACAGGCTTCTTATTGTTTTCACCACAAGACAGACGGCACCGAAAATAATAAACACACGTCCAATATCATAAAACAATCCCCATGGCAACAGAATATCATAGGGTGCCCCTGTATTCTGATTCCACAAAAGAGAAAGGGTTGTCCGCAGATTACTCCATATCTGTTGCAGGCTGATTGCTATTTCACCGCCCCGATAGCCCCCCATCTGTGGTATGGTCATGAAGGGAAGCTCAATCTGTGCTATCCATCCCTGATTGACTGCCACAAACAACAAAAGCGGTAGCGCCATCACGAATAGCAGCCCGGCAGACAACAGACTCCATCTGTTAATGCGCAGCTTTTTGTAAAACAATCCATATGCAATCTGTAACAACAACACAACGGGCACCGCCAGCCAGACAATGGCATAACTATACAGGCATAATCCATAAAAGAATGCAGATAACAGCAGATACTGCTCTTTCTCCAGACCTCTCACAAAGAAATACAATCCAAATATCAGAAATCCCGGAGCCAGATTGGCATCCAGTCCCCATCTGGACATCATCACATGCCATGGACAGATTGCCAGTAAAAACATACTCCAAAGTGCAGCATCACGATTCAACAAACGACGTACAATCCCATAGACTGCCGCCAATGTAAAAACCGCTACAATTACCTGTGGCAGTCGACTCAAAAAAGGTGTTACATGTCCACCGTTCAGAGCAATAAAAGGAAGCGTCAGCCACACATAAAGTGCGCTGTGTCCATCACCCCAGTCCGCCATATATACCGGGAATACATGTCCTGCCGAATCCATCCCCTCATGAAAAATTGCAAATGCATTCCACGCCACAAAGCTTTCATCCTGATGAAGCCCACCGGGCATACTCCCCAAAAAGATAAGCCGAAGCAGCGCACCTATTATCAAAATCATCGCCAACAAATATATCCTCGCCTGTTTTTCCTTCATTATCAACCTCCGCAGGACTTATGCAGCCTCAAGATATTCCTGATAATCCTCCTCGCTGGCAAATAAAATATATCTGCCTTCCACAAGTCCCATATAACCATTTGCTGTAATATATCCCTTCATATCTGATACCTCCTTATCAGTCATTTCATTTGTTCTGATAAGAAGGTATCATATATTAGGTACAATTAATCTCCCTTAATTATCACAAGCCAAAAGTGTTTCTGACATAACTGTCAGAATTTCCTTTGTCTTATTCAGTAAAAGCTCTGCATCCTTCTCCACAAGACCGGTCTTTTTATACTTATAGGTAAAATAAGGATTACCATAGGCAGTAAAGGACAAAGCCTTCCCTATTTTATGCAAAACAATCGGAACACCTGCCGGATTAATATTGGCATCTGCTTTAAAAGTAAATACAATGCGTTCATCCTTGCCTTTGATTTCGGTAAGATATAGCTTATGCGCCGCCTCGCGAATCAAGGCAATGTTCAAAAGGTTATCTACCGACTGAGGAATCTCTCCAAAACGGTCTAAAAGTTCATCCCGCATATCATCCCGTTCTCTCTCATTCTCAATTCCGGCAATACGCTTGTAAATGTCAAGCTTTTGTACCTCATTGACAATATAACTGGGTGGGATAAAGGCATCTACATCCAGATTAATCAATGTGGTAAAGGAATCCTGGTCTGCGCTTAAGGGCTCACCACCCTTTAACCTGAGCACTGCTTCATTTAACATCTTACAATACAAATCGTACCCTACAGCCTCCATGTGACCATGCTGACGCATACCCAAAAGATTACCCGCACCGCGAATCTCCAAGTCTCTCATAGCAATCTTAAAACCACTGCCCAGCTCGGTAAATTCACGAATAGCCTCCAGACGCTTTTCCGCAACCTCCTTAAGCATTTTGTCCCTCTTATACATCAGGAATGCGTATGCAGTGCGATTGGTACGTCCCACACGACCTCGCAGCTGATAAAGCTGAGACAGGCCCATATTGTCCGAATCATGAATAATCATGGTATTGGCGTTAGAGATATCCAGTCCGGTTTCTATAATAGTGGTAGACACCAGAACGTCAATTTCACCGTTTACAAACTCATACATAATACGTTCCAGCTCATGCTCCTTCATCTGACCATGGGCATAAGACACTACCGCATCCGGCACCAGTGCCTGTACCTTGGCCGCCATGTCGGAAATATCATTTACTCTGTTATAAACATAATAGACCTGACCATCTCTGGCAAGCTCTCTGGAAATAGCCTCCCGGACCATCTCTTCGTTGTACTCACATACAAAAGTCTGGATTGGCTGACGGTCCTCCGGCGCCTCCTCCAGCACGCTCATATCGCGGATACCGATTAAGCTCATGTGAAGAGTTCTGGGAATCGGTGTCGCTGTCAATGTCAACACATCCACATTTTCCTTCAACTTTTTAATCTTCTCCTTATGAGCCACTCCAAAGCGTTGCTCCTCATCCACAATTAAAAGCCCTAAATCCTTAAATTGGACATCTGCTGAAAGTACCCGGTGCGTACCAATGACAATATCCACCAGTCCCTTTTGCAAATCTGTAATGGTTTTTTTCTGCTCTGCAGCAGAACGAAATCTGCTGAGCAAATCAATCCGCACCGGAAAATCCTTCATTCGCTGCACAAAGGTATTGTAGTGCTGCCCCGCAAGAATGGTTGTGGGTGCAAGATACACCACCTGTTTGCCCTCCTGTACCGCCTTGAAAGCCGCGCGAATGGCAATCTCCGTCTTGCCATAGCCTACATCTCCGCAGACCAGACGGTCCATAATACGGCTACTCTCCATATCTGCCTTGGTATCTGCAATGGCTGTCAGCTGATCCTCTGTCTCCTCAAAGGGAAACATCTCTTCAAACTCTCTCTGCCACACAGTATCCTTGCCATACTGAAAGCCTTCCGCCTGCTGTCTTGCCGCATACAACTCCACCAAATCCTTGGCTACCTCATTGACTGCAGAGCGGACTTTTGTCTTGGTACGCTCCCATTCCTTTCCACCCAGCTTATTTAGCTTTGGAGCCTTGGCATCAGCTGAAGCATATTTTTGAATTACATCCAAGCCTGTGGCAAGCACATACAAAATACCACCGTCCCGGTACTCTATCTTCATATAATCCTTGACTACGTGATTCATCTCAACTTTCTCGATACCCTTATAGATACCCAGTCCATGACTTTCATGAACCACATAATCGCCAACCTTCAACTCATGAAAATCATTGATTTTCTGTCCCTGAAAAAGCTTGCGTTTCTTTTTCTTCTTTTTCTCAGCACCGAAAATATCCGTCTCTGACAACACTACAAACTTAAGCATGGGATATTCAAAGCCCCTGCTCACATGTCCGTAACAGGTCACCACTTCCCCCGGCTGCACTTCGCGCATGGGATCCTCTGTATAAACTGCCGCAAGCTCCCTGTCACGCAAATCCTCTGCCAGACGCTTTGCACGAGTTCTGGAACCGGACAAAAGAAGCACTCTATAACCCTTTTTACGAAATTGTAGCATATCCTTAACCAATGCTTCAAAGCTGTTGTTATAGGGCGCTACATTTCTGACATATATGTCATGTTTGTGGTTTGTTTTAAAATAACCCTGTTGCCCATCCAGTGTTGCAAGAGTGAATACCATACAGGAGGAAAGCCCCGCCGCCACCTGTTCCCCGCTGAAGAGAAGGTCCATCTGACTGGGCAGAATATAGCCCTTCAATGCACGCTGTCCCATACTCTCGCGAAACTCCAATTCAATGGCTGCTGCCTGTTCCTTTACCCTTGCCGGTTCATCAATAAAAAATACCGGCGCCTTGGTCAGATTTTTCACAAGCTCCGACAGCATCACTGTATCTTCAAAAAAGCATCTCAAATAACTGTCCAGATTAACTTTATTCTGCAACTCCAGAAGCTGTTCTCTTAGCTCCTTTACCTGTGTGGCTATGCGATGGGCTTCCTCCGGCTGATGCTTTTCCCGAAAGAACGCCTCCCTTTCTTTTGCTTCCTTTTCAATTTTATCAAGACCGGCATACATACGGTCTCTGGACAAAACAAATTCTGTAGCCGGGAAAATACTGATACTCTCCAGCTTCTCAATAGAACGTTGGCTCAGGATATCAAAGCTTCGAATGGAATCCACCTCATCACCCCACAATTCAATTCGATAAGGATTCTCCTCCGTCAAATCATATACATCCACGATACCGCCACGGATAGAGAATTGTCCCGGATTTTCTACCTGATAGGTTTTCTCATATCCCATGTCCACCAAACGCTTTGCCAGCTTACTCTCATCCAGACTGCTGCCCCTGCTTACACGAATCACATCCCGTTCCACATCCCACATAACCTGTGGAGTCATCAATGCAGCATAGGTCGTCACGATGGTCACGGGTTTCCGCTCCGCTAATCGGCGCAATGTTTTGATGCGTTCTCTGGTCAGCTGATTACCATGAATATCCGCCTGAAAGAAAATCAAATCCTTGGCAGGATACAAAGTGACATTTCTGTCATAAAATTTATATTCTTCATACAGTTCTCTTGCCTTTAAATCACTATAAGTAACGATGATCTTACAACGAAGACCATCGCTAAGCCCATAAATCATATGCAATTTCTGGGAATCTACACATCCGGAAAGAGCGATTACTCCACTTGGTGCAGCACTCTCCTGCTCCCGCCCGGCTTTTATACACTTCTGCACATACTCCCGCATGGAGCTGTAATCCGCAAGCTCCTTTAAAGGGGCCAGCAATGCCTGCATACTACG
>CAYOGM010000040.1:0-19169 GCA_964403595.1 uncultured Acetatifactor sp. | reverse complement strand
GCAAGTACTGAAGAGTCTGAGGATAACTGTGCGAAGATGGCCGTTAAGGAAATGATGAATTATCTGGAAAATGGTAATATCAAGAATAGTGTAAATTATCCTGCATGTGATATGGGTGTATGTACCAAGGCAGGCCGTGTTGCTATTTTCCATAAGAATATTGCCAACATGATTACAAAGTTTACTGCGGAGTTTGGACAGAAGGGTATCAATATTTCTGATATGACCAATAAGTCCCGTGGAGAGGTTGCGTACACGATGCTTGATGTTGAAAGTGCACCTTCCGCTGAAATCGTAGAGGCTCTTGAGAAGATTGACGGCGTGTTCCGTGTAAGAGTGGTTAAGGGCTAAGAATGGCTGAACATATTACTGTCGGGCAGGCTCTTAAAAAGCTGGAACAAATCGCAGAGGAATGGGTTGAGAGGGATTTGGAGAAGGGAATTCCTCTCGCCTTTCGTTATTGGCCGGGAGGGCATTATAAGGAATCTTTGGCGCTTATATTGTGGAAAAGTATTTTAGTTCCTTTCATTTTTGGATTAGTTGTGTTTACATGTGCAATGATGGAGGAATGGAAGGTATTTATAATTCTTTTGGCATGTTATGTTATCTATTGGATTATTGGTGCTTTATTAAGTCGTAGGGAGAATGGAAATTTTATTCTTAAAATGGACGGTATAACAGTTGTTACGCCACGAAAGAAAATATATATTCCTTGGGATGCGGTCACAGATGTCTGTTCAAGCCTGAGCGAAAGTGTGGAGTCAATTGAGTCAAAAGGATTTCATCAGTATCAGGCAAAGTATGGGAATGCCTATGAGCTTGTTATTTTAACCCCAAATAAGTGTTATTCATTTTATGAAGTGTATGCTACTGCGTTGGTAAAGGATGCAGATGGCCAGATAAGTCCTGCCATGATGCCTTTGCATATTGCATATCAGGTAATAAAAGCTGCCCATGGAAAAGTGAAAAATAATTAATAATTTTGTCAAGAATCCGATTCGGAAGCGAAGTGTTTCGTAACTGAACCGGATTTTTGTTTTAAAGTTTTACTTAACATTTTATTTCGTAAATAGAGACAATATGTTAAAAAAATATCAATATAAATTGTGAAAAAGTTACAAAAATGTTACAAAAAGTCTGTTGCTTATCCCATCTACCAAAATATGGGAGTTGTGTGGTAATATCGAAATGGCGAAAAAACTATAATGAAAGGAAGGTTTTCAATGGAAGCATTTATTCGCAAAACAAGAAAGTTGTTATCGTATGTGTTAACATTGGCACTTACGGTGACAGCGATTGTACCTATGATTGGTACAATTGCATCAGCAGCCAGTCTCACTATTACGGAGGCAGCCGGCTGGCTGGAAACGGCATATGTAGAATGGAAGCCGGTTAGCGGCGCTGTGGGTTACACTGCATATGTCAAGGGTGCGTCAGAATCTGATTCTGCGTACACACAGCTCGATACCGAACTTATCAGACAGTATTCATCTTATTGGCGCGCAGATGCTGTTGGTCTTAAGGCCGGCAGTTATAAGATGAAGGTCGCAGCGGTAATGAGCGATGGCAGCACTGTTGCGGCGGCAACAAGCAATCTTACTGTTAAGGCACATGACAGAAGTGGTTTCGCGTGGGTAAACGGAACAGCATCAGGTGCTTATAACGAAAATGGTACACTGAAGAGCAATGCAGTAGTTCTTTATATCACTGAGGATACCAAGGATTCTGTGGCTATGAATGTGGTTACCAGCTCCAGCGGAGCAACTACAAGCGCAACAGGACTTCAGAACATCCTGAACGCTTACAAAAAGGGGTACGATTCCAGACCTTTGGCAATTCGTTTGATTGGTAATATTTCTGACTTTAGTACCATGGAGTCCGGAGATATTCTGATTAAGGGTAGCAGTTCTTCCAAGAGACTCTCCTGTGGTATTACCTTCGAGGGTATTGGTGAGGATGCAACCTGTAACGGATGGGGACTTCGTATTGCAAATGCCTCTGATGTAGAGGTGAGAAACCTTGGTTTCATGAACTGTAACAGCAGCGAAGGAGATAGTGTTGGTCTGCAGCAGAACAATGACCATGTTTGGGTACATAACTGTGACTTCTTCTATGGCGATGCAGGTAGCGATGCCGACCAGGCAAAGGGTGACGGTGCATTAGACACCAAGACTTCTACTTATGTTACTCATTCCTACAATCACTTCTTTGATACCGGAAAGAGTAATCTGCAGGGTATGAAGAGCGAGAGTACAGAGAATTATATTACTTATCATCACAACTGGTATGACCACTCTGACTCACGTCATCCTCGTATCAGAACCTGTACCGTACATATTTACAATAACTACTTTGATGGAACAGCAAAATATGGTGTAGGTGTTACAATGGGTGCATCCGCATTCGTTGAGGGCAACTACTTCAGAAATTGTCCTTATCCTATGCTGAGTTCCGAACAGGGTTCCGATATTGCTAATGGCAATGAGGGAACCTTCTCCGGTGAGACCGGTGGTATCATCAAGGCTTACAACAACACAATCGTAAGTGAGAAGGCTTATGTGACTTATCAGGAGAACAGCACTCAGTTTGATGCATATGAGGTTTCTTCTAAGAGCACTACGGTTCCTTCCAGTGTTAAGACTTACAGCGGTTCTACCACTTACAATAACTTTGACACCGATTCTTCTCTGATGTACAGCTATACTGCAGAGTCTCCCAGCGCAGCTGTGGAAACTGTTGAGGCTTATGCAGGCAGAATGAATGGTGGTGACTTCACCTGGGAGTTTGATGATTCTACAGATGATTCCTCCTATGCAGTAAATACTGCATTAAAGTCTGCATTGACAAGCTATAAGACATCTTTGTTGGCAGTTGGCGGTTACGAGGGCGTTGTAGATGTTCCTGAGACTGACGATAGCACCGATAACAGCAACACTGATTCCGGCAACAACGACAGTGATGATTCTGATAGCAATACAGACTCCGGAAATACCAACAGTGGTAACACCGGTTCAGGCAGCACCGGGACCGGCGCAAGCTATGTACACAACTTTACCGAGAGTGGTAAAGACAGCTCTTTCTACAGCATTACCGGTAATACTTCCACCAGCAAGGGTACTGTAAGTTATAATGGTCTTACACTCACTACTTGTCTTAAGATGGAGTCTTCCACAAGCGTTTCCTTTACCAATTCTGCTGCTGCAGAGATGACTCTTGTATTTAACTCTGCAAACAGCTCTGATGTAAAGGTTGACGGCACTAAGTATAGTCTTACCGATGGTATTTTGACTATGGATTTGGCTGCGGGAACCCATACTGTTACCAAGGCTAATTCTGCAAACCTGTTTTATATTGCAGTGGTTGAAGAGGGTGCTGAGGATACCGGATCTGATTCCGACAATTCTGACAGCAGTGTTGATGATAGTAGCTCTGATACTACTGTAGATACAACTGTTACCAATTATGCTACTTTGGCTGATGGTTGGTACTATATCAAGAATGTAAACAGCCAGAAGTATCTTCAGGTTACCGATAATTCCGGTTATGACGGAGCAAATGTTGAACAGGGTACCGGTACCGGCGTATCCGGTCAGCGATGGTATCTCACTAATGTTGGCAATGGTTATTTCACCTTGAAGAATGGCACAGGCTATATGCTTGATGTTCCTAATGGTGAGAATGCAGATGGCACCAATATTCAGGTTTGGTCTGCAAATGGACTTGTTCCTCAGAATTTCAAGGCTGTTGTATCTTCTGCAAGCAATGCATATGGCGTTCTTACCAATGCAAGTGTAGACACCAAGAGCCTGGATGTTTATAACTTCAGCACTGAGGATGGTGGAAACGTATGTCAGTGGACATATTATGATAATACTTGTCAGCAGTGGAGATTTGAGGCAATTAGTGAATCAGGCAGTGATGACAGCGATAACAGCTCTGACTCTGAGAACACCGACAGTGACAATACTGACTCCGGTAACACTGATAGTGGAAGCTCTGATTCAGACAGCTCTGATTCAGAAAGCACCGTAACCGATTCCTCCAAGTCCTGGAATTTCAAGAATACCGGATTTAAGGATTTGGGAACCATTTCTTCAACTGTAACCGTAGATGGTCTGACTTTGGTAGCAACCAGTGCAAAGACCATGGTAGTTCAGGCGGATGCTCAGACCGTTGATGGTACTGAGTATACTTATTCACTTGCACTTGGTGGCGGTGGAAGTACCTCTTACCGTGCAGTGAAGGTTCCTGTATATGGAACCGATACTATCAAGGTTGTACTTAGAAGTTCCGGCAGCTCTGCAAGAACACTTGTAGTGGCAGATGCATCCGGCAACAAGCTTGGCACTCTGACTGCAGGAACCGCTGCATCTCTTGAGTCCTATAGCTATTCCGGTGATGCAGGTTATGTATATTTGTATTCTGCAGGAAGTGGAATTAATCTTTACAAGATTCAGGTTGATTCCAAGGTAACAGGCTCTTCTTCGGATAGTAGCAATTCCGGTTCCGACAGCAGCGATGACAGCTCTGATTCTGATAGCAGTTCTGGCAGCACTACTGTAGCAAGCGGAGATATCTATGTATCTCCCAGCGGTAAATCTTCCGCAGCCGGTACTGAGAGTGCACCTATGGATCTTGTGACTGCTATTTCCAAAATCCAGGCAGGCAATACTATCTGGATGAAGGCAGGCACTTACAGCATTTCCAGCACTATCCTGATTGATGAGGATAACTGCGGTAAGTCCGGCGCTTACAAGAAGATTAGCAATATCAACGGTGGTACTGTTGTAATTGATTTTGACGGCATGTCCGAGGCAAGCTCCAACAGAGGTTTTGTTTTGGATGGTGATTACTGGTATTTCTATGGTGTAGAAATCTGCAACGCTGGAGATAATGGTATGCTTCTGTCCGGTAACAACAATGTTATCGAGATGTGTCAGTTCTACAACAACCATGATACCGGCTTGCAGCTTTCCAGATATAACACCAGCGCAGATTCCATCAGCGAATGGCCTGCATACAATTTGATTAAAAATTGTACTTCCTACAACAACAAGGATGAGGCAACTACTGAAAATGCTGACGGTTTTGCTGCAAAGCTGACCTGTGGTGAGGGTAATGTATTTGATGGATGTATTGCTTACTGTAACAGTGATGATGGTTGGGATCTCTATGCAAAGCCTGAGACCGGTTCCATCGGCGTTGTAACCATCAAGAACTGTGTCGCTTTCGGTAACGGTAAGCTGACTGACGGTTCCGGTTCTGCAAACGGCGATATGAACGGCTTTAAGCTGGGCGGAAGCAACAAGCAGTGTCCTACACCTCATGTTGTTGAGAATTGTGTAGCATTCAACAATGGTGCATGTGGTTTTACCGATAATGGCAATGGTGGTGCAGTAACCATGAAGAATTGTACTGCAGCTAACAATGGTGTATATGCTTCCAAGGCTAACTATATGTGCTACAGAACATCTTCTGACGCACAGTATACCAACCTGCTTTCCTATGCAGATGATATTGTTGCATCTGATAAGTTCCTGGGTAAGATGACTAACACTGTATATGCAAACAGCACTTTCTATCATATCAGCTCCGGAAGCTTCTCCGGTAGCGCAGTGAAGGAAGGTACCAAGCTTTCCCTTTCTTCTTCTGATTTCAAGAGCACAAGCATCCCTGGATATTCCAGTGGAAAGTATGCAACCAACTATCACACTGTATTCAGAAATTCTGACGGCAGCGTGAATTTGGATGGTTTGTTCGAGGTAAAGAGTAGCGGAACACTGGGTAGCTACGGTGTAGGCGCGACTCTGAACTAATATTAGGCTAGGGGTTACTGACACAAAAGGAGCATTGATTTATGCAAATGAATCAATGCTCTTTTTCTGTGAGGACACAAAATTTTCACAATTTGAACACTTTTTCTAAACATGTAAATTCTAAAATGTAATCAGTAAATTAAAGTGGGAGGAATTTTTGTGAATTACAGGGAATTTGTGAAAATCCACAAAAGAAAGATTTTGTTAATCACAGGCAGTATTGTTGTGATAATTTTGGCCTTGGTGCTTGTTGGTGTGTTTGTTTTAAAACAAAAAAAGGCTGATTCCGGTTTCCGGGGAATGGATAATTTTCAGAATATGGCTCTGGATATGGAAAATATGGTGGTAGCATCAGGAATCACTAGTGCAGGTATGATACAGGAGCTTTTTGAAGTGGAGGGGATGACAGAAGGACTTCTGGTGGAAGAGATATACATAACATCAGGCGATGAGGTGGCACAGGGTGATAAGATTTTAAAGCTGTCTGATGATTCTGTGACTGAGGCGAGAGAGGAATTGGAGCAGCTTCTCAGAGAGGCTGACTTGGCATATCGCTCTGGCAGCATTGAATATGAACAGAGTCTGATTGAAGCTGAATACAATAAGAACTCTGCAATTCTGCAAGGTAATCAGGCAAAAGAAGTTTATACAGAAACGATTGCTTCGCTTTCTGATAGTGTGGAACAGGCTGAAGAAAAGTTGCAGGAGGCCAAGGATGATATTGCTGAATATCAGGAAATGATTGATCAGGGATATTATGAGTATTACAAAGTTGGAGAATATCAAGCTTTATATGATGAGAATCTTGATTTGTTAAAAGATTTAATGGAGGAATGGGGGGCCAATTGGTCTGAGGTTACCGGAAGTGGCGGTGGTTCGGGTAGTGCATCTCGTAGTAACAACAGTTCAGGGGATGGTTCCGGAACTGATGCCGATAAGGCAGAAAGTGCTTCTCCCGATAGCGGGCAGTTGAAGGTGTTACAATCGTTGTATCGTATTTTAGAGGATAATTTGAATGATTGTGAGTCTGCACAGGAACAGTATGAGGAAGCGGTTCGTAGTGCAGCGCTCGAAAAACAGATGTTGGAATTTGGCTTGAGTGAGCTGGAGAGTAATCTGGTAGATGCAAAGGCCAATTATGAGACGCAGCTTTTGCAGGCGGAGCTTACTTATGAGCAAAGTCTTGCGACAGCAAATCGAGCAGAAAGTGATTATGAGGCGGAAATTGAAAAAGCGGAATCTGATTACGAAGCTTTAAAGGATGCCAAGGAATCTGCGGAAGAGAATCTTAAACTTTTTGAATCGCTTGTCGGAGATGGATATTATTATGCGACAGGGAGCGGAACTGTTTTGCGAACTATGCTCCGTGCTAATCAATATATGAATGAAAATAGTGTGGTATTTATGTACAATAATCCGGACGAGATGACGGTGTCCGTATCGGTTGGGCAGGCGGATGTTAATAAGTTGACTGTAGGTGATGCGGCGTATATCCAGTCTGAAAATTCTGGCAGCTTTGAGGGTGTTGTAACCAAAATAGATCCGATTTCCGGTTCTGATTCCAGAACAAATGTAAGTTACACTGTGACGGTGACCTTGACAGTGGATTCCGGTCAGTTATCTACAAATGAAACAGTAACTGTACTATTGGGAGGAGGAAGCAGTGATGAAAATGAAGAAGAAAACTAAAATTATCTGCATTTGCGCTGCTGCATTCCTGCTGTTGGGGGCGATTTATACAGTTTTTATAGCTCCGCAGCTTAAGAAAGATAAGTGGGTTTACATTGAGTCTCAAGTGGAAAGAGGTGCTTTAAAGGTAGGCGTCACAGAAAGTGGTTCCTTGGATTATGGTGTTACATCCGTTCTTTATGATTTGGATTTGAGCATTACAGAAGACGATGAGGACGAAGATGAGGAAGATGAAGAGGACGAAGAGACTGTTCAGAAATATTTGAAGGTGGAGGAGGTTTACGTGGCTCCGGGGCAACGTGTGCAAACAGGAGATGAGCTGATTAAGTTTACAGAAGAAAGCGTTGAATCTGTGCGTAAGCTTTTGGAAAGTGCAATGGCAGATGCACGGGTTGACTACAATATAGCAGAATCTGAGTATGATTTAGCTGTGTTAGAGGCCAAATTGGATTATGAAAAGGTAAAGATTACAGAGAAATACGCTAGTCAAAGCAATACTTACAACAAATCAAATGTGACAGATACGATTGCTGCCATGCAGGCGGAAGTAAGCCAAAGGACGGCAAACATCCCTGTTATGGAAGAAAAACTTGCTGAAGCACAGGAAGATTATGCAGAAGCTGCAGAGGAGTATGCGGAAGCTTGTGAAACCATGAATAATACCGGAATGGATAATACGGTAAATTACATGACGATTCAGTCCGATTATCTGAATATCCAGACGCAATATCGAAATGCACAGAATGCATTGACTCAGGCGCAGAATAATTTGGATGAAAATGCCAAGCAGATTGAAGCGTTAAATAAACAGATTAGTCTGGCTAAATCGGGTCAGACCATTGATAGTTTAACTGTTGGGCAGGAATATAACGAGGCAGTTATAGAAGGTGAAAACGCGCAAATTAACTACGATGCCGCCCTTGAGAGTCTGAAAGAAGACTTGCGGGAGGAAGAAGAGAATAAAAAAGAAATCGAGAATCAGTTGACAGAATTTGAAGCTTTTGTTGGAGATGATGGTGTAATTCGTGCATCTGAAACAGGTTTAATAACTGAGGTTGGTTATGAAGCAGGAGACAGATTAACTCAAACCGGTACCGTTGTAGCTTATGCAACACCGTCGGATATGACAATTTCCGTAGATGTAACACAGGAGGATGTAGTAACTCTTTCTGTGGGTAATACAGTAGAAATTGTATTTACAGCGTATCCAGAGGTGGTTTACACAGGTAAAATACTCTCTATTGATACGACAGCTACATCCCGTTCTTCCGCAACCATCAGTTATCAGGTTGTGGTAGGGGTAGAGGGGGATACTTCTGCGTTGTATGGAGGTATGACCGCGGATATTACTTTTGTCACTGAAGAAAAGGAAGATGTTCTTTATGTGTCTCGTAAAGCTATCGTGGAACAGGATGGCAAAAATTATGTTTATGTAAAAACTGCTCTTGGTGGAAAAGAACTTACGGAGGTTAAGACCGGAATTAAAAACAGTACCAGTGTGGAGATTATATCCGGGCTGGAAGAAGGCGATACAATTTATATTGCCAGCAAAGTAAGCGATGAGAATGCTATTACGGAGGAAAAAGAAGAGGACACATCCAATACAAACGGAGAGGCTTCTGACATTAGCAATTGGTCCGGTATGGAGAACGGAATGCCGGATAGAGGCAACTCTGACAGACAATTTCCGGGTATGGGAAACGGAATGCCGTCAGGAGGCGGTAACATGCCCAATATGGGAGGTGGACGATGAACAAAATTGTTAATTTAATAAAAACAAATAAAAAACTTTCCGTTATTATTGCTGGTGGTATTGCGTTATGTCTTGTGATTAGTGGTGTTTTGATAGCGTCTATTACAGGTAGTGACAATGCAGATGTAGTCTACCGTGAGACAATGGTGGAGTTTGGCTCATTAGTTGTTGGAATTTCAGAAAGCGGTTCTGTTGACATCGGTACAGAGGATCAGGTTTTTGAATTGGATATGAGTGAATTGCAACGTGCAGAAACAGGTACTTCCAGTAGTTCAAACAGTTCCGGCGGTGGCATGGCAATGGCTGGAATGGGAGGCGGTAATGCCGGAGGAAACTCTAGAAGTTCTTCCGCTGATATGTTTAATCAAATGTTTAATATGGCATCAGGTGGTGCTACGGCATCAACCGGTTCCATTGGTAATCTGACTGTGGAAGAGGTTTGTGTGTCTGTTGGTCAACAGGTCTCCGAGGGTGATATTTTGTATATATTAGAGGAGGAATCTGTTTCAGAGATAAAATCAGAGCTTGAAGCTAATGTAGAAAAGGCTAAAGCGGATTTGGCTGCTGTTAATGCGGAGAAAGAGCTTTCAGCAAAACAGGCGGAATATACCTATAAGAGTGCTTTAGAATATGGAACTTATGCTACTGCAGAGTATAATGGAACCATACAGACTTTGCAGGATGCAGTTGCAGATGCTCAGTCTGCATTGGATAGTGCAAGCAGTCTTTTGGAAAATTACAAGTCTCAGCTGGAGCAGACAACAGTTGATTATGAGGCTGCTGCTCAGATTTTGAAGAATTGTGAATGGAGCCGGGATTATACAGATAAATATGATAGTCCGGGTGAATATGTCATGTATTATGAGATGGCTCAGGAAGCTGAGAGCACAGCGAATAATTTAGAGCAGAAGAAAGAACAGTTAGAGAAAAGCGTTGAACAGGCAGAGAAAAACGTAGAAAACTATACCAGGCAGTTGGCTTCTGCCAAGAGAGCGTTGGAGTCCGGCAAGCTTTCAGCCACCCAGACACTTTCATTAAAGCAATTGGCTTATTCCACTGCTCAGGAGACCTATGACGTGACTATGGCTTATCTGGAGGATAGTGCGAAAGACCAGGAAGAAATTTATGCAGAAGCCAGTACCAATTGGGAGGAATTCAGTACCCATATTAAAGATAATGCGGTATGTGCCGGTACAAATGGTGTAATTACCAGTGTGAATCTTGCTGTAGGTGATGTGATTTCCACAAACGATACATTGGTTACTTTGTATGACATGAATGAGGTAAGCATGACGGTCAGTGTGGATGAAGATGATATGACAGATATTGCTGTGGGTTCCGCAGCAAATGTATCCTTTACCGCATATCCGGAGTTGATTTTTCAGTCAGATGTGACAGAAATTTCTGATGCAAGTACGGACTCAAGTGGCAATGTTACTTACGATGTAACTATTACACTAAAGGGTGATGTGTCGGGGCTGTTTCAAGGAATGACAGGTGAGATAACCTTTATAACGAAGGAAAAGAGGGATGTTTTGCATGTTTCTAACCGTGCAGTCATTACAAAGGGAACCAAGTCCTATGTGAAAATTAAGGATGAGAATGGTAAAGTAAAAACAAAGGAAATCACAACCGGTTTTTCGGATGGTGTGAATGTAGAAATTATAGAAGGACTTTCTGAGGGTGATGTAGTCCTGATAGAAAGTAAGGTGAGTGAATCTTGAGATTATCGGAAATTTTCAGACTTGTATATCTGAACTTGATTCAAAATAAATTCAAGGTTATTTTAACCTCTATAGGTATTGTTGTGGGTTCTGCTACGATTATGCTGGTAATAGCCATAGGAACAGGTGGCAAAGAGGAGGTTGCAGAGCAATTTAAGAATTTGAATGCCGGAGCGATTGATATTTCGTACGAGAATACTTCTACTTTTGGTAGTATGGTTGCAGTAGGAAATTCCAGTGGAAGTAGCGGTGGCGGGGCAACAGCAACCTTTAGTATGCCCATGATGCCTTCAGGAGGAGGCGGAATGCCCTCCGGAGGAGGCTTTAGTATGCCATCAGGTGGAAATAATAGAGGAAATGGCGGTTTCTTCGGAATGGGTGGTATGTTTGGAGGAGGACGAAACGATGCTGACTCCAGAATCAATCAGGAAGATGTGACGTTGACAGCATCTGATGCGGAAGATTTGTCTATATTTGTGCCGGGGATATCGGATGTGACCATCTCTTATTCCACCAATGCATCTATTGAAGGCGGAGAAATGGAAAGTAATGCATATTATACCGTAGCAGGTGTAGAAAGCAACTATGCAGGTATTAGTAATCTTGAACTTGCAATTGGCGATTTTCTTACAGAAGAACAAAACGAGAGTAAGGAAAAGATGTGTGTGCTTGGTATGACGGCGGCCAAAGAGATTTTTGGCAGTGCATACGATGCGTATGATGGAGTTGTTTACATTGATGACAGACCATATGTAGTAACAGGCGTTCTTGCTGAAATGGGAACTGTTGCATCAGGAATCAGTCCTGATACCGCTATTTTTATACCGTATGAGACCGGAATTAAGTACATTACGGGAACATCCATAAGTCCTACCATCACAGCAGTGGCTGAGGATGTCAATGAAGTGGAACAAGTGATTGCAAATATTGAGACTGTGCTGGGTGACAGCTATCCCAATACGCAATTTTCCATTTCTGATGCAGGCAGTAAAATGGAGGCGGCATCAGCTTCTAATGAAACGTTGACCTTGTTGCTTATTTCCATGGCGGTTATTGTTTTTATTGTAGGTGGTATCGGCATCATGAATGTGTTGTTTGTTTCGGTAAAAGAACGAACCAACGAAATAGGTATTTTGAAGGCTTTAGGATGTTCCAGAAGAGATATTTTGTTTGAGTTTTTGTTAGAGGCAGGCTGTATCAGTCTTGTGGGAGCGGTTATTGGTGTTCTTCTTGCTCTATGCCTGACGCCTTTGGTGGAGTTATTCTCTGTAAGGGTATCTTTATCGGTGTCAGGGGCAGTTTTATCATTGTTTTTTGGAGTTGTTACAGGAAGTTTGTTTGGATTTTATCCGGCATACAAAGCGTCCCGCTTGATTCCTGTTGTAGCTTTGAATCAGGAATAATTGAAATGTTATGGTAAGAAAGTGTGAATTATATGAAGAAAAAAAAGATTCTTATTGTTGTTAGTATTGCAGTGGTTATTTTGCTTGCTGCCGCAATCATTGCGTATTTTGTTTTTGGAAAAAACAAGTCTGCAAATAGTGAGGAAACCACTGTTAAAATCGAGACTTCTGCGGGTCAGGAGGTTATTTTTGCTCAGCTTACCAGCGTGAAGGGGAATGAAATAACTTATACAGTAGCTGAAGAGGCCAAAGAAAATGCAAAAGAAAATTCTTCCGATAAAAAGCCTTCTGCATCGGAGAACATTGAAGGTGGTGAACGCCCGGAAATGCCGGATGTGTCTGGTAATGGAGAAATGCCACAGATGCCTGAAGGTCATGGCAATGATATTTCCGGCGGCGATCAAGTGATAGGCGGTCGTGGCGGAATGGGTAGGGGACAACGTGCTGAGGGAGGTCAGATGCCTGAGGGAGGTCAGATGCCTGAGGGAGGCCAGATGCCTGAGGGAGCTCAGATGCCTGAGGGTGGTCAGATGTCTGAAGGAGGTCAGATGCCTGAGGGTGGTCAGATGGAGCAAGGTAATCAGAAAGCTGAAGGTGGCAGAGGTGGTCGTGGCGGAATGGCTCAAGGTGGTAATCGAGGTGGACAGAGTGCACAAAGTTCATACGCATTTTCCTATGACGGCACCAATTATCAATTGACAGAAGAGTCCCGCACAGAGATGATTCCGGTGGGTACGGAAGTGATTACCAAGCTTGGAACTGTCACCACGTTTTCCAGACTGGCTGCAGGAGACAATGTTGCGCTAGTGGTAGAAAAAGAGGGTGATGAACAGGTTATTGTGGCTGTTTACATTATCGGTTAAGGGGATTTGACTATGATTACCATGAACAATATTAATAAGGGATATATGCTTGGAGAAGAAAAACTCCCTATCCTAAAGAATATTAATTTTCATGTGGAAAAAGGTGAGTATGTGGCAATTCTAGGACCTTCCGGTTCCGGAAAAACCACACTAATGAATATTATAGGATGTATGGATGTGATGGATAGTGGAGAATATTATTTAGATGGTATGGCTATCCATGAGACTGAGGAAGAAAAACTGACGGATGTGAGAAATAATAAAATAGGTTTTATTTTCCAAAATTATCAGTTGATTCCTACCTATAATGTTATGCAGAATATTATCATGCCACTATTAATGCGAGGCATGACGCATAAAGAGGCTGAAGTGCAGTGTATTGATACCATTAAATTGCTCGGACTGGATCAGCGTATTGGTCATCGCCCCAGTGAACTTTCCGGCGGACAGAAGCAACGTGTTTCTATAGCCAGAGCACTTGTAGGCAAACCTGCAATTCTTTTGGCGGATGAACCAACAGGTGCTCTTGACCAAAGTTCCGGTAAAGATGTTCTGAAGCTGTTTCAAGAATTAAACGAGATGGGTAATACGATAGTAATGATTACGCATGATTTAGGGGTTGCACAATCGGCCCAAAGAATAGTGCGTATTGTAGATGGCTGTATGATAGAGGAATAATCCGGACTGTACTCCGTACTTGTGAAAAACGAGCCCTTCACTCGTAATGAAGGGCTCGTTTAATATTCAGCGGAACAGAAGAGGCATACCGCCATCGTTGTTGATATCCTGCAAATCTTCGCGCAGCTTGGCTTCCGTAGCACAGCTTGCTTCGCTTTGCAAATCCATATAAAGGATAAACATATCAGCAAGGGAAATACCTTTTTCATCTGCGATTTCCTGCAAAATAGGTTTTAATGTTTCGAGCTGGGCGGATACAAGTACCTTCTGAGGGTCAATATCTCCCAGTTTTTTTTCACTATAATCATTAATTCGTTTTAAAATTGCTCTGTTTTCTTCTGTCATGAAATCTAACCTCACTTTCTTAAGATATTTTAGCACCTGTGACTTGTTATGTATAGTTTTTTTTGGTAAAATATATAAATACAATTATGCAAATTTCTACCAAGAAGGTGGAAAGCCATGATTAATATGTGGCAGAAAGGATAAAAAGATGGCAGTTATCAGACCATTTAAAGCGTATCGTCCGGCTAAGGGGCTGGAGAACAAAATTGCAGCTCTTCCCTATGATGTTTACAACAGAGAGGAGGCATGTGAAGTAGTAGCACAGAATCCTTATTCGTTCCTGGCAATTGACCGCGCAGAGACTCAGTTTGGAGCAGAAGTGGATACTTATGCACCTGAGGTTTATGCCAAGGCCCGCAAGATGCTGGAGGAGCAGATTGCAGAGGGACGTTTTGTACAGGAGGAAAAGCCCTGTTACTATCTTTATGAGCAGACCATGGATGGCCGTAGTCAGACAGGTATTGTGGCATGTGCATCCATTGATGATTATTGTAACAATATTATTAAGAAGCATGAGAACACTCGTGCAGATAAAGAGCAGGATCGTATCAATCATGTAGATATCTGTAATATGCAGACAGGTCCTATTTTCCTGGCATATCGGGCAACAGAGGTTTTGAAAGAGTTGACTAAAACGGTCAAAGAGGCGGCGCCGGTGTATGATTTTGTGTCTGAGGATGGAATCGGTCATCGTGTGTGGGTGGTAGACGCAGATGAAAAGATTGCCACCATCGCCGATGCATTTGACAAGATTCCCGGCGTATATATTGCAGACGGACATCATCGTTGTGCATCTGCTGCCAAGGTAGGTCTTAAGAGAAGAGAGGAGAATCCCGGCTACACAGGCGAAGAAGAGTTTAACTATTTTCTTGCAGTATTGTTCCCTGATGAGGAACTTAAGATTCTGGATTACAACCGCGTGGTGAAGGATTTGAATGGTTACAGTGAAGAGGAATTTCTTGCAAAGATTGCAGAGAAATTTGAGGTTCGCAAGGAAAGTGCTGACCTTACCGGCAAGGGTTATGCTCCTGCGAAAAAGGGTGAGTTCGGCATGTTTATGGATGGTCAGTGGTACTGTCTGACTGCTAAGTCTGAAATTTGTAGCGATGATGCAGTAGCAGGACTGGATGTTTCTATTTTGCAGGATTACCTTTTGGCACCTATTCTGGGTATTGGTGATCCTAAGACGGACAAGCGTATTGATTTTGTGGGTGGTATCCGTGGACTTAAGGAGCTTGAGCGCAGGTGTAGTGTATCCACAGCAGGTGAGGTGGCTGAAATGAAGGTTGCATTTTCTATGTATCCCACCTCCATTTCAGAGCTTTTTGCAGTGGCAGATGCGCAGAGACTGATGCCGCCTAAGTCTACATGGTTTGAGCCGAAACTCAGAAGCGGTTTGTTTTTGCATGAACTGTAATTGAGATACCGCCAGGTTTTATGGAGCGCAAAGCCAGGTTTAAATGGCTTATAATATATGAGATAAAGGGGTTTATGTATGAATAAGAAATTATATAAACTGATGAACTGGCCTCAAATTGAGGAGATTATTTATTCCGAGTGTGACAATCCCCATGAACTTCTTGGTCCCCACAAGTCCGGTAGCCAGACCCTGTTACAGGCTTATTTTCCGGAGGCTATAGCAGTGGAGGTAAAATGGAATGGTACCGGAACCGGCGCATCAAGCGAAGTTCTTTGGAAGAAGAATCTGGAGATGGAGCTCGCAGACGAGGATGGCTATTTTGCCGCTCTTGTACCTGCCAAAAAGCTTCCGGCTTATACCTATCTGGTCACGGACAAGGATGGCGTACAGCGTGAGTACGGTGATCCTTATCGCTTTGGTCCCCAGATTACCAAGGAAGATACAGAGAAATTTAAAAACGGTATCCACTATACCATTTATGAGAAGCTGGGCGCACATCCTATAGAGATTGATGGCTGCGAGGGTGTTTTGTTTGCGGTGTGGGCACCTTCTGCCATGCGTATCAGTGTGGTTGGCGACTTTAATAATTGGGATGGTCGCATGTATCAAATGCGTAGATTGTGGGATTCCGGTATTTTTGAATTGTTCATTCCCGGTGTTAAGAAGGGAGACAATTACAAATTTGAGTTGAAATTAAAGGGTGGTATCACTTACTTGAAGGCGGACCCCTATGGAAATGCTGCACAGCTTCGTCCCGAAACCGCTTCTGTGGTTGCGGATTTGCGTGATTTCAAATGGGAAGATACTGGCTTTATCAAGAATCGAGAGAAATTCCAGACCGGAAATGCGCCCATGAGTGTTTATGAAGTGTATCTTGGCTCTGTTGTGGACCCTGCGGAGGGCAAGGAATACGCCAACTATCGGGATATTGCGCCTGCTTTGATTGATTATGTAAAGAAGATGAACTATACTCATGTAGAGCTGATGCCTGTGATGGAGCATCCTTTTGATGCTTCCTGGGGATATCAGGTTATCGGTTATTATGCGCCCACAGCCCGTTATGGAAGTCCCGAGGACTTTATGTATTTTGTGAATGAGTTGCATAAAGCCGGCATCGGTGTGATTCTGGACTGGGTACCTGCTCATTTCCCCAGAGATGTCCATGGTTTGTCCAATTTTGACGGCACCTGTCTCTATGAGCATCGGGATCCCAGACAAGGCTTCCATCCTCACTGGGGCACTTTGATTTACAATTATGGACGCCCTGAGGTAAGCAATTACCTGATTGCAAATGCGCTTTTCTGGGTGGAGAAGTTCCACGCTGATGCAATCCGTATGGATGCTGTGGCAAGTATGTTATATCTTGATTATGGCAAAAATGATGGCGAGTGGGTTGCCAACATGTATGGTGGCAAGGAGAATCTGGAAGCAATTGAGATGATAAAACACCTCAATTCCATTATGAAAAAGCGTAATCCAGGCGTGTTGTCCATTGCAGAGGAAAGTACTGCATTTCCCAGAGTAACAGGAGATTTGCAGGAAGATGGTCTTGGCTTTGATTTGAAATGGAATATGGGCTTTATGAATGATTATCTTGATTATATCAAGTATGATCCGTATTTTAGAAGTCATCATCATGGTGAGCTGACATTTAGTATGATTTATGCATACAGCGAGAACTTTATGCTGGTATTTTCTCATGATGAGGTGGTTCACGGTAAGGCTACCATGGTGGGTAAAATGCCTGGTGAACGCCAGGACAAATTTGCAGCCTTGCGTTTAAGTTATGGTTATATGATGACGCATCCCGGCAAGAAGCTTCTGTTTATGGGGCAGGATTTAGCTGAGTTTGACGAGTGGAATGAGGTTCGTCGAGTTCGCTATGATTTGTCAGAGTATCCCGAACATGCCGGTGTGGCAGAGCTTGTGAAGGATTTAAATAAGCTTTATCGGACTTATCCGGCCCTGTATGAGATGGATGGTCAGGCATCCGGTTTTGAATGGATTAACAATATTTCCGCGGACGACTGTTATTTGACTTATCTTAGAAAAACGGACAAGCCGGAGGAAATTCTTCTGGTAGTTGCCAATTTCTCCGGAATTGAGAAGGATATTACTACCGGTGTGCCTTATGAAGGTAAGTATAAAGAGATTCTCAATACAGATGCTGTCAAGTACGGCGGAAGTGGTGTGGTAAACAGCCGTATTAAAGCAGCAGTGGATACGGAATGGGATGACAGAAGACAGTCTGTTACTGTAAAGCTTGCTCCGCAGTCTTTAAGTATCCTGCAATTTGTTCCTTATACAGAAGAGGAACTTACCAAGGTAATTGAGGCTCGCATCCGCAAGAATACACCTGTGATGAAATCCACCAAAAAGGTAACGCCCGAGAAAACAACAGAGAAAAAAACTGTAAAGCAGAAGGCTGTAAAGCAGACAACAGCGAAAAAAACACAAAACAAGGAGCGTAAGAATTAATATCCATGAATTTTAATTTTAAATTATTAAATTCTTTATTAGAGAAGCTTGGTAATAAAACACTTGAGCTTGGCGGTCGGATTCTTTTCGCTGTAATATGCTTCGTTATCGGTGCACAACTTATTAAATTTGTGCGCAATATAGTGCGTAAGGGTATGGAGAAGGCCGATGCTGATTTGGGCGTGAAACAGTTTGTAGATTCTTTTTTAAAGGCTGCTTTATATGTGATATTAAGTTTTTTGATTGCGGCTTCTTTTGGGGTGGATGCTGCAAGTATAGTTGCGCTGTTGGGAAGTGCCGGTGTGGCTATTGGTCTCGCTGTACAGGGAAGCTTGTCCAATCTGGCAGGTGGTGTCCTGATTCTCTTGCTCAAACCCTTTAAGGTGGGAGATTACATTGTTGAAGGTGTTACCAACAAGGAAGGCGAAGTGGCGGAGATTCAGATTTTCTACACTAAGCTGATTACACCGGATAATCGAATGGTTATTTTACCCAATGGCAATCTGGCCAATAACACTATTGTAAATGTTACCACAAGGCAGTCTCGCAGAGCAGATGTATTGGTTAATATTTCCTATGACAGTGATTTGAAAGCTGCCAAGGATGCTCTTTTAGAGGTGCTCCAAAAAGACGAAAAAATACTCAAGGATAAGGAGATACTGGTGTTTGTAGACCGGTTGGGAGATTCAGGAATCCTTTTAAATGTACGCTGCTGGTTTGCTAATGAGGATTATTGGCCCGGAAAGTGGCGCATCACTGAGAATTGCAAATATGCGCTGGATGCCATTGGGGTAGAGATTCCCGTTAATCAGATGGATGTACGAATACGTGAGCATTCTGAATAGCATCTGTATTGTAAATGTTTCAAAAAATGAAATTATATATTGCAAAATTTATTTATTGCATTTATAATGTTAATGTTGGTTCGCTATGACGGCGGACCATCTTGCTGAAATAGCTCAGTCGGTAGAGCACTTCACTCGTAATGAAGGGGTCGTGG
>CAYOGM010000039.1:0-19489 GCA_964403595.1 uncultured Acetatifactor sp. | reverse complement strand
TGAAGAAGATGAAACAGATTGTGAACGACAAGGCGGTTGTGTTACATATCTTTTATGGAGAAAAATAAGTGATGCAATCAATGGTGTAGTGGATACGGTAACTTTGAAAGATTTGATTGATTGGCAACAGAATATTGGAAATAATGAGTAAAATAAGTGCAAGCGAGAAGTGTCAAGTCATTGTAGATTTGGCACTTCTTTTTTTGCTAGGTTATAGCTAATGCCTATAACCAATAAATGGATATGTGTATTATGCAAAAGAGAAAATGTGTGTTATGTTTATATCATACAAAACAGATAGGAAAAGAGGTAATGTATATGGCGAGAAATTATTTATTTAAGACATATCAGGCGGAGGATTATGTTTCAATTGCAGAAGAGACCGCAAGATGGATTAAAACTACAGAGAAAATAACGCCTTTCGGAAAAAGGTGGGTTCAAAGCCCGGATTCTACAGAGGATTTTTCGGATTATCCTATGTTAACAGAAAAAGCATTATATGGTGGCTCTGCGGGTATTGGATTATTCTATTTGCGTTTGTATCAGGTTACAAAGAAGGAAGAATACTTGCTTGAGGCGAAGGCAGCCGCCGCTGATATTATAGCAACAGATGAAGGCAGTGCTTTTTATGAAAATGCATTAAATCAGACGAAGGGGACAGAAGATAAGCTGGTTCATGTAAAAAATATGCCGGGCTGGAAAATCGGTTATTATAATGGTCCTACAGGAAGTGCTTATCTTATACTTAAACTCTATGAGGTTACCAAGGAGGAAACGTATAAGGATTATGCGGTAAAGGTGGCAGATGATCTTTTGGCCTCGGCAAAGCAGGCACCGGAAGGTATTTATTGGAGTGAACAAAACGATTTATGCGGAGATGCAGGATTTGTTACCTATCTTGTTTCTACGTGGGAAGTAACAAAGGATATTAAATATTTGGATGCAGCAAAAGCCTTGGGCAATTATATCGTTTCAAAAGGTAAAAATGCTCCAAACGGTGGCAAGTATTGGAATGTTGTAGACTTGACAATTATTGATTTTCCTGCCGATGTATTTTGGGTAAATCTTGCCCATGGTACTTCAGGGGTCGGTTGGATTTTTACAATTCTTTATAAGGCAACAAAGGATGAAGTGTTTTTGCAGGCTGCAAAAGATGCTGCCGCGTATATTCAAGGGATTGCTGTTGGGGATGATGATGCTGTACTGGTTCCCTATTTAGACAGCTTGGAAAGAGGTCCTTCTACAGAGTTTTATTATCTTAGTACTTGCCATGGACCGGCCGGAACTTCATTATTGTTTGAGGCTTTATATCGAATTACGAACGAGCAGGAATATTTGGATTGGGTAAAGAGGCTTTCGAGAGGCATTATCAAAGCAGGTGCTCCTGAAAATTATTCACGAGGATATTGGAGAAGTCAGGCATTGTGTTGTGGTACACCCGGGTTGCTTGAGCATTTTATATCCGTATATAAGTTGACGGGAGAAGAAGAATTTCTAAATTATGCAAAGCGTACTGCCAGAACAGTTATAGGGCAATCTCATGTAGATGATAGTAAAAATGATATTTACAAGCTCGGAAATTCGCGAAGATGGCTTGGAAACTGGTGGAGAACCATTCCACAGGATGTTCATAGTTATTCGGGGCTGTATATAGGTACTGCAGGTAATGCATGGAGCTTATTATCATTAGCCGGTGTATTACAGAATGAAAAATATGTAGAAATTATAGAGTACAATTATCAGTAAGAAAGGGTGAAATATTATGGGGAAAATATATAATTCCATTACAGAATTAGTTGGAAAAACACCATTGGTAAGATTACATAGATATGAGGAAGCGGAAGGTGTTAGCGGACATATCTTGGGAAAGTTTGAATATTTCAATCCATCCGGAAGTGTTAAGGACAGAGCAGCTCTCAATATGATTTTGGAAGCGGAGTATGAAGGAAAACTTAAGCCGGGAATGACTATTGTAGATTATACCAGCGGAAATACAGGCATTGGTACAGCTACATTTGCAAATGCAAGGGGATATCATTATGTGGCAGTCATTCAGCCGGGAGTTTCTGTTGAACGTTCACAAATCTTAAAGGCATTGGGGGCGGAGCTTTTACAGGTGTCAGATGTGCCCGGGTTTACTGAAATGTTAAAAACAGGCCTTTCGTTGGAAGCCTTAGGAGAGGTGATGGGCAAATTCGCAGAATCAAAAGGATGGTTCTACATTAATCAGTGTTCAAATCCGGCAAATTCAAGAGCACATATTCTGGGAACCGGTCCGGAGATTTGGGAAGACACAGACGGAAAGGTTGATTATGTTGTTCAATTGGTAGGAACAGGCGGTACATTATCAGGATTATCTGCGTATTTGAGAACAAAGAATCCGGATATAAAAATTATTGGAGCACAGCCTGCTAAGCAGTCATTAAAAGACCCTGCATTCCCGGAGCGAAATACCATTGATGGTGTACTAAAGTTTGACGGAGTACCTGATGATAAGGTTCCTGCATTATTTAGGCAGTTTAATACCTATTATGATGAATGCTTTGATGTAATTGCTGAAGATGCATATGAAACGGGAAAGCGGCTTGTCAGCCAGGAAGGATTTTTTGTCGGACAGTCTGCAGGAGCGGCACTTTGGGTTGCAACGCAGATAGCAAAAAGACCGGAAGCAGCAGGAAAAAATATTGTGGTAATTTTAGCAGATAATGCATTTAAATACTTATCAACGAACATGTATAAATAATTTTTTTCGATTAACAGGAAAAATATGAGCAAAGTAATTTACTTAGATAATGCAGCACTTGGGGACTATGCGGAAAAGAATCGTATTGTGGGAAAAGTGGTAGTTGGAATGTCCGGTGGTGTGGATTCATCGGTTGCAGCATATTTATTGAAGAAGCAAGGATATGATGTCATAGGAGTAACCATGCAGATTTGGCAGGATGAAACTCATGAGATACAGGAGACAAATGGTGGTTGTTGTGGCTTGAGTGCCGTAGACGATGCAAGAAGGGTTGCAGAGCAAATAGGAATTCCCTATTATGTAATGAATTTTAAAGCTTCATTTAAAGAGAAAGTAATGGATTATTTTATCTCCGAATATGAAGCAGGAAGAACACCGAATCCTTGTATTGCATGTAACAGATATGTGAAATGGGAATCTTTGTTACAGCGTTCGTTGGAAATTGGTGCTGATTATATTGCAACCGGTCATTATGCCCGAATCCGGAAGCTGGATAATGGACGATATACGTTGAGAAAATCAGTGACAGAAGAAAAGGATCAGACTTATGCATTGTATAGCCTGACACAGGAACAGCTTTTCAGAACTTTGATGCCTATTGGTGAATATTCTAAAACGGAAGTCCGCAAAATTGCACAAAAAGCGGGATTAAGTATTGCGTCCAAGCCTGACAGTCAGGATATATGCTTCGTACCTGATGGTAAGTATGGAAATTTTATTTTAAACAATTCTACAAAGAATATTTTACCGGGAAATTTTGTAGATACAAAAGGAAATATATTAGGACAACACAAGGGAATTGTACACTATACTGTAGGACAAAGAAAAGGACTTGGTATTGCTGCTGGTGAGAGATTATATGTATTGGAAATCCGTAATGAAACCAATGAAGTTGTTCTCGGGGAAGATAATGAACTTTGGACAAGGCGTGTTATTGTGAAGGACTTCAATTGGATGTCAACTGCAGATTTGCAGGAGGAAATATTTGTGACTGCGAAGATAAGATATAATCATAGAGGTGCAAGAGCAGTTTTAAGAAAAACAGATGACAACTATGTGGAATGTATATTTGAAGAACCGCAACGGGCACCAACACCGGGACAGGCGCTGGTATGCTACCAAGGTGATTGTGTAGTGGGCGGAGGTATCATTATAAGTAAAAGCGAAGTCTGAGGAACACTACAAGGAGAGGAAATGATATGACCATAAATGTTAAAATTAGAAAAACGGATGTAATAAAAGAAATTCTGCCGGGTCTGTCCATTTTGTTCACATTGGCATTGCAAATTGCCATGCCAAATTCGAGCGAACATCCACAGGCAAAAACATCTTATTTTACATATGCGTTGTTGATTGGATTGGTGGTGTGGGCGATTTTCTTTGGACTATCTTTTGTGAATAAGGGGATACAAAAGAAGCTGATTTATAAGGGGTATTTTGTAGCCGGAATGATAGTTCTCTTAAATATCATTAATTTGATGACAGCCAAGACAGCATTGCTTCCGGTTTTGTACTTTCCGTCACTGGACAGAATATTCGGTGTTCTGGTGACTGACAGCAAGCTGATGGCGAAATGTCTTTTGTACTCGCTGAGACTTTTATCAATAGGTTTCGTCTCGGGTGCTATCGTGGGAATTGCTTCCGGCATTGCAATTGGTTTCAGCAAAAAGGTGAATTATTGGTTGATGCCTATTGTGCGTGTCATGGGGCCGATTCCTTCTACTGCATGGATTCCGTTGGTTCTGGTGTGCTTCCCTTCCGCGGTGTCTGCCAGTACCTTCCTGATTGCACTGGCGGTCTGGTTCCCTACAACCATTATGACCAGCAGTGGTATCAGCAATGTACAAAACAGCTATTTTGAAGTGTCAAGAACGTTGGGAGCAGGAAGACTTGCTCAGATTTTCCAGGTGGGCGTTCCTGCGGCAATGCCACATATGTTTTTGGGATTATTTAATGGGACTTGCTCTTCATTCATCACTTTGATAACAGCAGAGATGATTGGTGCGAAGTATGGTATAGGATGGTATGTAAACTGGCAGAAGGAGTTGCTTTCTTATGCTAATGTCTATGCAGGTTTGATTGTGATTGCAGTTGTATGTTCCATATTGATTACATTGTTGTTTAGGGTGAGAGATAAGGTACTCTTATGGCAGAAAGGAGTTATCAAGTGGTAGGAGAATTAAACATAAACGGTGTCACGAAAAGATTTCAGAGAGAAGGTGAGGAGGATTTAACTGCATTAAACGGTGTCAATCTTGATATCAAAGCAGGTTCTTTTGTCTCGCTGATTGGACCGTCGGGATGTGGTAAGTCCACACTGCTCAGATTGATTGCAGGATTGGATTCGGCGGACGAAGGTGAGCTTTTACTGGATGGAGAAAAGATAGAGGGAACCGGTTATGAGAGAGGCTTGGTTTTTCAGAATCCTACCTTGTTTCCATGGTTGAATATTTACGATAATGTGGCTTTTGGATTAAAGGCCAGACATATTTATAAGCAGGATAAAGAGTTGGTGCAGGATTATATCAAGCTGGTAGGTCTGGAGGGATTTGAAAAGTCTTATCCACATCAGTTGTCCGGCGGTATGTGTCAAAGAGCATCCCTGGCAAGAACTTTGGTTGGCAAACCCAAGATTCTGCTCTTGGACGAACCCTTGGGAGCTTTGGATGCCTTTACCAGAATGAACATGCAGGATGAAATCTTAAGAATTCGCGAAGAAGAAAATATGACGATGATTATGGTCACCCATGATGTGGATGAGGCACTCTATCTGTCGGATAAAGTGGTTGTGATGTCGCCGAGACCGGCCAAAATCGAGAAAATAATTGATATTAACCTGGGTTCGAGACCAAGAGCAAGAAGTAACTCAGACTTCCTGCAGTATCGCTCCCAAATACTCAAAATCCTGAATTATGGCGGCGAGGTTAAGGATGTGGATTACTACATTTAAGGTATGTAATCCGGTTACAATATACATAAAAAGAAAGAATGAGGTAGGAAAATGAAAAAAAAGTTCGCAAAAAAATTGGTTGCAGCACTTATGCTTACGACATTATTACTTACAGGCTGTGGCAGTGCAGAGGAGAAAACGGAAGATTATACTCTTAAAATAGGATATGGTACCGTTTTGTGTCAGGCACCATTGCAGATTGCGATTGAAAAGGGATATTTTGATGAAGAAGGTCTGGATTATGAAGTTGTGAAAATGGATGGCCTTGTAACGGAATATGTAGGTTCCGGACAGGTAGATGCTTCCTATGGTCTGGTGAGCAAATTTATTCAGCCCATTTCAAATGGTTTGAATATCACGATGACTTCAGGTATTCATACCGGCTGTATCAAGCTTTTGGTGAAGCCGGATTCGGGATTTGGGGAGCTTTCAGATTTGAAGGGCAAAACCGTGGGTGTAAATGGTTTGGCAGAGGCACCCTGCGTTATGTTAAAGAGAGCTCTTTCTGAAGTGGGTGTCAGTGTGACACCGGATAATCTGGAAGTGGATTTTGTGGTGTACAGCAGCTCTGACCTTGCCATGGCACTGGATAGTGGAGCGGTTGATGCGATTTGTCTGGTAGACCCGGCTGCAACCGTTGCGGCGAACAGCTATGGTTTTGAGGTGTTGTTTGACAACGCAACAGACCCGGCTTATGCGGATGAATACTGCTGCGCAACCTTTGTAACAACAGGCTTTGTTGAAGAACATCCCGAAATTGCAGCAAAATACACAAGAGCGGTGATGAAGGCGTCTAAGTGGGTGGATGAAAACCCGCAGGAGGCAGCACAGTTTTTGATTGAAAAGGAATATCTTTCCGGTAACCCTGAGGTATTTGGCAATATTTTAGCAAGCTATGAATTTACACCTTCTGTGCAGGGCGGATATGACGCTGTGGTAAGAAACGTAAATGAATTTGTGGAAATTGGATTATTAGATGCAGATACGGATGTAGATGCTTTTATTGAAAAGTCATTTGTATTCTTAGAGGGTGTGGAAGAAACCTATTAGTATTGGGGGTGTTTATATGCATGAGGCATATCAGATCAGAGAGAGAATATGGCAGGTACAGGAAGCCAAGGAGGTATATTTTACGATTATCTGCGGTGACCAAAAAGCCATTGTAATGGATACCGGTCACGGAATTGGTGATAACAGGGGATATGTGGAGAAACAGCTATCGGTTCCCTACATTGTCATAAATAGTCATGGTCATCCTGACCACACACAAGGAAATTACCAGTTTGAGAGTGTATATATTCATCCCGCAGATTTGCCGGCATATGAAAACAGTAATACGAAGGCTCGCCGTGCAGATTCCTACGAACGCTTACGCCAGGCAAACGGTCTCTCGGAAGAGGGAAAGGAAACGTTCGTTGCACAAACCCATGCAAATGTACAATTACTTGAGCCGGATAGTGTGTATGATTTGGGCGGATTGACGGTTCGCGTTGTTGAATTGCCGGGACACACAAAGGGTACTATCGGATTGTTGGTTGAGGAAGAGAGAATTTTGATTGCCGGAGATGCATTTAATCCTGATATGTGGATGTTTGCAGACAATCATGACACCTTGAGTACATTGGAAGGGACTCTTACCAAGGCATTAAGCCTTCCTTTTGATACTTATTTGGGAGGACACACCACAAAAGAAATCAGAAGAGAATTCTTAAATGAGGTGAGGAATAATGTCCGGGCAAAGCAGGTTGATTGGGGTTCCTACGAAGTAATCCTGGGGAAGGAAATCTATAAGATAAAGTACAGCGGAGAATATGGGACTTCCCAAATTGCAATTCCCATTGAGACGGCTTTGGAGATAAAAGAAGAAACAGCGCGAAACTTGCCGAGACCGGGCAATACATAGTATGCGATAAAAAGAAAGGAAGGATTGAGATAAGATGAGTACGGAAAAGACGAAAGAGAGTAAAGATGAGAAAGATGGAAAAATCTTTTCTGTCTTGTATGTGATATTGTCGGTTTTGCTGATTGTAGGGCCTCAAAGTATCTTTGCGGTCTGCGAGGTAGGGGAAAAGCCGATGAAATGCTATTGGAGTACACGGGCGATGATTGCCCTTGCCGTTCTTCAGATTGCGGTGGCCGTTCTGTTTTTTATGGCAGATGCAATACAGACCAAAAGAGCACTAAGCATCCTGACTATCGTAACAGGGGCTATGGTCATTTGGGTTCCGGCAAAACTGATTGGCGGCTGCGGCATGAAAACCATGGCGTGCCAAAGTCTGACATTCCCGGCATTTTACCTTATCGGCGGATTGCTTATCGTAAGTGCAGTTACACAACTCTTTTTTGTGAAAAAGAGTGTGAAGAATCTTCAACAGGAGTGATATAATGAAGACAGGTAGAATAACAAGCTTGTTTGGAATTGCTGCCAGAAATTTGCGATACCATAGTTTTAAGACCATAGTTTTATTCTTACTGGTATTTACCATGACGGTTTCTTTGTTTGCAGGGAAATTGCTGATTGCCGGTATGGAAGCGGGAATGCAGAAAACCAGCGAAAAGATAGGAGCAGATTTAATTGTTGTGCCGGACAAATACGTTGAGACGGTGCAAAACGCGCTTTTTGAGGGAAAAGCATGTACTGTGAATTTCTCAAAGGACTGGGTAGACCGGCTTAATGGAGTAGAGGGAGTGGAGAAAATAAGTTATCAGTTGTTTCTTGCAACATTGACCTCCGGATGCTGTGATGGGGACAATCAGCTGATTGCCATTGACCCTGAAACTGATTTTGTGGTAAAAGCCTGGCTTGATGAGGCGGGCAAGACCGCTCTGGGAGATGGAGAAATTATTGTAGGATGTGCCGTGGGCAAAGAGGAAGGGGAAACTGTCAATTATTACAATCGGGAATTCAGAGTAAAGGCTGTGTTGGAAGAGACCGGAATGGGATATGACAACAGTGCCTTTATTACCTTTCAAGATGCATATGAGATTGCTGCTGACCCGATGTACGCAGCAGCACTTCCTTTTCCGGCAGATGAAGAGAGTGTATCAAGTATTTTGATTCAGACAAAAGAAGGATATTCGCTGGCTCAATTAAAGGAAAACCTTCAAGCTGCATATGGGCAGGATGGCATGTCGGTTTATTCTTCGGGAGAGCTTACCGGTGTACTGGTCAAACAATTTAATGCCTACCGAATCTACGGAAAATGGTTTGAATGGATATTTGTCATTATGGCTACAGTCAGTATATTCGCTGTATACACAGTAAATATACGGCAGAGATATCGCGAATTTGCATGTATGTCATCCATAGGTTTTTCCTTTAGACAGATTATCCTGATGTTATTTGAAGAGCTTGCTGTCAGTGTGCTTTTGGCAGGAATTGTGGGAAGTATCTTAACGGGTGCCGGTTTTGCAGTATTTCGTCTTGCAATCCGAAATAGTGTGGCGGTTCCGCTGTTGCTGCCGGGCATCGGTAGGATTTTGGCAATCAGCTTCTCAATTATTGGACTGAACATGGCGGTCAGTATCATCGCCTATTTGTATGCGGTTTATAAATTAAAAAACATAGAACCGGCCTTGCTTGTAAAGGAGGAGATTTAATGCGGCTTGAATTGAAGGATGTGAAAAAAGATTTTGTATCCAGAAGCGGTAGCTATCATAAATGTATTGAGAATATGAATATTGTGGTTGACTCCGGCGAGTTTCATTTGCTTTATGGTGCGTCAGGAAGCGGTAAGACTACGCTGTTAAATATTATGACAGGGATGTTAAGACCATCAGAAGGACAGGTTTTGTTGGATGGACAAGAAATCCAAAACATGAAGGAACAGGAACTTGCTGCCTTGCGTCGTGAAAAATTCGGATATGCTATGCAGAGTGCCTCCCTTTTAAGTGCTCTCACGGTTTATGAAAATATTGCCTTGCCGCTGACTCTTTCTTCAAAAGGGAAGGTGGATGAGGTGGAGGAGCAGCTTAAAAGGGCGGGGCTTTTAATGGTGAGAGATTCTTATCCTGCAGAGCTTTCCGGAGGAGAATATCGCAGATGTACGATTTTGCGAGCCCTGATTAGTAAACCGGATTTTTTGTTTGCAGATGAGCCTACATCGAATTTGGATGACAGGAATGCGGAAATTGTCATAGAGATGCTGAGCAGGGTAAGGGAACAGGGGACGGCTGTTGTTGTGGCAACGCATGATAAAAGATTCCTTGAAGAGTCAAGACAGCTTCATGAATTGTAAATGAAAGAGAACATAGCCAAAAGGAAGTATTTGAGGAAGGCTATTGAAGCAAGATATGCAAGATTCCAAGAGAATCAAATGTTTCATGGAAATGCAAGGCCTTCTTTAGATAAGGTAATTGATGTAATTCGTTATTTTGCGGCATCTGCTAAAGTTACCAGTCTTTATAAGGTAAAACTTATGAAATTAATGTGGTATTCAGATGCACTTTCGTATAAGAAGAGAGGGCATGCAATAACGGGTTTAGTCTATCAGGCATTACCGATGGGAGCTTTGTCTATAGGGCATGATTCCATCATATAGATATTAATGAAAATAATTGAAAAGGCTTGAATGACGTTGTTATTCAGGTCTTTTTTCACGATATTCTCTTTATCGTGCACAATTAACAGTAGTTTTTTTCTATTATGTATGGTATAGTTTATTACTGTAGTACATTAAAGCACATATGGGAGGAATTATTTTATGAAAACCAAACAGTTAGTTGCATTTGTGGTTGCAGCTGCAATTTTTATTGTAACAGGTGTGAGCAGTGTGTTGGTGAACACTTGGTCCGGTAAGACAACAGAGGATGCGTTGTCAATGCTTATGGGAGACAGTGTGGAAGCGACTCCTATGGAGGAGTACATAGCTGTAATAGAAGTGGAAGGTACTATTTACAGCGAGCCTACTACTTCCATGTGGGGAGAGGTAGAAGGATATGACCATCCCGGAAATATGGCTTATGTTGACCAGTTGATGGATGATCCCTTAAATAAAGGTATTATGTTGTATATGAATACTCCTGGTGGCGAAGTAACTGCATCTGATGACATGTACTTGAAGCTGATGGAGTACAAGGAGAAGACCGGACGTAAGATATATTGCTATTTTGCAGATCAGTCCTGCTCCGGCGGATATTATATTTCCATGGCAGCAGATGAGATTTATGCAAATCGTAACTGTTGGACCGGTTCCATCGGTGTTATTATTTCTACCATGAACATGGAAGGCTTGTATGAGAAGCTTGGCATTCAGGAGATAAATATCACCAGTGGCAGAAATAAGGCAATGGGTTCTGCAGGTACAGAGCTTACAACGGAGCAGTATGCAATTTTGCAGAGTCTTGTGGACGAGGCTTATGAGCAGTTTGTAGATATTATTGTAGAGGGAAGAGGGTTGAGTGAGAGCACTGTTAAGCAGTTGGCAGATGGACGTATTTATTCTGCAAAACAAGCACTTTCTCATGATTTGATTGACGGTATCTGCACTAAGGAAGAATATTTTGACAGAGTGCAGCAAGAGGTTGGTGAGGATGTTGTTATTTATGAGCGGGAGGATAGTATTAGCAGTCTGAGTTCTCTGTTCGGCTCCATTCAGGAAATGCAACCCAAGTCAGATGCACAGGTGATTAGCGAGTTGATGGAAAAAGATGGTATAGGAGGGCTGATGTATTATGCAGACATCGTTCAGTAAGGAACAGTTTATCTATGCAGGCTTTTTCAGTCGTTTTGCTGCCTTCTTTATAGATAGCATTGTGGTGGCCCTTGCACTTTTGATTGTGAAGCTGCCTATCCTGGTCTTGCAGAGTTCTGTAGGTGATTCGTTTTTGTTTAAGCCTTTTTTGTTTAAGTTTACTATTGTTCAAGTGTTCTACTATCTGTTAACACTGGCATATTTTGTACTTATGACTTATTATAGCGGAGCTACAGTGGGTAAGCATCTTATGAAATTGAAGGTAGTGGATTCGGAAGGACAGAGGCTGACCTTTATGAGTGTGCTGATTCGCGAGAGTGTCGGAAAATATCTGTCAACATTTATTGTGTACATTGGATATATTATGACAGCCTTTGATGAACGTAAGCAGGGTCTTCATGACAAGATTGCTGATACCTGTGTAGTGTATAAGATTGGACTAAATCAACCCAGAGTGCAGAGACCTGTGCAGCCCATGCAGAATATCCAGCCGGTCCGGAATATCCAGCCTGCGCAGGGCGGTCAGATGCCTATGGGTCAGCCTGTGCAGCCTATGCAGAATACCCAGCCGGTGCAGTCAGGACAGCTGGTACAGCCCGGCCCCAATGGAAGATTTTCTCTGCCTGAGCCTCCTCGTGAGGAATAAGATTTTCAACCAGAAGTTGCTTTTCTTTTCAAGAGCTATGTGATATACTGTAACTCTGACACGTAGTTTGGTTTGGGATGCGTATGCATCCGTGGAAGGAGGAGTGTTCACTATGGAACGTCCATATTTCGACATGGAAGCCAGCGGGCGTAAGATGAGAGAAATCCGCAAGGCATGCAAGCTTTCCGTGAAACAGGTTGTGGAGTACATGGGCTTTGAGTCCACTCAGGCAGTGTACAAATGGGAGGCAGGCAAATGTTTTCCCCAGGCCGATAATCTAATCGCCTTGGCAATGTTGTATAAAGTAAATCCATTAGAACTTTTAGTAGAAGAGGACCTCGTGTCCTCTTCTTGTTGTTTACAGGGCTTCCATTTTGTGAACCACCGGTTGCTGGATTTTTACGGACGAAGTTGGTAAAGTATACTTACAAGGCAGACGCATACAGCAATTTAATAAATTGGTAAAAGATTATGCAAATACATGATACATGAAGTCGGAGTTATCCGGGTTTTTCTGCGTCTGGTAAAGGGAGGAGGAGACCATGAAGAGAGCGTTTCGATATGATGGCAGGGATATGGACAGGCAGGCTTGCGAGTATATCAGGACTACCTGTCAGGCAATCCGCTATATGAGAAAACGTCTAAACCGTTCTGTGACCGAGAAGGGGGCAGTGGGGTTTAAGACGACTCAGCATCCCTTGGTGGATTTGAATTTCATGGTTTCTTCCCTTCGCTGGTATAGTGAAGAAATGATTGTGAAGGAATTTGTGAAGGCATATTATGAATCTCCCAAGTATGCCGTGAAGTGGCTGTTTTTCCTGAGAGATATTCTGGAGGGAATGGGGGAGAGAAGAAGTTTTCGTGCGTGTATGAAATATCTGGCACAGTCCCACATAGAGATTGCGAGGGCGGTGCTTCCCCTGATTCCGGAATACGGCAGATATGATGACTGGTTAGTATTTCTGGATACAGAGCTACAGAGGGATGTGTGCGGGCTGATAAAAAAGCAACTGGAGGAGGACCAAAAAGCCATGGAGCAGGGCAGGGCAGTTTCGCTTTTGGCAAAATGGCTTCCAAGTGTCAATACATCCTCGCAGGAGACACGTAGAATTGCGCGGATTTTGGCAGGAAAGCTTGGTATGAATGAGCGTGCATATCGCAAGATGCTGGCGGCACTTCGGGCCTACGGCAATGTGGTGGAGGTAAAGTTGTCTGCTAACCGCTGGGATATGGTGGAATATGACAAGCTTCCTGCTAAGGCAAATATGAAGTATCAGGCAGCTTTCGAGAGACATGATGGGGAACGCCGGGCAGAGTATCTTTTGCAGGTGATGAACGGTGATGCCAAGCTAAGCGGCAAGGGCATCATGCCTTACGAGGTGGTTCATCGCATTATGCAGGGAGCATGGTTTGAACCAAAGGTAAAGGATGACCTTCTCAGTGAACTGATGTGGCGACAGATTCAGGAACAGGGTTTTGATAATGAATGGGGCTTTGAGGATTGTATTGTGGTGGCGGATGGGTCGGGAAGTATGTACTCGCATGCATCCGGTGATACCAGTGTGCAGGCCATTGAAATCTGTGATGCATTGGCAATTTATTTTGCGGAGCAGTTAAAGGGGGTATTTCACAACAAGGCAATTACCTTCAGTCATAGCCCACAGTTAATAGACTTGGACAAGGGAAAGAATCTTAAGGAAAAGCTGGAGATTATGCTGGCTTATAATGAGGTGGCAAACACTAATATCGAGGCGGTGTTTGATCTTCTGCTGGATATGGCCGTCAAAAGTGGGGTGCCTGCGGAGGAAATGCCCGGGCAGGTATTAATCATCTCAGATATGGAGTTTGATGCGGCAAGTGCACCGGAATATTGGCATGACTCTTGCGAGAAATGGAATAGGTTCACTCCGGCACTGTTTGATGTGATTGAGGCGCGTTTTCAGGAAGCCGGTTATCAGATGCCCCGGTTGATTTTCTGGAATGTGTGTGGAAGAACCAAAACCATTCCAAAAGTGGACAATGAAAAAGGAATCTGTCTGTTGTCGGGCTTTGCCCCCAATGCCATGAAGATTGCTGCCAGACGGGACAAAAAGGACCCCTACGAATGCCTGATTCAGGTGCTGGACCGTCCCAGATATGAGCCTGTGGAGACTGCCATGGCAGGACTGGTGGCGTAATCCGTGGCAGGCAGACGAGCATTGTCTTGGATAAATTATTTGCAGGATTGTTTGTATAAAAAAGGAGTGTTGCAAAACAGATGATATACGCATCTGTTTTGTAACAGCTCCTTTTTCATATACAGTATTATCTATGTAATGGTTCTATAAATCTATATCTCAAATTTAATCTCGAATATTTATCTCAGCGCCAACTCGCCCCATCTGTAGGAAGCCACCAGCGCAATATAGGTCTTGCCGGTGTTTAAAGTGATTTCTGCACCGTTGGAATCATAGAAAGTGGTAGGCTCTGTTGCACTGGCTTTGGACCAGGTAACAGGAATTGCCATGCCGCCTGTGATGTAGTAGCCGCTGCCGCTTGCATTCTGCACATTAAACTGCATATAGCCGTTGGCATCCAGCTGGGTAAGGTCTGCACACTGGACGATTACATTGGTAAATGCAAGCTGCTTATTGCCGTTCTGGGGGTCCACGTGAGCTCGTCCATACTCAGAGTACAGATAAGTATTGCTGGCTGCATCGTAATCCAGTTGGGAAGCATTGTGAGGGAAGGGGAGGTCTACCTGAGAACATCCGAAAGCATCTCCGTAGCCGCCCAGGTTAGCTCCGTCTGCGAACTGCCATTGTTGTCCCTGATAATAGGAGTTGTAATCAGTGGAGTAGCCTTTTGCCTTCATGCGGGAAGCAATCTCTCCGGTGGTTACATACTCTGTAAACTCACGAGCCTTGCCGTTGTCGATACGGGCAAAGCCGCCGCTCAAATTATTTACCCAAGGGTTAGCAAGATAGTCATTAATATAAAAGGGGCCACCATCGTGAATGAGCACAGCGTTGTATTCCGGTGCAATCATAAAGTTGGTAGGACGTACGCTTCGAATGCTTCCGAAACGGGTAATGCTCCCCCAATCCTTAACGATACACATAAGACGAGTAACCTCATCATTGGCAGTACTGTTCATCATTTCATAAACAATATCGGCCTGAGTAAGACCATAATGGTTCAGCGCAGTCTTCTCATTGTCTACCATAATAGCCACAGGGCGCTGGTTCTGAATTGCCTGACTAATCCACTCATTGGTCAGCTCACTGCGATACATCTGTGAAGGATCGATTACTGCAGGAGTGTAGGATGAGGGGGGCGCTGTAGGAGCAGGAGTCTGAGAAGCCACAGCTGCTTCTGTGGAAGGTGCAGGCTGAGAGGACTCTGCAACAGATTCCTGGCTTGCTGCCTCGCTGGAAGCAGCGGATTCGGTTGATGCTTCAGAACTTTCGGCAGCTTCTGTGGAGACTTCTGTACTTTCGCTTGCGGAAGAAGCTGCCTCAGAACTTTCTAAAGAGCTTTCTGTGGAGCTCGTTTCAGCGTTCGCCACAGAGCTTTCGGTTGATTCTTCGACTACCTCGGATGCTGTAATTTCTTCTGACTGGCTACATGCAGAAAATATCGTGCAGGTAAGAGTCAGAGCCAGAAGAACTGCCAGTGCTTTTTTCTTCATAACTATAGTAAATCCTTTCTTGAAATATAAATAATTTATTTGCCTAAGACAGTATACATCTTTTTCCGGGGTTTAGAAAGAGAAAAATGATTTTTTGTTGCAGATTAGAGGATTTTGTGTAAAATATAGTTAAGAGATTGTCAAGCTAGGTGAAATAACGTAATTAACTGTGGAAAGGCATGGTTATTAATATGAAAATAAAAAGATGGATAGCGTTATGCGTATGTATGTGTAGTTTGTTTCTGGCAGGCTGTCTGGGACAGGCGGGGGAGGAACAATATGAGATAAGCAGGGGAGAAGCACCGGTTTATGATAGTGATTTGATTACAATTGGACTGATTCAGACCGGAAAGGAATCGGATTGGCGAGATGCCAATACCAACGATTATCTGGAGACCTTTGTGGCGGAACGAGGCTATAATTTGATTTATGTGGATGGCAATTCCAGTCCGGAGCGTCAGGTGAAGGCTATGGAGGATTTGATTCGGCAGAAGGTGGATTACATTGTGCTTCAGCCCATTGTGGAGGAGGGCTGGGAGCAGTCCATGGCGAAGGCAAAGGAAGCGGGAATTCCGGTGATTGTGGCGGACCGTCAGGTCGCTGTGGATGAGCAGGAATATGCCACATGGATTGGTTCGGATTTCTATGCAGAGGGTGAAAAGGCTGTTTTGTGGCTGGAGGAATATCTTGTTAAGCAGGGCAGAGATAAAGAAAATATCAATATTGTTATTCTGGAAGGAACGGAAGGGGCTACTGCTACCATCGGCAGAACAGAGAGTGTGTTGGCGGGGATAGGAGAACATATTAACTGGACTATCGTGGCACAGAAATGTGGCAATTTTACTCAAGGTGAGGGCCAGACCGTTATGGAGGAGATTCTGACCCAGCAGATAACGGGCAATGAAATAGATGTTATAATTTCAGAAAATGATAACATGGCTTTTGGAGCCATGATGGCATTGGAACAAAATGGTTATACCTATGGCCCGGAGGGTGATATTATCATTATTTCCTTTGACGCGCTTGGCGAGGCTTTTGAGAAGATGATAGATGGCAAGCTGCATGTTTCGGTAGAGTGTAATCCTCTTCTGGCAACGACAGTGGAACAGGCAATCCGCAGGCTGGAAGCAGGAGAAACCTTGGAGAAGAAGTATTATACAGAAGAGGCGGTGTATACCTATGAAAATGCCGCACAGTACATAGAAATCAGGACATATTAGTGATGAGGAGTAAGGGCCGATGAGGATGTCTTTGAAATATAAAATTACATTGAATGTATTGTTGGTGATACTGCTCATTGATATAAGTTGTATTGCGTTCAACTATAGCAACTATGTGTCTACCAATAATGAATATATTGAATCTCTGGCGGGAACTGTTGCAAATACCTGTAATCTGGTAATCGATGGAGACAAGGTTGCAGGATATCTGAAGAATTTGCGGAGAGATACACAATATTATGAGACATGGAATCGTCTGATTGACTATCGCAATACCAATCCGGATATTGTGAAATTGAGTGTAATCAATTTTGAGGAGGATGGTGGTCATTATGTCTTTGATACAAATCTATCAGAGGAAGGAGCTTTTCTGGGGGATGTTGTAACCTTTGACAAGAAGCAGGAACAGATAAAGGCGCAGTTAATCAATTGTGAGGCCATAGATGCCATTGCTTATCAAAAACATACGGATATCTATATACCACTTAAGACTTCCTATAATATACCGGTAGCCTATGTGATTGTAGGAATATCCACAGAGAATTTCCGTTCAGACCAGATGATTTATCTGTTGCAGCTGACCGCTATTGTAACCAGTATTGCACTGGGCTATGGTGTGCTCTTAATCTGGATAATGCACAAAAGTGTGATTAACCCAATCAATCAAATGACCAATGCAGCGGACAGTTATTCGCAGCAGAGAATAGAGATTTCAGGTGCATCGCCCCTTAGCAAGCTTCACATCTCTACGGGTGATGAGCTGGAACGTTTGTGTGAGTCCATGAAAAAAATGGAGCATGATATTCTGCAGTCGTCAGTTGATTTGACACTGGCCGTCTGGAACAGTCAGCATGATAGTATGACACAGTTGTACAACAAGCGATTTTATAAGGATTTGCTGGGGCAGTTAAAAAATGAGCCCGACGTAGGAATCATTTATTTTGATATTGATAACCTGAAGGCAGTCAACGATAATTACGGACATGACAGAGGAGATGAGGCGATTTTAAAGGCCTCCCGGTTTATTCACAAATATATTGAGGACGGTATGTATGGATGCAGGGTTGGCGGTGATGAGTTTGTTGTACTGTTTAAGAACGGATCTCTTCAGAAGGTGGAACAATTGGTAGATGAGATGCGCGGCGATAAGGAACATATATTGGAAGAAGAAATCAAGGAGTTTTGTTGCAGAATAGCAATCGGCGGAACAGTGAGAAGCGATGAAGAAACTCTTGCAGAGGCTATGAAACGTGCAGAAGAGCTGATGTATCAGAACAAACATGTAAAACGTTGATATGCAGAAAATCGGACGAGAGGAAGTTAAATTATGCTTGAAAGGGGAAAAACTTTGTTTTTCCCCCTTGACAGGCCTATTTCGCTGTGCTAAACTCTGTTTGGTTAGAAGTGACTAATTGGAGTTTGAGATATAGGAGGCAGGCATGACCCTGGCAGAAGCACAAGTAGGAGAAGAGTACATAGTAAAGGATGTTGTCACCGGAGATGAAGAGGTAGATGCATTCTTGTTTTCGCTTGGCTGCTATAGCGGAGAACCCATTACTGTTGTGTCCCGTATGAAGGCGGGACTTGTTGTTTCCATCAAGGATGGCAGGTATACCTTTGACCATGAATTGGCGGAAATGATTCAAATTTAAAAGATAATGTGGTGAGCAATCACCACATATTTTTAGATTGCGGGTTAGTACAAACTATCCAACGTTAGTACAACACAACCCGCATGACACATATTAATATATATTGAGCGAAAAGAGGAGGTCTCAAAATGCGTATTGCCTTAGCAGGTAACCCTAACAGTGGTAAGACTACCATGTATAACGCACTCACAGGCAGAAATGAGCGTGTTGGTAACTGGGCAGGTGTTACTGTAGACAGAAAAGAAAGTCCTATCAAGAAGAGTTTTACATCCGAAGAATTGGTTGCTGTGGATTTGCCCGGTGCATATTCCATGTCCCCCTTCACTTCCGAGGAGAGCATCACCAGTAGCTATGTTAAGAACGAGAAGCCCGATGTTATTATCAACATTGTGGATGCTACCAATTTGAGCCGTAGCTTGTTCTTCACCACACAGCTTCTGGAGCTGGGTATTCCCGTAGTTGTAGCTCTGAATAAGAGTGATATTAATGAGAAGAAGGAAACCAAAATTGATGCAGCTAAGCTGTCTGAGAAATTGGGATGTCCTGTAGTAAATACTGTTTCCACCTCTGCAAAGGGTCTTGAGGAATTGGTTAAGGCTGCAGCCGGTCTGAAGGGAAAAGCGCAGAAGGCTCCTTATACTCAGGCTGATATTGATTTGACTGACAAGGCAGCAGTTGAGGCTGAAGACAGAAAGCGTTTCGAATTTGTAAATAAGGTTGTTAAAGAGGTTGAGAGCCGTAAGGTTCTGACCAAGGAGAAGAATATTAACGATAAGATTGATGCAGTGCTTACCAACAAGTTTGTAGGTATTCCTCTTTTCGTTGTAGTTATGTTTCTTGTGTTCTACATCTCCCAGAGTACTGTTGGTACCTGGATTGCAGACTGGCTGGTAGGCTGGATTGAAACCTTCCAGG
>CAYOGM010000038.1:0-20016 GCA_964403595.1 uncultured Acetatifactor sp. | reverse complement strand
TTATGATGGAAATCGTCAGAGACCTGCCCCGACTGGTCAGTGCCAAATAGGAGGTGCCTATGCCCAGACTACATCAAACCAACTATTGGGGCTACAAGGAGGACCCGCCTGCCAGAGAACAAATTTTTGCCGCAGGTTATGCCCAAATTGAGCAGCACCGCATGTTCCAGTACTTAAAGGGTGATATTTACACTCGTCCCAACCGCATTTACAGCAAGAGCGGTGCAGCCATCGTGGACAAAAAGGGCGATATCTATGTGAATACCAAATGTCCCTTAAATGCCAGTCAGTGGGCTTATGTCCTTGCACACTGCCTTCTGCACCTGGCATTCGGACATTTTGACAATGACAAAATCCCTCGGGACAAGGAAGGCATGTTTCACCCGGAAATCTGGAACAAAGCTTGTGATATCTACATCGCCCGCTTTCTGGCAGATATCAAATTTGGCGAGCCCATATGTGCTGACCCGGCGGATACTTGCAACATCAAGCTCAATGACGAGTGCAAAATCTATGAATACCTTTTGACAACGCAGGAGCCGATAATCGAAACTACTGCTAAAACGACTTCCAATACTTTCGCTCAAAACTATGGAGCCAATGAGGTTGTTCATGGAACCGCGCCCAAAACCACCGCCAATTTTTCTACCTACGGCTACGGCACCAATGGCGCAGAACCGGATATGCGGGGTACAGAGCACCCCATTATCTACAAGCCCGGAGAAAGTAACGCCTTCGCAGACAGCTTTTCCTTTGCCCTGAATACCTCCGTGTCCAACGCCGTCCACCATGCCGGCGGACACACAGACAAAAAGAAGGACACCGTTGCCACCAAAGCCGCCAACTGGTTCCTCACCCACTACCCGCTCCTGGGCGGCATTGCAGCCTCCTTCCAAATCATCGAGGACATGGAACTCTGCTATAGACACGAAATCCATATTGCCGCCGTAGACATTACTCTGGGTGAAATTTACATCAACCCCTCAGCCGGACTCTCCACAGAAGAATGGAAATTTGTGCTGGCACATGAATACCTCCATGCCGGCCTGGCCCATCACAAGCGCTGTCAGGGCCGTGACCGCTACCTGTGGAACGTGGCCTGTGACTATGTCATCAACGGCTGGCTACGGGAAATGCAAATTGGCAAAATGCCGGAAGAAGGTCTTCTCTATGACGAAACCTTAAAAGGCATGTCCGCCGAGTCCATTTATGACATCATTGTCAAAGAAATGCGCAAGTTCAAAAAACACGCCACCTTCCGCGGGTATGGGCAGGGCGACATAATGAACGACGGCAGGAGGGGCTTTGGCGGATTAGACCGCCATATGAATGCCAAAGGCGTATCATTGGATGAGTTTTTCAAAAATGCCTTGAAAGAAGGATTTGACTTCCACAATAGCAACCAAAGAGGTTACCTGCCCGCAGGACTTGTTGAGGAAATAAAAGCACTGTCCACCCCTCCCATTCCTTGGGAAGTGGAGCTGGGCAGATGGTTTGACTACCAATTCCCCCCTTTGGAAAAGCATCGAAGTTACGCACGCCCCAGCAGACGGCAGGGAGCCACACCGGACATCCCCCGCCCCCGCTACATCTTACAGGAACAAGACCTTGCCAGCCGCACCTTCGGCGTGGTGGTGGACACCTCCGGCTCCATGTCCCACCGCCAAATCGGCCTCGCCCTTGGCGCTATCGCCAGCTACGCCACCGCCAAGGACGTGCCCTTCGTCCGCGTCATCTTCTGCGATGCCCACGCCTACGACGCCGGCTACATGAGCCCCGAAGATATGACCGGAAAAGTCAAAGTCACCGGAGGCGGCGGAACCATTTTGCAGCCGGCGGTGACACTCCTTGAACGTACCAAGGATTTTCCCAAAGATGGGCCTATCTTGATTATTACGGATGGGTTTATTGAGGATAGACTGAAGATTTGGCATGAGCATGCATTTCTGCTGCCGAAGGGGAATAAACTGCCGTTTCGGGCGAAGGGAGAGGTGTTTTATTTTAAAGAATAGGGAATTTGGTTAGCTATAAGGATTGAGAAGGGGCTGCAAGTATCTTGCATACTGCAGCCCTCAAAAAAACTCACTGATGCTTATGTATACCTCTTCTGCTATTTTAACCTACTACGATAATGATTTCTGACAAACTATACATATTAGCAAATAGCAAACTTTTGCGGATACGATAATTCAATTAGATATAGATGGACCTTCTTTCTTATCTCTCTATCATGAATGATTCCTATGGCACTCACACCCGTTACTATAATTCCTGCTGTTACTGATACAATTATTCCTGCGGGTCCTCCCCAAATACCTTGAGCAATAATCGCTAGGGCTAACATACTAAGCGACAATGCAGCAGATTTTCCTACTCGTATCAAGCTTTCTTTCGTTGAATATCCTTGTATTTTCAATTTTACGAATTGATAAACGCTTGTAACCATAATAGAAAGAGTTCCAACAATACCCATTGTACACATTTTACCAATATTCTTTAATAGTTCTTCTGCAACATTTTCTCCAATCTTACTTACTATCACCTCTGTTAGCGACTCACTCAACGTAGCACCTACCGTCCTCGCTATCCCATATCCCACTATAGCAATAGCCGAGCTTTCTGCTGCTGATTTACTACCAGAAACAAACGCATGCTTTAAACAATGCGGTGAAATACCTGTTTGCGCCAAACTCATAATAAACCCTATTGTAAACCCTGTTCCTGCTGCAACCGCTAAAGTGATTCCAATACCTTGTAATTCTTTTTTTATTACACGTTGTTTATTTAATTGTTCCAATTCCGCTTGTCGATCAAGCATCTCTTCTTTTAATGGTCTTTTATAATTAATTTTTCCTGTCTCAGTATCCACATGCTTCATATCATGATTTGTCGTATTCAACGTATCAAGATTATTAATATCACTTTGCTTATGTGCATCTTGCGAAATACTCGTCCTATGATGTATTTCTAACTTTTCCCAAAAATTATCCATTAATTTTTTAAATTGTTCTGCAGTTGGTTTATCTAAATCAACCGTCTCTAAATATTCCTTTAGCAAATCTAGTTTATTTTGTTGAAAATACGGACTTGCTGTACCCGTGTCTTTAAATAACTTGAAAGCATCCAAACACATTTGTTCATCCGGCTTCATTATCGCATCAATCAACTTAACAAGTTCTGCATCCGAAAAATCCGACAAATCCCTTCCAGCAATTTGTTCTCTAATTATTGATACATCTCCTTCTGTTAAAGGTAAATCTGTCATCTCACCAATCTGCAATTTCATTAATTCATCTCTAACAACTAATCGCTTCACTTCCATCCAATCAGCCTTATTGCGCAACAATGTAGCTTTTAAGTTTTCACCACTTTCACACTTCATCGCCAAAAACTTTTCATTCCTTTGATTAAGGATATTCTGTTTTTCAGTAATAGCGTTAACATATTTTATTGTTTGTGCATTATATCCATTTGTCATTGAAGCTACTTCAACCGCCATTATGCTAGATACAGAACTTGCAATTCCCATTTTTATATTCGTTGATTCATTACTAGTTTCATACATTTCTGTACTGTTCGCAATTTTATTTATGATACCTGTGTTGTTTTTGTACCACGCTTTTTTTTCCCACTGAACAAAAGAAATATCCATTATGGCCCCTTGATTTATTGCAGAAGTTTTATCTCTAAAATAATACTTGGGTCTTGAAATACGCCCAACCATACCTTTCATAGTATCGCCTACCTTTTCATCCGTTCTGTGTTAATTGACCATTCTGTTAACTTATACTTCAATTCATTACTAACATCATTAAAAATCATAGAATAGACATAATTATAATACACTAACGATTCATTCAATAAGTCTCTAGAATCATATGCAAATAAAGTTGTTACCATCAACGACTTTAAGTTACTGGGACTATCTTTATACTTCGATTTATTGCATACGAATTCATCAAAAGCTTTCTTAAATGACAATATTGCTTTTCGATTTATTTCTATAAGGCTCTTTCTGTTTAAAACCTCCATTGTTCTACTAATAGTATCTGAAAAACACTTTGTTAAAACTTCATATGTATTCATCTGTTCTTCTGTAAAAAATTCTTTCTGAATTTTTTGTTCTATCTCTGTCACTTCTTTAATCTTCTTGTCAAAAACATCTTGCGTTTCTGCATTCTTAAGATCATCATTTAATTCACCTAGACGCAGAAGCAATTCTGTATTCATACTTTCATTTAATTCTCTTATGCTACAAAGATGTTCCACCTCAGCCCTATCAATGCTTTCAAATACATTATGTATTTTTTCTTCATACTCATATACTTTATTTAATATTTCCTCCGTTATTTCAACACTTTCCGAAAAAACAACTAACGAATTACTAACTTCATTCAAAAAAGTTTTGCGCTCTTCTAAAGCAATATCAAATGAAGCCATTCTCAAAGCCAAGTCAGCAAATGTCTCAAAGCTCTCTAAATCACCTACATTTCTACAATAAATATTTTTTGCTACTGCATAAGCCTTCGTTAAATCATTCTTCTCCATCAACAATTTAAATAATTCATTACTATTCATAAATCACACTCCAATTCTTCTAAAATATCATTAATTTCTGAGTTTTTGCCTACCCAATCTATGGCATAGGCATTTCTTCGAAAAAAATTAAACCACTTTTTAACTCTGCAATCTTTTTCATCTGTTTTTCAATTTTTTCAGGTTTACCTAATTCTTCATATTCTTTTATTTTCTTTTCCCAATCTTCTTCAATCTTCTGACTACCTACATTTAGTGCATTCCTTGTATCCTGCCAATACTTTTCTACCTCATTATGCATTTGCTCTTCGTATTTTTTTTCAGCATACGATTTAATAATTGCATTTGCTAAATCTTTTTTCCATGCGAGAGCCTTAAAAATAGCCAAACATGCTAGTGCTAATGCGGCTATTCCAATTGCAATTATTCCTCCAAATGTCACAAACATTCCTATACTTGCCAATTTAGGGAACAGCAATACAATGTTAGCTACAAACGAAGTTGTCAACCATACCGCCGTAGCACCTACTGCTGATAATGCAGATATCCCCATCGCAAATGCCTTTGTTGCATCAAATACAATTTTCACAGCACCAACCTCTCCCTGATTTAACAGAGATGACTGATAATCTCGCAAATATTCATCCAATTTTTTAGAATATTGCTCTGATTTTTCATCAATGATAGATTGAATTTTACTACTTATTACCTTATTTACAGTTGACACAAATGCTTCTTTATCACTTTTCTTATTCTTGCATCCAGTGGCTTTTATTTCATCAACAAGGTTACTCTCTGATAAATACGTTGCCAAAAATGCACTTATTTCCTGCTTCGATTCAATGCAATATCTTTCGATTACTTTATGCAAATCATCCTTTTTCGCACTTTGCTCTGCTTTTCGAGCAGGTTCTTTCGCTCTAATAGTCTTTGCTAATTTAACATACTTTTCAGTGTCCTCCAACATTTCGGTATACTGATTAATCCTATTCTTTAAATTAGTTTTTGAATTTTTAGTAATTTCAGTCAATCCTTCCTTGAATTTACTAAAAATTTGCATTGGAATCTTCTCAAGCGACTCCGAAAGACTTTTCATGTATCGCTTATTTAATCTTGTCATACTCTTATCATAAGTAAAAAAGCGAGTGCGCAAGTCTTCTTCTGTATAGTTTAAATGTGTACACGCTGTCCGTAACGGTAACAGTGTATTTTTTTCGCCTTTACTCACTTTCGCCGAATGTCGAAGAATAGATGATAACCTTGTATTTTGTGTGTCTAAAATCTCTTTTAAGTCATGTGCATTTCCACTATTTACAGACTCTGCATGTGTAGCAACAATAAATAAATTTCCTAGCTTTCCTACTTGACCATCTTCACTCTCAATAGGTGCTAAAGAATCAAGACATACTCCCAAATAGTCCAAATCTCTGTCTTGTAAAAATCCGTTTGCCCTACTTAGATAAACCAATATATCTGTCGTTCCATTTTGCGTATTAAATTTGTGTAACACATCATCTTCATCATAGGCTGCAAAACCAGGCAAGTCCACAATATCACAATCTCTAAGTATTGGACTATCAACAAAAACAACTGCTCCAAATGCTTCTTTCACTTTTTTATGTTCTGCTTGGTGAGTACCATATTTTTCTAAAAGTGATATATCTCCTCGCATAATACAGAAAGATTTCGTATACTCTTCATCATATAATCTTTTTTCATCCCACAGTTCCCCATCCTGCTTTCCAAATATCCAAACGTCTTCTGTTATATAAGATGGTTTATCATCAATATGTTTTATATATGTTGCAATAGAAGTCGTCGGTGTCCATTTAGCCGGAACTTTTTCACTTCCTAACAATTCATTAATAATGGTGCTTTTTCCTGTATCCGATTGCCCAGCAAAAGTAATTTTAGGTTTTTTCCAATTTAAAATGCACTTTTGCACTTTCATTATTTCATCAACTACATCTTCATCCGCATAGTTGTTAATTCCCTCACAGAGATATTCCCTCAAATCACATTTTGCTTGTTCAGATGGTGCCCATGTATCTTCTATCACAAATACATTTCCTCTTGCTCTATCCTTTTGTATTGTTTCAAACTTTTCCCATGAAAGCCCTGTATAATCTGCAATAGCTCCGTAAATGTCAGTTGTAGGTTTCTCTATCCCTTTAGAATAATTCAATAGCTTTTCTACAGGAATACCGACATTTTCAGAAAAGGATTCTACACTTTCATCAACATGTTCTAAAATAAGACTTAAGTTCAATGCCATTTTATCATCCTCCATTTTTTATAATTTTCTAGTTAATTATCCTTACCATATCCCCCTGGCTCCTCAGCCACATATCAATCCCCTTACCAAAAACCTCCGCCATAATCGTATAAACTCCATCCGACTCATCCAATATCTCCGCGGTTGGTAATCTATCCAAAACGGCCTCTACAGACTCCCCCCTGTATTCAAATTTCACTCTTTGCAATTTCCCACCATACATAAACTGTATCCGTTTCCTGAACTCCCCTTCCTCAAAGCGACTGCGATATGGTATGCGGAATTTCTCATCCAGTACCTTCATGTCCTTAATTCGGTCAATGCGGTAAATCGTCGGAAATGCATCGTTTAATACTTCGAAATCCTGCTTGGTCTTTTCATCCTCAATAAACGCAGTAACGTAAAAGTAATACTCTGAGAACATGATTGCAACCGGCTTAATTTTTCTTTTGACCAGAGCCTTATCCTTCATTCTTTGATAAGTAATTTCGATGTAATTGTTAGTTCGGATGGCTTGTCCAATCGTCCACATTTTATCGATGAATACCGTTTTGTGTCGTGGCTCAATATAGTGAAATGCTTCATTCCGTATCAAATCCTTAACAAGGTCCTGATTGCACTTCGGTACACAGCAATCAATTAATTTGTTCAGCATTCCCTTCATTTCCTCCTTAGTAAAGGCTCTGCTATCCAGAAGAATTTTACAAATTGCAAGGATTTCACTATTATTCAGTTTTATCTTGTAGACCCGCTCTAAGCGATATCCCTTTTCCATTCTGTCGTAAATAATTGCATTATCAATCCCTGCATCTTCCGCGGAATTTTCCAAATAGTGGCGGATATCTTCAATATCACGCTGAATGCTTTTCTCATTCACACCAAACCGGTTGGCTTCCTCCGCCTTATTTACAACATAACCGTTCATCAATTTGGTATAAATCGACAGTACTCTTTCTAATTTATCTCGTTTTATCATATCCGTAAAAATCACCTCTTCTTGTAATTTATACTTAAATGATACGCCGTTAGATGGACACACATATGTCCATCTCTTCTTTTTACTCTAAATAAATTTTATCACACAATGTTCTGCATTTCAATTTATTGATGTATTTATTTTCCATTTTCTTGATATTTTTCTGACAACTCAAACGAATCCTATATGACTTTTGCATTATCCATTGCATACATTATATATTGTATGGATAAGTTATTCAAGAATCAGTTATTCAAAAATTAAATTTTCGCTATAATTTATAGGATAAGGAGAAAAGCATGCTACGTTTACGAATTTTAGAAATTTTAGAAGAACAGGACCACACAAAATACTGGCTCTATAAACAAATGGATATGAGCTATCAGAATTTCAACAAAATCGTCAATAACGAAACCTCCAGTATTCACTTTGAAAATCTGGACAAGTTAAGCCAAATTTTGAATGTTCCTGTGGGAGACCTTTTTTATCAAACCAAAGATGAAGACTAAACATAACTTTTACTTACTAGAGCATAATGGAGCCAAACGCCCCATTATGCTTATTCATTTTAATCTGGAATTGCAAAATCATCCATTACCAACGCTTTTAATCGCTCCAGCTCCTCCAATGCCTCTATATTAATCAAATTTGCGTTTTTCTTAGGATCTTTACTAAGTGGTATATTATTTCCTTGCATATAATACTTGTTTACATACATATCAATGTTTTTCCCATTCAAAATATTAATCGCCTCAATTTCCCGCAAGCCACACTTTTGCTGCAATTCCTTTCTCAATCTGCGGCGCGCCCCTGTATCCTGACCGCCGTTATCAGGCAGTTGCTCTGCCTTCCTGCGATATTCATTGGCAATTTCATAAGTCAACAATGTACTTGAATCTACAACTCGTTCCGGCACTCATCATCACACTCCAATGTCTTTTGTACATGTCTGTTAAAACAATATACCGTATGCAAATCATTCCTATAATCACCCACAGAAAAAGGTAAACCCATAACCCGCCAATTCATTCCCTTAACAATTTCCCTCAAAATGATTCTTCTGTTCAAATCTGCATACTTCTGCACCACCTTCAAATCATCCACAAACTCTTCGGTCACTTCGCATTTTCCATTACGCGAATAGTATGACATTACTTCCGCTCCCAGATGCCTGCCATCAGAACATATCAGCACATACAAATTCCCTGCATCATCTCTTTGTACCTCAATAAAGCCTTTCTGTGCTTCTAACGTTCCAAGATACCGATATGTACTACTCATGTCTAAGTACCCACGACAATGCAATTCTGAACTGTCAAACAAGCAGGTCATCCAATGAGATTTTGTCCTTACAGTGCCTATTGGAATTCTCTCGTGAATAAGACGCTCCAATTTATACGAATCAAATTCCTGCTCCATAATAGGTTGACAGCAAATTCCGAAGCCCGCATAAAATTCTTGCAACTGCTTGATTCCTTGTCTTAGCCACTCTCTTTCATTCATCAATCCGGCACCCTTTCAAATCATTCTACAGACAAGCATTTACCTCACAACTTGTAGCACCGGCTTTTCTTCATATACCACGCAAATTATTTCCAGAACTGCATAAAGCACCATAGTCACAAAAACCGTTGCAAGTAAAATTCCTTCATACCATTTAAGCGCATGCGCTCCTATTAACACAAGGCTAAATACACCCATTCCTCCAACAACCGGAATGCCCCACATAAAACGCAATGTTTTTGAAAATGCCCTTACTGCGCGTTTCTCTGTTTGATTAACGAGTTCAATCAACCGTGCTGTAAGCACTGGGGTAAATATACACCCCAACCCTAATAAGAATTCTCCCCATCTTCGATGAGATACCAGAACCTTCCCCGGTAAATTGATTTCACCAATTATCTCCTGATTGCTGTTAGCCAATAATATCGTAACTATCAGGTACAGAAAAACACTAATATAAAACATCCTGTTTCTTTGCTTTTTATACATTTTGCTTTTGTTCATATTTTTCCTGCAATTTCCCATACAAAACATCCCTCGCATACAACCTTTGAAACAAATTCTGCACCTTGTCATCTTCATTAGATACAACGGTTTCTTTTTCTATGGCCTCCTCTGACATACCTCTGCTCTTTTCAAGTTTCTCCACTCTTCTAAGGTTTTTCCTATAAATAACTTCTGCATCTAATACATTCTTTATATATTCTGCATTTGTCCGCAATGAATCAAATTTGTACATTATAAATGGCAACATTTTTCCACCTCCGTTAGCAATCATTTTTACTTTATAAACCACCATTCTGAACTAGGAATTGTGCAGTTCTGCAATCCCCCTCTGCGTAATAATCCATCCAATCTCACTCCGAATCCCATCCCTACCGCCCGCTTTGTACTTATCCAGATTCCGAGCAATATAATAATGATTGTAGTAACACTCCTCTTTGCTCAGAACCATAAACAAATTCTCTCCCAAAAGTTCTTCTAAATGTTCCTTTTCAATTTTTCTGCCTATCTCCGGGCAAAGATACTTATCTCCCGACCTACATTTAGAATCTGTTTGGAAAATTTGCTTTTCGCAATAATCATCCAGCTTCTTTCTGTTATATTGCAAAGTATAAGTTCCTCTTTTAGTAGCCGAAGATATTTTTCTGCGAATTGCTATCCAAGAAGACCTGCGAAGTTGTGCTTTGGGAGTACAGAGCACCAGATTATAATCGCCATCCTGCTTGCAAGGAAAATAGATAATCTTGTCAGATGCCTGCACCATAATTGCCATTGCATATTTCAACATAGAAAAGGCCTCCGCACTCCCATCTACCATGTAACAGTCCATCTCCGGTCTGTCATCATAGGCCCACATATTCTTGATAAACGGAAACACCAAAACAGAATAGACTCTTCCTTTTTCCCGTATTAAATATTCATCCACTTTAATTCGTCTCAGGATTGCTCACCCCACATTCCGCATATACCCGCCTATAGACCTCTGGGAAATGTACCCTGTAATAACCAAGTTGCCAAACCAACGTTGCATATAAAATATTCTGTGGCAAAATCGATTTCACACCAATACGCTCACACTGTAACACTTTCCGAGTTTCTTCTCCCCAGGCATATCCTTGCCACCATATTTCCACAAGTTTTACTACGTCCACGAATCCTGTTGGCTGTACATGTTGCAAAGTTTCCCTCATGCACTCACTATTCAAGATCGGCATCTGCTGATACCCATAAGCTGTAGCGTCTCCTGACAATTTAAAAATATCTAATACACTCTTATCCTCCAGTGAAATTTCAGCAGGCTCGAAGCCTGTCTCTTGTACCAGACGATCCAAAAGTGTAATCAGGTCGGTCTTAATGATGGACAGCGAATAGAAAGAATTTCTCATATCCATCCAATCAAAAGCAGACACAGTTTCCTTATCCTCAGATAACCGAAGAGGTATATGCTCCATTACATTTCCCATACTTTGAGGAAATAGAATATGCAATTCAACTCGCTGCTTCATTCCGGTCTCCTTCCTTAAGAAAAATCATCCGGGTCAAAAAAGGCCATCGCCATCACTGACGGTATATATTCCCCTCCATCAACTTCCATTTTTCCACAATACATTCCGACTACCATAATTTTATCCCCCACTTCCAAATCCTCTTCCACAAGCTGCGCCATACCAATATCTACCGCATAATAAGCCTCCAGGCTCAAACCCGAATACCCGGAAGCAAAAATCTCCATAGCCTCTTCCTCATTTGGCAAATCGATGATTTCAATGACATCCCCGGCGATACAAGTAACCTCTCCCTCCACAATAAGAGGCGTACCCACATAATCACTGTTATAACTCATGTACTCATCCATAACCATGCCTGCTTCCAATCCGGTCAAATCCACAAAACTATCCAATTCGACCTTCAGATAATCCTCCATATAAATCTGATACATTTCATATAGGCTTTCATTATCGTGACCACCTGTATCACAAGGATATTCCTCAACAATAGCCGCATAATTCATATCATCAGAATTCATGATAGATGCATAACCAATTACCCAGAAGAATAAAAACAAACCTACAACCAGCACGACACCTGCCACAACGCAAATGAGTGCCACAATGAGTCCGGTGTGAGACTTCTTTTTTGTCGTTTGAGGGGTATTACCCTGCATATTATTTGGGGCAGCGACACCTTGAACCGGAATACTATAATTTTCGCTATCATTCAAACACACTCTCTGCACATGATAGGCAATCAGCCCCATAGACACCAATGCCTTTTTGTAAACAGATATGTAATATCCCTGCCGCAACATGGATTTAATAAGACTTTGACGCCAATAAAGGGAAAAGGAATCATCCTGATTGAAAACAACATCATAATAAATCCCATTATGGTAAACACTGACAATTCCGCTATGATCCAACTCTACCTTCATATTAAGAGGCGTAAATACTGCCACCAGTCTCTGGTACAACTCAGCACTCTGCGGTTTCATATCTACCATGAACCGCAGTTTTCTCAGTCCAAAGCACTTATATTTCAGCATTTTATTCCGGATTCCCCAGCCCACAAGCACACTTAAGATAGTAAATACCAGTACAGCCAAAATGTCAAAAGAACCGCCCATCAAGCAAATTATTGCACTCAACACCAATCCGCCTATTCCAAAAAACACATAATACAAAGCTCCATTATTTACTCCACCATCCAAAGGCTGCGGGGACTGCAACACTATTTTTTCATTATTCATAACAACTTCCTCTCTTTCCTTGATAGCAAAAAGCGGGGCACCTCAACATGAGGTGCCCCGTGTTCCCTCTGTCTGCATTCACTATAGCAAAGCAAACAGACATATATGTGTCCATGTTAATAAAATTGTTAAAATTTTTTCTCAGTCAAAGGCCAGTCCGAAATAGGTAGGAGACGTAAGCTTGCTCGCTCCCAATGGATGATACATGGCATAAGGTCGCCCCACGCCAGGGGCTCGGAATTTCCCTTCGGTATAACCGAGAGCTTTCACAATTCCCGGTGCAGCCGCAATATCTCCCAATAACTCTATACAGTCAAGGATATTTGTTTCTCGTTGCAAAGTCAGCAGGAATCCTGGACCTGCGTAAAACATTGCTTGTGTCTGCAAAAAATCGAGATTCTCGTTTTCTTGTAATACGCCGCCATCCGGAAGCAACTGCCGGCGAACTTTGGCGTATTCGGCTTTTGAAATGCGCTGAAGAGGAACCGCTTCTACTGCAGCGGCACAGCTAAATTCCCGGATATGGCAACAGGTTTGATATCCCATGCTTTCATACAGCTTAAATAGTTCTGCACTTCCCGGCACCAAAATCACGCCCTCATAACCCAAAGTTTCCAGATGTCCATGGGTGTCTTCCATCAGTCTGTGACAGAGGCCTTGTCCCCGAAAAGCTTTTGCAGTGGCAACGGCATACAGATATGCCACCTGTTTGTCCCTGTACAGACAATCAAACCAATACAGTGCTGCGGCTGTATTACCATCAATAGTAATACAACGACAGCGATTGGGGCAGAAAGCAGTTTGATAAAAGTCATCCAAAAATTTCTCTGTGTCCCCAAAGGCTTCCTGCCACAGACTACGAAGAAAATGAAGTTGGGAGTTGCATGGTGTGTCAATCTTCATCACTATCATCCTCCACAAGACACGCCCAGTATTTTTCTACCATATGGTGGGGATAGTATCTCTGCTTTGCCTGACGCAGACCTTCTAATCCCATGTCTTCCTCTCGGTTCAGGAAACGGATTGAGGGGAATTTGTCGCGAATATATCGAGCGAATTCACAGTTAATCGCTGCATAAGCACCATTCACATCCCACCATGCTTTTTCAAAATGCACATCAAAGGTATCATCAGACAATCGGCTGCCAAAAGTCACTGCCTGTACATTTTCCCCCTCCAGAAGCACCAGACCCACCATACCCAGTTCGTGGAAATAGCGAAGGGCATTTTCCAGAGCTGCTTGCTCCATGCGAAAATCCCCCTCCGGATTTTCCGACAGTTTTGCATCGTACCAATGATTCACCATTTCTCTTACCTTGGGCAGATTTTCCTCTCCCAGAGGCTCCAAAGTATAATCAGGGAAGGTATCCCGAAAACGATTATAGTGATTACGTCTCCGGTGGTATTTTTTACCTTGCAAATCTGCTAAATCATCAATAGCATACACATAGTCATACCAGTCCCGATTCGTATAAAAATGGAACATACCCGGATAGAGCTCTTCCAAAGTCTCCTTTTCTTTGGCTAGCAAACCGCTAATTCGGCAGGCTATCCCTTTGGCCTTCGCATCAGCTATGATGGCATCCAGTACCGATTTCTTATCTCCGGGTCCTATAGGGTAAAGGTATGTGCCCCGATTAAATTGGGAAAACAGCACTATTTGGTCGCACACGACTGCAATTTTCGCTTTTGCCCACAAAAATAAATTGGCAAAAGTATATTCACAACCCCTCTCTTTGCCATCGAACAGGTTGCGCTCGTAGAGGGACTTGTCCTCTAATGTGACAGGTTTCAATTCAATCATAATTTTACATCCTTATACAAATTGATGGATATTTTTACATTTGGCATAATTATATTATTTCCAATTGGATTATGCCAAGCAACGAGTTTACTTGTCAATATTTTAGGATGCTATTTTAGATGACTTTTATTCCAAAAATATACAGAACTGCTTTTACAGCATAGAATGCAGCATAATAGGACCTATTAATCGCATCTTTATAAAAATGATTATCCTTACACAACTTAGCACTTTTCACAGTTTCTTCTGATTGATTCACTCTATATTTGCATAAATCCTTCTGTTTCTCTATGCACAGTCATATACGCTGTTCTCATATTTTTTTATTTCGCTATCAGGGCTGTTCACCAGTATCATAATATCTACACTATGTCAAATCCTATCCTATCAGTTAAATATAATGGAATTGTAAATATCTTCTCTTCTGCCACTCCGCCTTTTGTCTCACCTTTCAGCAGATACAGATAATCAAGTTTTCCATCCTCTAACAGCTTCCTACCAGTCTTAGCAACTGCATCCGTACTCTTGACCTCTATGCCATAATTTTTATAATCTACCAGACTTCTCACATAGAAATCCAGTTCACCATTTATCTTCTCATAAGACGCAAACCAAGGTACAATTCCGGCAATCTCATCACCATTTTCCAATCTACGTCTCAGTGACAAATACACAAAATTTTCCGCAAGCAATCCTTTAATTACATCATAAGGCTCACCTGTTTTACTTAAGAAATAATATGCAACTCCCATATCAAGAAAATAATATCTGCTATTTTCCTTAATCTGCAAATAATCACAATCCACTGCCTTAGATGCATAGCCTATGATATGGGACTCCTGCAACCAACTGATAGCATGATTAATCATCTTCTTGGTTATACGGCCACTTTCTTCTTGGTAAGCAATCTTGCTCAATTCACTTGTTAAATCACGAACGCCCTGCTTTTCCTGTATCAGTAATAACGCAATCGCATTAAAAAGCTTACGGAACAAATTTTTGTCTATTACATCCTCAAAGTAACGCTTAGATTCGTCTGCAAAGATATCCAATAATTCTGCTATTTTAGCAGAACACTTCTTCAAATCTTTATGCTGTGCATAACATACCACAACCGCCGGATAACCACCTATCTTCTGATAGATTTCATAGTAAGACATTAGCTTTTCATAATCTTCCTTCTTACCGCCTCCATAAAGGTCTATGGTTTCATATAATTCCCGCTCCCCAAACACATCCAAGAACTCATCAAATGTTAAGGTTTCCATTATCATGTGCTCTATATCACCTGCAGGCAGGAAGAACTCCGGTTCTATCAGTCTACCCAGATAACTTCCCGTCACAATAACATAGCACTGAAATTCCCTTGCAAGAGTACGAATTTGATTATAAACCTTTGAAGACTCCTGAATCTCATCAATGATAACGATGGTGTCTTTATCATCTGTAAATTCCGTATCAAATTGTTCTAATGCCTTCTTTACCGGTTGCTGCGGTCTCGGCTCTCCCGGATTCCACGCTGTTGCTTCTGACAGACATCGTACAAAGTCCTCGCCGGAACCATCGGCCATATTGATATAAACCATCTTCTTGAAATTCTCTTCGCCAAATTTCTTCAAAATATAGGTTTTACCGACCTGTCTTGCACCTTTTACCTCTAACACTTGACCACTATCTTCTTTTTTCCAATCAATTAATTTTTGATATATATTTCTTTTTAATTCCATATCTGAATCCTTCCATTCTTTCATATTCCCGAAGTAATTCATTTGTAATATTTCCGCATTTCCACTGATATTATTATACCTAGTAGGAGCATATTTTACAAGAATTATCGGAGCACCAAAAAGGGGCTGTCGCACTAAGAACTTAGTGCGACAGCCCCTTTTTGAGAACAGCGCTACAAGGATTCGAACCTTGAAATGACGGAGTCAGAGTCCGTCGGATTAGGGGCGAAATTCCTTGTAGTTGCTGGGGTTCTACACGAGCCTGATATGAGATTGACCTATGGATTGACCTATTACTATCATTTTCCTCTTCTTTTGAGACTCTTGTACACCTTCTCCATATAATATATTCTCGCCCCTATAAAGGGCTCCGCATCATTATTATCCTGCAGTTGTCTATATAAAGTATCGATTTCTTCTTCTAAAAATGTAGATGACAAGCATCCGTGTTTCTCCCACCGCTTCACTTGAGACTCAACACTGTCACGAATTTTCTTCCTATTCGCAACCAATCGTGAAGTTGTATCGTTAATAACTTCTCCCTTTTCGTTTACTTCTCCATTCAAATGCAAAACTTCATTAATATCTCGTTGCATTTGTTCGACTAATTCAGGATCCAATCCCATATTTGTTTTAACGAACATAAATCCATCCCTACGGTAAGCTATCGCTTCCATCTGTCGCTTTTCCCATGGACTAATTGTTAAATCTCTTTCTCCACGATAGGCATCACAACAAGCTATAAAGGAAACTCCCTCGATTCTTATATCCTTATTGCCACCATAGCATACTCCAAGAAAATTGCTATAATCCAGTGCCAAGTCTTTGTTTTTCGATAACGGAACATAGTGCTCCACCCTGACTTCTTCATCATTTTTATCTTGTTTTTGCGGAACTATTTTTCTCATACAATAGGCACACAAACCATGTTGTTCTTCACAAAGAGATTTACGAAGTTCCACAGAAGTCATTTGTCCAAATAGTACTCTCATTTGCTTACTATCTTTCGGCAACACAATTTCTTCATATCCACTATCCGGTGTATTAATAATCTCATCTCTTTTAGCTTTGACGAACTGAGGAGTTCTTTTCTTACGTATATAAATCATATAAAACCCCTATTCTGTTTCCATTTTATACTCAGATTGCATGCAAATCACATCTGGATGATTAGCTCCTAATTCAGCTCTAGCTTTGTCCAAAGCTTCCTTTGCTTTGTCATAATCCTCGTAATCCATATTTTTTTCAAATTCTGCAATAAGCTTATCAATTTTTTCGGGTCGAATATACTTACCCAACATATCTCGCAAAATATCATCTACAGTATATGCATATGCATCTTGCAAATATTTTGCCTCCCCATTTCCATTAACACGAATAATAGTAGCTCCTTTACAAGATGAAACAATCATCGGCGAATGCGTAGCCGCAATAAATTGAACATTAGGAAATGTTTCTACTAATGCATCCACTATATTCCACTGCCATTTAGGGTGTAAATTGGTATCAATCTCATCAATCAAAACAACACCTTTAGCCATACGGATATTTTCACCTGCATCTGGATTCAATATTGACATGCGATATGCCAAATCAATTACTAACTTTAACACCGCCTGATAACCTGCACTCATGTCCTCCAGCAACATATATCTTCCATTTTCCATATACATTAACTCTTTTGCAGAAGGATGAAATACAATCTCGCTAGTAATTCCATTATTCATCCGTGTCATAAACATTTTTAATATTTTTCCAAATTGATTATATGCTTCAGGTATAACATGATTCCGAACCAATAACCATTCCATTTGATAACACCATTCATAAACGGAATTCAAACTTGCAATATCATCTAAACAACCTAAATATCCGCACCTTCTATCATGAAGTTCTTTCCTCTTCTTTTTATCTGCATCAGCCCTCTTTGATATCCAATTTCTAGATGCACTTTGATAACTCAAAACAGGCCACATATCCTCCTTAGCAACATTATTTACCATTTCTCTTGCTACACCCCAAATTTTTTTTGGATTAGTTGTAGTCTTACCCTCCGGGCTCTTTTTCTGCCTGGACCATTGGTACATTTCACCATCATACATTAACTCACAGGAAACTTCTACGGGATAATGATATACCTTATTTCCTATACCAATACTATCTTTTTCAAGATGATATCTAATATCTCGCATATATATATTTCTAGTTGGCACATCCTCCATTCCAACAAGAAAACCACCTAAAGCCACTGCTGCGGATTCAAGAATAGTCGTTTTACCAACACCATTATCTCCCAAAAGCAAATTAAAACCTGGTCCAAATGACAATTCAATATTTTCCAACATCTTAAAATTATTTATTGTCAATGTCTTTAAATTCATTATAAATCCTCCTTGTAGGAACTACATTGATTATATCGTAATTCTACATATTTCATCAATATCCAAACAACTTATAATTTTTCCTATTTTCTACATACCTGAATCCTTCCGTTCTTTCATATTCCCGAAGTAATTCATTTGTAATATTTCCGCATTTTCCACTGATATTATTATACCTAGTAGGAACAGATTTTACAAGAATTATCGGTACACTTTCCAAAGCTCTCTCCAAACCATGTTATAAACTACCACACAAAAGAAAAATCTGCTAAATGTGCTCTCTTTCGCCTAAAACGGCTTCTCTCCACACTTAGCAGACTTCCTATTCCATTACCTATTACCCTCAATCCCCAAAGAACCTGTAGGCAATTGCACTACCTGTTGTACCTTCCCATCAGTAGTAACCTTCTTTCTCACGGCGATATAATATCGCTCGGTAGTACTTTCAAGGTCTCCTATGTAAGCTGCAATCTCTTTGACACGCGCTCCAGCCTCGTACATACGCGTTGCGCGGGTTCGCCGGAAGATATGAAGACCACCTGTAAGGTCCTCGATACCTGCATGTTTAAATATCGTTGCCACTCGATGTTCCAAATTGGTTGCTGTATTGCCCTTTCCAGTACGTGTGGTAACTACCAATGCTTGCTCACTTTCATCTGGACACTCCATCCTAATCAGATGCAGTATTCGCAAAGCCTCCGGCATCAGTTCAATTCTACGAGCCTTCTCATTCTTGGTCGTACCTTCTACTGTTACATATTTCCGCTCCTCTTCCGTAGCTCTGTTACGATTCTTGGCAACGGACCGACTCTTATCAATTGTAAGCATTCGATTTTCGAAATCCACATCCTTCCAGCGCAAAGCCAGCATTTCTCCGCAACGCATCCCTGTATAAAGCAGCAACAAACCATACAGCCCTGCAGCGTAAACATATTTTCCGGTCTTAGGATTCCTCAACATCGCCTCACTTACAAAATGACGCTCTTCCTCTTCCGACAAAACTGACACATCAGCCTCATCCACAGTTTTCTGGCGCATTTTCTGTAATCGCTTAACCAATGTGGGTTTTATGGGAGCAATAGGATTAACCTCTAATTCCCCACGAACAATCGCCCAGTTATAGGCAGCATTGAGAACATCAACAACCTTCTCAATAGAAGAGGCTGACAGTTCGCTTTTTCCAATCAAATCACTGATATGGTTATCTATATCAGCAACTCTCACCGCCTGTAGCTGCATTTTTCCGATAGGATATGCTGCTATATGGTTGTCTATGGTACATTCCCTGCGATCAATAGACTTGGGCTTAAGTTCTCCTTGCTCAACCTGATACAACAAATGCATATTGCACAAATCCTCAACCGTACTCCCCTTACCAACACTTGTATTACCTTTAATCCGGTTCCACTCAGCTTCCTTTTTCTTCATTTCCTTAATACAGGCTGCTCTAGTATAAAAGTTTTTAAATAAGTGGACCATATTCTTGCTGTGTGGTATAATGTTCTTATAAGATGTAAAGGAGCATTATTTTATGGGCAAGAAAGCATCCACTATTACCTTAACT
>CAYOGM010000037.1:0-20062 GCA_964403595.1 uncultured Acetatifactor sp. | reverse complement strand
GAGTGTATCAGTCGATTACTTATAGCAATATGAAGACGGATGCATATATGGATGTAATCGAGCAAAAGGCAAATGTGTTTGCTAAGTATCGCTTGAAATCTTCAAGAATTCTTGCAACAGGAAATACATCCGTTGAAATTGATATTGTTAAAAAGCCTAATGAACTTTTAAAGAGCCAGATTGTTGTAACAATTCGGGATAAATATGATATGCCGTTGGTAGGTATTTTTGGAACAAATGGACTCGTAGAGTTCGGTTCCACCGGGCGTGCGGATTGTGTTGATATTTTGGAATACATAAACGGTGTAGAGGCAATTGGAGATCCTGAAGAGTCCAATGTCTCGTTCTTACCCGATTCTAATAACTGCACAATAACCTTTATCCCTAATCGTAACAATCCTTCTGACTCCACAGTTGTAACTGTTTTAAAAGGTAAATCTATTCTTACCTCTAATAAATACACCCATTGTGTTATGCCAGGCAACCCTACAAATGGAAGCTTTGAATTTGCTGGTTGGTTTGATGAATCAGGAAGAACCTTTACTGCATCAACGACTGTTGAAAATAATGTTGTTGTTTATGGTTCTTGGAAGTGTACCATTACGCTTGATGCTGACGGTGGTAAAGTTCAATCGAAGGACACTCATTCTTTTAAAACTACTATTGGTTCAAGGGTAACAATTCCAAATGCATCGCGCTCGGGATACACTTTTAATGGTTGGTACACTGAAAAAGGTGGAAAAGGTACAAGATATTTATCGAACGATTCGATTATAACAGGCGATGTGAAACTATATGCATATTGGGCGTGTGCTCACCCGAGCAGATATGAATCTTCTCGTTCTGGTAGCATATGTGAAGGTGGCACAATCTATTATAAATGCACCCAATGTCAAGCCGATATGGGTACAGGCAGGTATGCTGGAAGTGGCCATAATTACTCTTGGAAATGTGATAAAAAGCATCGTTGCTATAGTTGGTTTGATGGTCGTGTACGTGGCGGATGTGGTGGATATCATTTGCCCGGACAATGGTGCGACACATGTGGCATAACTCATGACAACATTTATGCATACTGTGTTATTTGTGCCTATTGTCACAAGGCAAAAGGTAGTCTATATTGTGGAAACAAGCATTGTTCGTACAACATTTATTACAGGCCGAGTCATGCTCCATCAAATGGGCATACAAAATAAGCTCTAATGAGTCATTGATTTTTGTGAAGAGGTTTTCTATATGAAGAAGATTAATCTATTAGCAATTATCGCATCTGTTTTGGTTGTGGTAGTAATTGCTGTGACTTTGTTCTTTGTTTTTGGCAATCGAACAGGAAAAGATAATAGTGGTGAAATTTTAAATTGCACGACGTTTGCTGATGTTAAAGAGTATATTGAACAAAACAAAGTTGAATCATATAGCTTTGATACTGATTATTGTTATATAGGAAACATCTCTGTTCTTGGCTCGAATTCGGATGTGGAATTTGTGTTCAAAAATGAGGCAACAATTCAGATATCGGTTTTGTATCCGCTTTTTCAATGCATTGACGAGAATTCGTCTGAGAAGGAATTGGAGTCTTTTGATGTAATGTCTTATGAGTTCACACAAAATGATAAAAAAGACATTACAAACGCCTTTGATAAAGTAAAAAAAGGCGTAGAAAACAAGCTAGGTTGTACGCTTGAGAAATATGATTTAATTCCCACTCAAGATGGTTTGGAAATAGAAGACAATGAGGATAAATTCTATGAAGGATTATTTGTGAGGGAATATTCTATACGTGACAGTTCCGGAATGCTGTGGCTATTACGCTTTGAAGCATCCTACGGAATGGCACAAGCTACATTGATTAAGGTTGTTGATGATTCTGGTTATGAGGGATTCATTCCCGCGATTGATATGACCAAAGAATAAGATTTTTTCAGGAGGCGAATGAAATGAGAGGTAGAAAAGGAACTCGAGGAGTTATTACCGTTCTTGTTTCTTTAATGCTTGTTGGTGTCTTATCTGTTGGAACTTTGGTCATTGAGTCAGGCCGCTATCAAGCAGCAAAGACACAATTAGCAGAAGCAAATATAAGTGCATCAACATCCATGATTGCTGCATATGATGCTGATTTATATGAGCGATACGGACTTTTAGCAATTGATACAGAGCGCTTTACTTCGCAAAGAGCGACAGACTATTTAAATTTTAATTCCGATCAGGCAGTAGGGTACAGAGGGAATAGGTTGAGTAGATTATATGTGGTTGATTCAGTTGAATTGACAGGATTATATAATCTTACATATCCTTCAATTATGAAACGACAGATTCTTTCGAGAGCAAAGTATCATGTTGTTCCTCAGGATTATGCATTGAATGTATATACGATGGATGCTTTTTTGACCGATTTTCAAAACAAGTGTCAATATGTTGCTGAGCAACTCGCACCGGTAGCAAACGGTTCGGCAGATTTAGGTTCTTTGACCGATGTTCCTGGTGATATGCAAAATGCCTTGAGAGTATTGTATGCAACCTACGAATCCTTAAAGCAGTATGATGAAAATTGTGCTGTTACATTAAATGGTTCTACAACTGCACTGCTTCCTAGTGTTACCGGAACTGTTGAAAATGATGCTCCTGCAGAGGATCTTGATGATATTAACACAGCACTTGCTGATGCTACTACTGTTTTGGGCGGGGCTGGTTCTGTTCTTAGCTACAATAACGGAACGGTTGCAAATGAAATTGATGTAAATGTATCAGTTTCTTTCGTGTCCGATATAAAGAATAAACTAAAAGATGTTTCTTCTGCTACAAGTCTCCCTGCAGATGCAAGAGAATTAGCGGAAAAAACAAGAACATTAGCACAGGGATTCAATACAGCGATTAATATGCTTGCTTCTGATAAAGAGGGAAGTGTTTTGCTTAATTCTTATATTGCAGAATATTTTTCAAATCGCAATTATCGTGTAAATACATATTCTGCTCCTGCAAAAGGAACAGCAATAAACGGAACTATGGATAATGCGGCATTCGCATCTGCTTGTGTTGAATATGTTTTCGGTGGTAATGCAAGTGAAAAATCTAATCAAGAAACCGCATATACTTATTTGCAGGCAATTCGATTGATTAACAATCTATATGCGGTGCTGACGGATTCTGCATCATTCAACGCATATAACACTTATTCTGTAGCAGCACATTTGGCATGGGCTAATTACGAAAGCATGGTTGATATGGAATTATTAACGACATATAACGTATCAGTTCCATTCAATAAGAATAAAATGATTCTTCCTATCAATTCTGTAGGAAGTGTCTCCAGTGCGTTTTCATCGCACAATACCGCAAATGCTTTGAGAGCGTTAGGATACCATAACGGGTCTACGTTTGTTATTCCAGGTGCCAACTCTTTCTCTTATAAGGACACTTTATCTTTCGCATTGTGGTTTGTACCAAATTCTCAAAAAATATTACGTGTTGCCGATCTGATTCAATTAGAAATGAGATATCGTGAGCAATACATAGAGAATAAAACTGCTACGTTTTTAATGAGTGAGCAGAACACATATTGCAGAATTAAATGTATTGGCAAATTTAGTGCAGTACTTCCAATGATTTCTTTGGATTCGAGTAATTCCGCAAGAGGAGTTGAATTCCAAAGCGTAAAGTATGCGGGTTATTAAAGGACGGTTTTTTTATGAAAAAAAGAGAACAAGGTATTCTTACCGTAGAAGCGTCAATAGTTTTGACGCTGATGCTATTATTCATATTGTTTCTCTTTAGTTTTGGGCGTGTCTATCGTGCTCAGAACTTAGTTAGTCATGCAACTCTGCAGTCAGCAGATGCAGTTGCGTTAGAGTCTTATCTAAGAGAAACGGCGTTGCAATCAGATGTATCGGAGGTAGTTCACCTTGCTTCTCACATCACCGAGTCCAGTGCAATTAGTGCAGAGAGTCTTGAAAGCTTAAGATCTGCTAATCTTCCTAAAATCGCAAGACAAAAGTTTATTGCAGCTATTGCTAGTTCTGAGGCTAAAGCTGACGAGAAATTAAAGAGCATGGGCGTTAAAAACGGTCTTGCAGGTGTGGATTTTTCTGAATGCAAGATGGATCTTGCAAATGACGATGTAATTATTGCAATTAGATACACTATAGAGATGCAATTCCCGGTATTTGGCTTTAATGAGATTACCGTTACTAAAGCAGCAAAAGCAAAGACATTTGGTGAAATTCTTTTTGAGGTTTCTACTGAACCTAATCAGCCTGGATGGGGTTCTACAAGTGGTGATGATAAAGTCGTCCATGGCTCTACCGTTCAAATTACTGCCACTCCTAACTATGGTTATAAGTTTGTTAGTTGGAATGATGGAAACACGGATAATCCTCGCACTGTAACTGTAACAGATGCACAGCATTATATAGCTATATTTGAGAAAGATTCTTTTGGTATCAATCTTAGCACAAGAATTACATACAATACCTCATATGCGGGAATGAGCCATTCTTCTTATGGCAGTGTCGCAGGTGCAGGCAATTACCTCTATTTAGAGAATGCTACTATAAGTGCAACACCTGCTGCCAACTATCAATTTGTTGGTTGGGATGACAACGGAGACGGCACGGTTGATAATACTAATGCTACAAGAACTATTACTGTTGATAAAACTTATGATATTAAGGCCATTTTCAAGCCTGCGATGAAGACGGTTTCGGTGAAGGCTAATAATGGCACTTATGGAACGGTACAAGTTAGTCAAGGAAGTAATAAGAGTTCTTCCATACAAGTAGAGTACGGAAGCAAGGTGCAACTACTCGCTTCATCTAAGGATGCTGTAAAGTATTCGTTTAGCAAGTGGAGTAATAATGATACGAATGCATCTACGACAATTACTGTTAAAGAAGATGCAGCTTATGAAGCAATTTTCAATGTAAATACTTATACAGTTACCTTCTATAATGGAAGCACTAAATTACATACAACAACTGTAATTCGAGGTTGTTCTATTGATGCTTCGAAGTCCACATTGGGTTCATCAATGTATATGGGTACCATAAATAAATTTAGCCGTTGGGTTCAGTCTGATGGTACTACATTTAATTCGTCAACAATAGTAAATTCAAATATAAAGGTATCTGCTAAATTGAAATATACTGTTACACTTGCTAAAGGAAATAGCAGTGCTACTGTTGATTGGACCTCAAAGACTAAAGAAGTAGGCGAAAAGGTAACTCTGCCAACTCCTGTATTAAAAAATCACACCTTCAGTGGTTGGTATGATTCTTCCGGAAAGAAATATAACGGTGGGAGCGAACAGTCGTTTAATGGCGATGTTACCTTAACCGCAAAATGGAGTTGCAATCACAGCGTTGGTAAAAAAATAGAGACTTATGCACCGTACTGTAGTGATATCTATAAAGACGGCAAATTGAAATCGGGCGCATCTTTACCATATATCAAATATGAGTGTAAAACATGTGGTGACACGTGGAAAGAAACGAATGAAAGTCTCCGTAAGCACCGTCGCATGAATTATAAAGATGGTTTTGAAGGTGATGATTTCTGGCTTAACTGCAAGACCAAACATCCTGATGATCACTGGGGCTATTGCGGAAGTTGGAATGGTTCGGGAAAAAATGGCAAATATCATACTTGGGAAGGTCATTACCACATCCTTTGCAATTATTGTCAAAAAGAAGAACAAGGATATGTTTGGTGCTATGTTGATGGCGATTTGGTATATTATAACCTTCATAAGTGTGCAAAACACGGTAGCAAGGGTACTGTGAACTGTCCTTTCTAATACGGAGATTGAAATTTATGAAGAAGAAAATATTATTAATTATTATTGTGGCGGTTGTTTTGATTGGTGGCTTAATAGCCTCATATTTCCTGTTTTTTAATAATGATGATAAAACGGGGAAACAACCCGAAAATGGTGTTGAAACAGGGGATACTATTACAACTGAAAATTGGTTGAGAGCAACTACTTTATCAGAACTTGAGAGCCTTTCAAAAAAGACCGACAAAGAAATAGAATATGGGCAAGAAGATGCTTACGTATCTGAACTGCCATTTGGTGAGGGAACTGCCACTTATGGTTATCGAATCTCATCTGACGGAAATGTGTTGGGGTTAAACATTGGAAAGATGATTGTATCCTCGACAGAAACAGATGATACATTTGTAATGGAAGAAATTACGGCACAGCAATTACGCGAAAGAATAGATGCTGTTTTAGGTTGGGTTTCTGAAGTTTTAAATGTTAAGATTGGCACCGATTTTTATATAACCACTGACAAATTCGATATGCTTTCAGTCGAAGAAGATGCATCGTATCAGCAAATATTAGATGGTACTGCAGTATTAGATCTTCGTATACTTGATAATGATGAGTCGGTTTGGATTTTAGAGATTGGTAAAGTTCAAGGTTACAATATTATTTCTTGTACTTTTGAGCATTACATGGCTGATTCTGAAGAAGCACAATTACCATGCTACGTTGCAGTGGAATAACAACTGGTTATATAGACTAAATAAGGAAGGAAAGTCGGTATTATGAATTTTACATACGAAACACAAGGAGCAATTACATATTTAGTTTGTGAGCTTGCGCCTACCGATCAGGTTGATAGCCTTACCTTAGGTATGCTTACAAACAATCATATTGCCGGTCTTGCACCGGTACTGTATACCGAAATGAATAGTCAGAGATATTTGAAATATAATATTTCAGCAAAGGTCTCGGTCGACCAGTTCTTTACTGGTACTATGAATAAACAGAGAGCTTTGACTGCATTTCAGAATATTTTGAGTGCAATCTGTTCTGCAGACGATTACATGATTGACCAGAATTGCTTCTCTGTTGCATCTGAACATATCTTTTTAAATGTTTCCAGTTGTGAGGCTGCATTACTTTGCATTCCGGTTACCAGTGATAAGGACATCAATCCTGAAGTTGCTGCTCTTTTTAAGAAGATTATGTTCTCAACTCAATTTGATAATAGCGAGGATGCTTCTTACATCACCCAGTTGATTACTTATATCAATAGCGGCGCTTCCTTCACCGTTTATGGACTTAAGGATCTTGTTACAAAACTTCAGTCCGGTGTATGTGCCGGGGTTCAAAATTCCCCCGTACAACAGGCACCTGCTATGCAGCAACCGGTTAATATCCCTCCCGTACAGCAGGCTCCCGCTGCTGCACCTGCTTCCTCCTTTGATTCAACTATCACAATGGATGAAATGTCCGCAATGATGGCGAAGAAACAAGTTCAGCAGAATCAGACGTCCGCACAGAATCCACAGGTACATATTCCTGCTACACCGCCTGTTCGTCCTGTACAACCTCAAGTACAGCCTCAGACAATGCCCCCTGCAGGTGCAAGGCCCATCAACAACGGTGTTTCTACTCAGAACAATAAAGTTCCTCAAGGTGTAGTTAAGCCACAAACTACTCCTGTAATGCAGAAACAGCCTGTGCAGAATGGTCCTGGCTTTGCAATTCCCGGTCAGGTTCCCGGAGGTGTAGCTAAACCTCAGACTCCTCCAGCACCTTCGCAGAAACCACAGAAGAGGGAAGAACCCGTAGGAGAGAAGAAGATGTCTTTGTTTGGCCTTCTTTCTCACTATAATAAAGAAAATGCGGAACTCTATAAGAAGCAGAGGGAAGAGGAAAAGGCTAAAAAGGCGGCTAATGCCACTAAACCTGCTCAAAAACCTGTCCAGCCTCCTGTGACTGCAGTTTCCAGTGGAACACCCGGTCAGCAGACTCCTGTACAGAAACCACCTATGGGAACTCCTGTTCAGCAGCAGTTTACTCAGCCTCAGGTTCAACCTCAGGTTCAGCCCGTTCCGGTACAGAATAGTTTTAACGAAACCACAGTTCTGACTCCCGCAATGGCCGGCGGAGAAACTACGGTTCTTAATGTTAATCCGCTGATGCCCGATCCATGTCTTACTCGAGTTAAGACAGGGGAGAGAATCAGTATTAATAAACCTGTTTTTCGCATCGGCAAAGAGAAGAGCTACGTCGATTACTTTATTGCGGATAATACTGCAATCAGTCGTAGCCATGCAAATATTCATACTGAAAACGGTGAGTATTTTATTGAAGATACTAACTCTACTAACCACACTTATATCAATGGTAAACTGATTAACAGCAATGTTAAAACCAAGCTTACCAACGGTGATAAGGTCAGACTCGCAAACGAAGATTTCAATTTCTCAGTTTAATGAATGTACTCGGATGCGAACTAGGTTAATGTAAAAGTTTAAATCCGATATTAAACGGAGGAGAATATATGAACGAGAGTTTACAAAGCAAACTTTCTGAGGTAGTAGGTGCAAACAATATATCCTACATACTCAAAAATAACAAAGATTTTTCTGTTACAGGATACAAGGTTATGCAAAACCAAAGTAGTTCTGGGCTACTTCGTTGCGCAAAAATCATGTATAACGGAAAGATTAAACTTGTCTATATTGTAGAAGGAAACAAACCTTTATCTCACGTTGCGACCAGATTGGGAGTTAATGAACTTAATGCTGTTATATTCAATTTGATTCAACGTGCAATGGATATTAAGGCAAACGGTTTCTTCAGAGCCGAAAATCTTGAGCTTGATTTCAATAAGATTTTTGTAGACACTTCTGACTATTCCGTTCACCTTATCTATTTTCCGCTTTCCAGTGGAACAACCGGAAAGATTTCTGCGTTTGAAAACGAATTCAGAGTAGCTTTGATAAATCTATTTAATTCATTCCCTGTATTCAATGCTCCGCAGTTTCAAAGATTGTGTAGTGATTTAGCAAACGGTTCCTTGCCATTAGATGTGATTTTGAAGAAATTACAGGACAATATTAACGGCAATAACTATAATCAAAAAATTTATGAACCCAGTAATGTTCAACCGGATTACTCTGCCCAAAGAGTAACTCCGGTTACTCCTGTTTTCGGAGAAAATTCTGGATATGGCAACCAGGGTTATCAAAATCAAGGATTCCAGAATGGTGGATATCAGCCCCAGAATTCTTATCAGAACAATGGGTTCCAAAATCAAAGATATCAAGCTGCCCCGCGGGTTCGGCAACCCATATTGACAGTTACGGCAATTAATTCGCCCGTACAGATTGTTTTGACAGTGAATCAGCCCGAATACCTAATTGGAAAGAATCCTAATATGGTAAACGGTGCGGTTACTCATAATCCTGCAATAAGTCGTGTGCATTGCAAAATCTCCTTTGCACAGGGTAGATATTACCTAACTGATATGGGTAGTGCAAACGGTACCTTCGTCAATCAACAGCGACTCGAAAAACAGCAGACGGTTGAAATTAATAGCGGCGACTATCTCAAACTTGCTAATAGCGACTTCATTATTTCATTCTAAGGGGAGGAAGCGTATATGAATAAGCCTTTTGTTGTATTGGCAGATTTAGATGCTAATTATTTGGTGCCCTTAGAGGATAAACTTACTGAAGAACTGCATGATCAGATTGAGTTGGAAATTATCACCGATAAACAATACTTTGACACTTTCTTTTCGACACCGCGAAAAATTGACACCTTGATTATCTGCTCTAGTTTGTTTTCTCAAGATTTGCTCAGACATAATGTTACCGATTTCTTTGTGTTGACTGAGGAGCCTAGTGATATCCAATCAACAGATAATGTTACTAGCATTTTTAAATATTCAAGCACCAAAGAGATTTTCAACCAGGTTCTTTATAAGAACAAAGAAATGCTAAACGTACAGTTTAGCCATAAGGAAACACATGTTATTGTTGTTACATCGGGTATTGGTGGCTCTGGCAAAACAACATTATCTCTTGCTTTGAGCGAAAGTCTCGCAAAAAACCACAAACGCGTTCTGTACATCAGTACAGATATTATGCAAGGATTTTCGTACTACCTGCAGAACAAAGCTTCATTGCCAAATGATATTGTTCATGTGTTCGGTGGTGCTGATGATAAGTTGTATTCAGGTGTAATGCCGTACCTTCGTAATGAGGGATTTACTTATTTGCCGCCTTTCAGCCACAGTATTTTGTCAATTGGTTTGGATAGTAAAATCTATAATCGTTTTATCGCTGCAGCAAAGGCCACAAAAGACTACGACTACATTGTAGTTGATACAGATTTAAATCTTGATGAAACCAAGGCAGAAATGGTGCAAAACGCTGATAAGGTTATTATCAATGTATTGCAGGATGCATACTCAACCTACAAGACGGAATATTTGGTTCGTAATATAGATTGTAGAAACAATGAGAAATTTCTGTTTGTTTGTAACAAGTTCCGTCGAGATGTTGATAACGAATATATGGCATCGGGTGTCGGACAGCAATTTATTCTTACCGAATATGTTGAGGAAGTACCTATGCACAAGATTCATTCTTTGGATAGTTTTGCAACATTATCTGGAGTTAGAAATCTTGCATATATTTTCAGTTAATAAATTCAGTTTTTACATTTAAGGGGTCGTTTGTGACATCTTTCCCTAAATTTTTATTAAATATGATACTATAAATGGGAAAGTTACAGTCGCCGAACGTAAACCTAGGAAAAGGTGAACAAAATGGAAAATAAGGCTATTGTAATTTTCAGAATACATCAAAGAAATCTTGAAACAGACCTTGAGATACCGCTAGATATTACAGCTAACGATCTTGTCAATGCGTTAAACACAGCATACGAATTAGGTATTGATACTAGCGATATGAAAAACTGTTATCTAAAAGCAGAGAATCCAATTGTCCTGCTTAAAGGAAATAGATTGCTTTCTGATTTTGGTGTCCGAAATGGAACAGTTATTAATTTTACGGAGTAAGGAGAGTATATGATGTCAAGTAGATATAAAGTTGTTATTTCTAACTGCAATATTTACAAAGAAGTCGATCTCCTTCCTGAACTTGAGCAGGTAAAGGTTGGAACTGAAACAGATTGTGATTTTAGAATTCGCAAGGATTTGTTTTTCGACAAAATTGAATTAACTTTTGTTAATAATGGTAATACATGGAGTATCTTTTGTTCGGATAAACTCTATCTTGATGTAGGGGACGTCCGTAAACTTATGATTAAAGAATTAGTTCATGGTGATACTTTTACAGTTAAGTATCATGAATCTGATATGAGTGTGTTTAAGATTGATTTCACTATTGATTTTGAGTATGAAATCAAAGATTTTAATACATACATTGATATTTCTAAAAAATCTCAAGTTTTAATTGGCGGAACCCCAGATGCGGATATTTGTATTTCTGATGAGTTTGTGAGAACAGATAGAATTCTGTTGCAGAACATCAATGGTCAGTATTTTGTGAGTGACGAATCCGCAAGATATGGTTTATATATTAATGGTGCAAGAGTTTATGGTAAGCAACAGTTAAGAGATTTTGATTTCTTTTCTATAGCAAGTTTTACTTTTTATTATAAGTTTGGTGCTTTGTACACTGAACTTACGCCAAACATTGTTGTTCGCGGCTTAGAAGCACAGCAACTTAATTGGCAATCAACTCACTTTGAGTATCCAGACTTCGTACGAAACAATAGAGTTCAATATTGTATTCCTGAATCTGAAATAGAAATTAAGCAACCGTTACCAAAGCCGCAAAAGCCAAAGAAGAATTTAATTTTGTCGTTGATTCCTTCGGTGGTAATGCTCGCACTTATGGTTGTTATGCGTGGCATTCTCGGTGGCGGGGGTACATTTGTAATATATAGCGTGTGCTCTATGGGAATAGGTATCGTTATGTCTGTGGTTACTTACTTCTATGACGGTAAGGAACATGTTAAAGCTGTTGAAAAAAGAGAAAAAGAGTACAACGAATACATTAAAGGTAAAGAACAAGAAATTATTGATGCACGAAATAACGAATTGAGAATCAGAAATTTAATTTTTGAATCTCTCTCCAATAGCATCAATGAGGTTTTGTTTTACGGTAAAAGAATTTTCGAAAAATCTGATAAAGATAAGGACTTTCTTGATATTTATCTCGGCAAAGGAACGATAGAAGCGGCAGTACCTGTAAAATATACTAAGCAGGATTTTATTGATACCGAAGATCCTATTTCACAAATTCCTGCCTCAATGGAAGAAAAGTATCATAACATTGAGAATGCTCCTATTGTGTCCAAGTTTAATGCTTCCAGTGCGGTTGGTGTTGTTGGAAATCGGTTGATGCTTCACAACGTTCTTAAGAATATGACATTGGATCTTTCCATTCGTCATTTCTATAACGAAGTAAAAACCTATTATGTTTTTACTGAAGAAGATTATAATTCCTTACAGTGGATTCGATGGTTACGTCACGCACATAACAATGAAGCTAATGTTTGGAATTTTATGTGTGATGATGAGAGCAGAAAAGCATTGCTTGAAAATCTTTATGCTGTGCTCTCTGAGCGTGAGAGCATTAAGAAGGAAAACGAAGCAATCAATTTTGATGTTCATTATGTTGTTTTCGTTTTAGACTCTTCTTCTATAAGACAACATCCGGTTTCAAAATATATTGAGGACAGCACTAATTATGGTTTTACGTTTGTCTTTTTTGAGGAGTATGAAGAATTTCTACCTAAGGGTTGCACTGAAGTTATAAGACTTGATGATGCTCAGTATAGCGGAACGCTCCTAAAGAGTGAAAATGGTGATATTGAATCCAAATTTACTTATGAGAACATTTCCGATGAACTTGCAGAGTCTGTAGCCTTAAAATTGGGTGCGGTATCTGTAAAGGAAGTTAGTTTGGAAAGCGAGCTCACTAAAAACATTTCAATGTATGAGCTCTTAAATATATTAAGTGTAGACGACCTTGATTTAAAGGAAAGGTGGTCTTCGTCTCAAGTGTTTAAGTCAATGGCTGCACCTCTCGGTGTGAAGACGAAAAACGAAGTTGTTTATCTTGACATTAGCGATAAAGCAAATGCACATGGTCCTCATGGTCTTGTTGCCGGTACTACTGGTTCTGGTAAATCCGAAATTCTTCAGACTTACGTTTTATCGATGGCCACTCTGTATCATCCTTATGATGTTGGTTTTGTTATCATCGATTTTAAGGGCGGTGGTATGGCTAACCAATTTAAGGATCTTCCGCATATGATGGGCGCAATTACAAATATTGACGGCCGTGAAATCAACCGTTCTTTGCTTTCCATTAAAGCTGAATTGGTTAAGCGTCAGGCTTTGTTCGCAGAAGCTGGAGTTAATCATATAAATGATTATATCAAGCTGTTCAAGAAAAATGAGGTAAAACAACCTTTACCACACTTGATAATTATTGTTGATGAATTTGCTGAATTGAAAGCAGAATTTCCTGATTTTATGAAGGAACTTATTTCTGCTGCACGTATCGGTAGAACTCTCGGCGTTCACTTGATCCTGGCTACTCAGAAACCTGCGGGTGTTGTTGATTCACAGATTTGGTCAAACTCTAAGTTTAAACTTTGTTTGAAGGTTCAAACCAAAGAAGATAGTAACGAGGTAATTAAAACACCATTGGCTGCTGAAATTGTTGAACCCGGTCGTTCTTACTTCCAGGTTGGTAACAATGAGATTTTTGAATTGTTCCAGTCTGCGTATAGTGGTGTCAAGGTTACCGATGATGGTGATGATAAATCCAAGATTTTCTCCATTTATGCACTTAACAACTGGGGTAAGCGTTCACTTGTTTACACGAACAAGAAGAAAGCTAAAGATGACAACGCAAAGAATCAATTGCAAGTTATTGTCGATTACGTTGACAATCATTGCAAGACAAATGGCATTAAAACATTAAGTGGTATTTGTTTGCCTTCGCTTGAGGATGTTGTTAAAAAGTCTACACTTGACGAGTTTACAAGAGATTCACAAAATATCGTTATTCCGGTTGGTATATATGATGATCCTGAACGTCAAGACCAAGGAAACTATTGTATTGAATTGTCGGAAAACAATACATATATTATTGGCTCTGCAATGACAGGAAAAACAACATTATTACAAACAATGTTGTTGCAGCTCATGAGTTATTATACTCCGAAGGAAGTTAATGCATATATTATCGACTGCGGAAATATGACGCTCAAGGCGTTTGAGAATTCCAATATTGTTGGTGGAGTAGCTTTAACATCTGAAGAAGATAAAATAACCAACTTGTTTAAACTCTTGTTCCGAATTATCGATGAAAGAAAACAAATTCTTTCTGATAAAGGCTTGGGTACTCATAGAGCATATATTGAGGCGGGATATACTGATATGCCTCAAATCGTTTTGTTTATTGATAATTTGGCTGCGTTTAAAGAATATTATGATAATCTTTCTGATGATTTTCTTGCATTATCACGAGAAGGTAATAGTTTAGGTATATCTATCGTAGCAACTGCTTCTCAAACAAATGCTATGAACTATAAAGCATTATCTAATTATGGAACTCGTATTTCATTTGTGTGCAATGATACTAATGAATATATGAATCTTTTTGATAGATGCAGAATGGAACCTAAAGATACGGCAGGACGTGGCCTTTGCGTTATAGATAAACGAATTATGGAGTTCCAAACAGCTCTTTGTGTAGATGGTGAGAAGGAATATATTAGAGTTGAAAATATTAAAAAGGAAATTGAAAATTGCAACTCAAAATATCCGAACAATAAGGCATTACCTATTCCCGTTGTACCTGAGATTATCAAGTTCTCAACCATAAAGAACGACGCTACTCTCTATAAGTCTAATTATAAGGTTCCTATGGGAATCAAGTATTCGACTGTCCAATATTCTATGCTAGACCTAACAACTGTTGGCTTAATAGCAACATTGGGACGAGAAAAGAGTGGAAAGACGAATTTCGTGAATCATATAATGGCTTCTATTCAAAATAATTTGTTTGGAAGTTTAACAGAAGCTTATGTAATTGATAATCCCGAGAGAACATTAAATGGATTGCAAAAATATGGCTTTGTAGAAAAATATTCTGTTGATATTACTGAGTTAAATGAAATTGTCGACACCATTGAAGAAAAATTAATGGCTCGACAAGAATCTATGCTTAATGATAACACATTTAATATTAACGAGGAGCCACTGATTCTGTTAGTTATTGAAAACAGCAAATTATTTGAACACATGCAAACTAGTAAAGAACTGTCTTCCAAAATCATAAATCTTCTGAAACAATATAAAAAATATAAATTTGCAGTTATTCTTTCAGAAATTGAAAATGTGAATGTACCGTTCAATGCACCAGATTTTATGAAGTTTGTTAAGGAAAACAAGAAATTTGTATTCTTTGATGAAGTCTCTGCTGTTAAGTTTTTTGATGTCACTGCAAGGCAGCAAAAAGAAAATGCGAAACCGCTTAAAACCGGAGATGCATTCATGTGTATTAACGGCGAAGTTGAAAGAATAAAGACAATTTTGTGTGAGGAGGGGTAATCATGGCAAATTCCGGAGTCGAAAGAGTAGATAGCGGGATGTTTGATGATGCTCTTGAAAAATTCAAGACAGCTATTACTGTATTTGAGGATTCAATGACCTCTATGAATTCCCAGACTTCAACTTTATTGAATTCATGGGAAGGGAAGGGTAAAGATGCCTTTAATAATGCATATACCCAATTGAAAACAGCTATTAAAGATGAAACTGAAAACCTTATTGCAATTAGAGATGATCTACAAGCAATTAAAGATTCTTATTCCGATTGGGATACAGAATCAAGTAAGGTTATGAGTGAAAATTCTGTGGAATGAGGTGCGAATAATGACTAATAATCAAAAACTTAATAAATTATGTAATATTCGCACTGATTTGAGCGATGACAGTTCCTCTATAACATCAATTAACACTGCTATACAGTCAGTTGCTGATGATTTTTCTGATTTGATTAAATCATCATTATGTAGTTCTGTTAAAGGGAAGATTGAAGATCTTAAGGAACCATATCAAGGTAGCGATAGTTACATAAAAAATGCTAAATCCTATTGCCAATATGAGATTAATAGGGTGTGTCAGGCTATCGAAAACGAAAAAAAGTAAGGAGGGGAATGTATGAGTTCTTTAGTTATTGATTATGGAATGGAAAGCACATTTCGAAGTTCAATCAAGAGTGCGAAATCGGCACTGAACAAAAGGATTGATGACTACGAGAATATAGAATCACGAGCACGAAGCATCCCCACTAACACAGACAATTGCTCCAATTGTGCTTATTACGTTCGAAAAAAACATCAGCAACTCCAAGGCAAAGTTAATAAATTGAATTCTTTAAACGAACAAGTCGAGACATTTATTGACAATGTCCAAGAGGTTGATAAAAAGGTTGCATCTCGCATTAAGAGTGATACTAAATCATTTAAAAAGCGTACTGGAATTGGGAAAAAGAGCAAGTCAATTTGGGCATCGGTTTGCGAAGGTATAGGTGATTTCTTCGAGTGGGTTGGAGATGGAGCCGAGAAAGTTTGGAATAATATCAAACAGTGGTACGAAGATAACAAATACTGGATCAACATTGTAGTTGATGTTGTTTTAGTTGTAGCCGCTGTTGCTGCGTGTATAGGTACAGGCGGCCTTGCTTTAGCGGTAGGAGTATTCTTTGTTGTAGATGCTGTTTGCGATCTTGTGTACGATGGTGCAGCTGCGTATCAATATTATGTAAATGGAGATGAGGCTGCTGCCGAACGATTATCTGGAAAAGGCGGAAAAGATGCTTTTATTTGGGTAGGTAGCAAGGTTGATGATGCTCTTGGAACTGATTTTGTTGCAGGTACAATGGGTATTATTTATGAAGGAATATCATTATTTGCTGTTGGCTACTCCTTGTATAAATCAATATTAAAGCCTGCAAAACAGCTTCTCAAGGATTTTAAACTTGATAAGATTAAGATTCGTTCACCGTTTACATTGACAAATGGAAAGTTCAAATTCCGTTCGCCGTTCCATGGGAATTTTAAGTTAGGAACGCATTTTACCGGTGACAAAATTTGGAAAGCTACAACTAACTTCTTTGGTGCAAATGCTGTACAGCAAAAAGAAATTGTTAAGTTAGCGTATAAGTTTGATAAACTGGGCGTTAATCTAAAAACAGGATTCAAAGCTGCTAAAACCATTTTAAATTTCCAACGTTGGAAAAATGGGTATGAAGGTGTTAAGGGTACAATTGAAAAGGTTGATACTGCGGTTAATTTGATGAAGGAAGGAAAAAATCCGTTCCAAAAAACACAAAAAGCGGTGGATGCTTTCTATGACCAAATTAAACTTGTATACTCGGGAGGTATAGCATGATATTAAAATTTGATCAGAAAATTTTTAATAATAATTATGCCAAGCCATTTAGAGTTATACAATATGTTTTATCCATAGGCTTTGTGCTATTTATTCTTTCGGTTATTGTAGGAATGTTGAATTTGAATCTAACAATTCCTGATGGAATTAATACTGCAATTGCTATCTATTTGGTGATATCAATTGTCGGTTTCCCTTTTGTTGTTCTTCTCAAAAAAGGACAGGAAAAACTTATAAAAAATAGCACTCTCACTCTTTTAGAAGATGGTACTATAGAGTACAACAGACTTACTGAACAATTGTGGACAATCCTTGGTCTTACTAAGGAACGCAAAATATATCATATACGTTCAGTTGACTCAGTGAAAAAGGGAATAACCCACTATTCAATTTCTGGATGTATTGATTTTTCACGAGAGTATAATGAAAAGCAAGTTCAAACTGGTTCTGTTGCAAAAATTAATATTCCCATTGCATTCGAAGGGATAGAAAGGATTGAAACATATGCAAAATGATTTTTCACAAGCTGCTGAGTACAATCAACAGGGTAAAGTTTTATATTCTATGGACAAATACGAGGAGGCGTTAGCTTTTTATCAAAAGGCAGAAAATGCTGATCCCATGTATTTGCAGACATATTTCAACTTTACAGAGGCGTATGTAATGTTGGATAGATTTGATGATGCCAAAAAAGCACTAAAGAGAGCTCAATTAATAGATAAAGAAAATGGAGAAATCTTTTTCCATCTGGGTAACATTTCACTTCTTGAGGGAAAAGTTGATGAAGGTAAGCAGCATTACGCTAAAGCTGTCTCTTTAGGATATACGAATCCTTATGTTTATATGAATCTTGGCTCATCATATGAAGATTTAGGGGATTATGAATCTGCTATTGGTAGTTATAACAAGGCTATCCAAATGGATAAATTTTTTGCTGCGGCATGGATGAAGAAGTTAGAGCTTTACATGGGTCTTGAAAAAATGTCGGAGGCATTGTCTATTTGTGAGTCAATGATAGAACTGTTACCCGATAAGTTTGAGGGATATCATTATAAGTTTGCTATCAATATGGAATTGGGTAATAAAACAGAAGCAAAATTAGTTTTAGATAAAGCACTTTCCTTATTCCCTGATGATCCCGGATTTAAGCTTGATAAAGTTCACTATTTAGAAGATGCAGGAAAGTATGATGAAGCAGAACAAATTCTTGACGAGTCATTTTATGAGGCTCCTGATTCTGCTGAGTATGCAAAGATTAAGATTCAGTTATTATTAAAGCAAGAAAAACTTGAAGATGCTGTAGCATTAGCAGAATCAACATTAGCAAATAAATTTGATGAACAGTTGAATTTTGTTTTGACAAATGTTTATATGGCTTTAGAGCAGTATGAGAATGCTATCAAGGCTACAGAAAAAACCATCGCAGAAAAATCATATTCAATGCTTTACTATACTGCGCTTTACTTTAATGCACTTGCAACAAAAAAGAACGGCACTGAAGCAGATGCTAAATTTAATAATGCTATTGTAGAACTTCGTCAGGCCTGCTCTAAGAATCCAGGTATGATTGATCTGTATATCTATAGAGCATTATGTTACAAAGAAGTAAAAGATTATGATCGTGCCAATGAAATGATCGATTATATTCTTGCAATAACCGATGATGTTCCTGAAGCACTTCTTATCAGGGCGGAAATTCATAAGGAATTAGGAAATCTTTCTCAGTATGAAAGTGATCGAGCTGAAGCATTAAAGAAAAATCCGAAATTAGTAAATGTAATCATGTAGGGGGCGTTTGAATGGCAAAATTCAGAGTTGATACTGATGTACTTCAAAGTACAATCAATACATACGCTACCGTTATTGATGATATCGAGAAGGCTATAAGTGATGCTCAAAAAGCAATTGATGTTTTACGCACATCAGGTTGGAAAACAAATGCAAGCAGAGCCTTTTTTGATAACTATGATAATTCATGGAAAACCAATGTAAACAATCGCGTAAAAGTCATCAAACATCTGAAAGAGTGTTTAGAAGATGCTAAATCCGATTATGAAGCATTGTGTTCGGAGGCTTCCCGTTTGGGAAATTCAATTTAGGTATTTGCACTTCGGTGTCAAATATAGTATAATTTTAAAGGAGGAAATCCAAAATGGCAGCACGTATTACCATCACTCCGGAAGAACTCAGAAGCGCATCCACTAACTTTGCAAACAAAGCTGGTGAGATCAGAGAAATTCTTGAGTATCTGAGATCTGAAGTGAACCGTCTCGAGAGCACTTGGGATGGTGCGGCACAGGACCAGTTCTTCATGACTTATGAGGAAATGGCAAAGACAATGGCGCAGTTCCCGGAAGTTGTGGATGGCATCAGCCAGCAGCTGAGCGCCGTTGCGCAGACTTTGGAAGAGACCGATCAGGCTTTGGCAGATTCGCTCAAGGGTTAAGTCTAAGTCAAATAGCCGTGGAGCTATTTGTTGTGCGGCTATTTGATATGCATATTCTGGAGGGATTATATGGGCTTGGTTTTACAAATAGTAGGTGTCATATTTGCAGTTGCTTCTTTGGTGTATAGTGTGATTGCAATTATTAATGGTTCGTCTAAAGCTATAGGGTTATTATTGCTTGTTGTCGGAGTTTCATTAATAAAGATAGGACGAGAAATTTATAAAAATCAAAATCGATAATCTCTATTGATATAATTCGTATGGCGACCTCTCAATTTTTTGTGAGGTCGCCATGTTCAATTAAGGAGAAGTTTATGCCAATACAAATCATTCGAAACGACATTACAAAAATTAAATGTGATGCAATAGTAAA
>CAYOGM010000036.1:0-20268 GCA_964403595.1 uncultured Acetatifactor sp. | reverse complement strand
CTTTCTGAATTGCCCATTGGTCAGAATCTGGCTGTAACAGGTTCCGTGAATCAAAAAGGTGAAATTCAGGCAATCGGAGGGGTTACGCAGAAGGTCGAGGGATTTTTTAATCTGTGTAAAAAGCGCGGCCTTACAGGAAATCAGGGTGTTATTATTCCGCTTTCCAATGTAAAAGAACTTGTATTAAACGATGAAGTGATAGAGGCAGTCAAAGCCGGTGTTTTTCATATTTATCCGATTAAGCATATTGATGAGGGAATTGAACTGCTTATGAATTACCCGGCTGGTGAGAAGGATGAACATGGGGAATTTCCGGCAGACAGCGTCCATGGAAAAGTTTATGCGAAGCTCAAAGCGTTTGCGGAAGCGTCAATGCAGAGATGTTTTAATTGATAGTAGCGATTATAAATTAAAGAGGTTTACTATATGAAATTACGAAAAGTGCATATAAGCATTGCGACGAGTTTAAAAAGAGAGGCACTTACACAGTAGGTGGCGGTTATCGAGAATGCATTTTTATGTATTAATTCTACTTATGGCCAATGTTGGATTCAAATTTGTAGGAATTGATAAGAGAATGAAAAAATGAAAATTACATTTGTAAGATTAAATATGTTCGAGCATATCAGTTCGGATGCAATGAAACCGTTATTGTTTGGAATCATCAAGAGTCTCACACCGAAGGAACATCAAATAGAGTTTATTGATGAACGGGTGGAGAAATTACCGGAGAAAATGGATGCAGATATTATTGCTTTCTCGGTGGAGACCTACACAGCCAAACGTGCATATATTTTAGCGAAAAAGTATAAGACAAATCGGAATATTATTGTCATGGGTGGCTTCCATGCCAGTGTTATGGCGGATGAGATGCTACGGTATGCAGATACCGTGCTGGTAGGTGATGCGGAAGATACATGGCAACAATTCCTTTCGGATTGTAAAACAGGAGAACGAAAGAGAATCTATACTTCTTCAGAAGGAAAAAAACTTACTGTTTTGCAGGACGACGTTTCTGTATATAAACACAATTATTTTGGGATTGGAGTTTACCAGATCTCCCGAGGGTGTAAGTTCCACTGTGACTTTTGCTCGATTAAAACCATGTATAAAAAGGTTCGCAGAAAAACAGCGGATATGATTGTAGAGGAATTAAAGGCGGCAAAGGAAAAGGTAATTTTCTTTGTGGACGATAACCTCTTTTATGACAAGAAATCGGCGATTGAACTTTTTGACAAAATAGCCCCTTTAAAAAAGAAATGGGCATGTCAAATCAGTATGGATGTTGCCCGAGATGATGAATTGCTGGAAAAAATGCGAAAATCGGGTTGTTTTCTTGTGCTTATTGGTTTCGAAAGTCTTAATCCTCAAAGTCTGAAAGAAATGCATAAGGTCGCAAATACAGAGGCTGACTATAGCGAGGTAATCCGGAGAATCTATAAGCATAAATTGTTGATATATGGGACATTTGTACTGGGTTGTGACGGAGATGATACGGATGTTTTTGATAAGACATTTGATTTTGCGGTTAAGAGTAAAATTGCCGTTACAAATTTCAATCCGTTAATTCCGATGCCCGGAACGGGAGTATATCGCAAAATGGAAGAGCAGGGACGGTTGCGGTATAAAAAATGGTGGTTATCTGACAAATACAGATATGGAGAAACGGCATTTGTGCCTGATAAAATGACACCGGAGGATTTACAGAAGGGGTGTTTAAAAATGCGCACGGACTTTTATAGTGCCGGTTGCATTTTAAAGAGGCTTTTTTCCAATCCGATCCATTTTAGACCATTGAATTTTTTTGTATTTGTAATGGCGAATATCGTGTCGCACCGAGAAATTCATAAGAAGCAGGGACAACTGTTGGGAGGTATTTTAGGTGAAACTGACGTTGATTAAACCCAATATAGGAAGAAGAGAGCATAGTCTGTATGTAGATGAAGGAAGAATGGAGCCGTTGCAGTTGGGCATTCTTGCAGCACTCACACCCGAAGATATCGATGTTGTTATGTATGATGACCGTATGGAAGAGATTCCTTATGATGAGCCAACGGATATTGTTGCAATTACAGTTGAAACCTTTACGGCAAGACGTGCTTATGAAATCAGTCAGGAGTTTCGTAAGAGAGGTGTTAAAACCGTTATGGGCGGCATGCATGCTATGCTGATTCCTGATGAGGTGGAACAATATTGTGACGCAGTTATTGTGGGAGATGCAGAACCGGTATGGGAGACGGTGCTAAGAGACTGCCAAAAGGATGTTCTCAAAAAACGTTATGAGGTAATACAGCCGGAGTGTCCTCAGGTGAATGTTATTACCAGACGTGATATTTTTGAGGGTAAGGGCTATCTTCCGATTACATTATTGCAGTTTTCCAGAGGGTGTAATCATAAATGTAGCTTTTGTGCATCTTCTGTATATTTTAAGGCACATCATTATTGTCGCCCGGTAGAAGATGTTGTAAAGGAAATCAAGGCACAAAAAAGAAAGCTGCTTTTTTTTGTGGATGATAATATTGTATGTAATAAGGAAAAAGCCAAGGAACTGTTCAGGGCGTTAATTCCGCTAAAGGTGCGTTGGGTAAGTCAGGGAAGTATGGACATGCTCAAGGATAAAGAGTTAATGGAATTAATGGTGAAAAGCGGTTGCCTGGGGCTTGTAATCGGTTTTGAATCCATATCACCTGATTGTATTACCGAAATGAATAAGTATACCAATAAAAATGCTTCAGCATCCTTGTACGAAAAAGAAATTGAAGAGTTAAGACAGTGGGGACTGCAGACATGGGCGGCCTTTACTGTTGGACATGATGGAGATACCTGGGAATCCATTAAAGCGACATGTGATTTTGCCATCAAAAATAAATTTACCTTTGCGGCATTTAATATTCTGATGCCTTATCCCAATACGCCTTTATATGAAAAGATGGAGCAGGAAGGCCGCCTGTTATATGATGGGAAATGGTGGCTGCATGAGGATTATCGATTTAACTATTGCAGTATTGTTCCTAAAAATATGACACCGGATGAGCTGACAGAGGTTTCCTTTGATTGCAGAAAACGGTTTAACAGCGTAAAGTCGATTGTTACAAGAGCGCTTGAACGAAGAACCAATATGCGCACACCGTATCGTTTTATAACTTATTTGATATACAATCCTTTGTTTAGAAAAGAAGTGTTTAAAAAGCAGGGCATGAGATTTGGATTGAAGGATACGAAGACATCATAGGGGTGGATAATTCTATGTTAAGAGGGGAAGTAAAGAAGATTCAGGAATTTACGGAAGAACAGATTCGGGTGATGTATCACCTGATGTCTGAGTTTTATGATGATACAAATGAAGAGGTTTTCCGCAAAGATTTCGGTAATAAGGATTATTGTCTTGTTTTGCATAATGAAGATGGTATGATGGTTGGATTTACAACTCAAAAAGTAATGGAGTTGGAGGTAGATCATAAGAAGATTAAGGGTGTATTTTCGGGAGATACCATTATTCATAAGGATTATTGGGGAGATATGCAGTTGTTTAAGATATGGGCCGGGTTTTGGTTCAATTATACGGAGGAGGATGAGTTTTATTGGTTTTTGATTTGTAAGGGGTATAAAACTTATCGTATGCTGCCGGTGTTTTGGACGAAATTCTATCCCAATTACAGATGTGAAACCCCGGAGTTTGAAAAACAGATCATCGATGCCTATGCAACATATTTATATGCTGATGAATATAATGCCGAAACAGGTGTCGTAGAGTATAAAACAACAAAGGATAAGCTGAAAAAAGGAGTGGCAGATATCGGGGAAAGAGAATTGCGCAACAAAGACATTGCGTTTTTCTGCGAAAAGAATCCGAACTATAAATCGGGAAATGATATTGCCTGTCTTGCTAAAATTGACAAGAATATTCTGAAAAAGAATGTACGGGAGTTTTTGTTTGATGAGTCTGAAGTGTAGGATTTTAAATGGAATTTGTTGCATTCTATATCGTGGAGAGTACCGCAGATTTATGGCTAAACAGGATATTCAGAAGCTTCAAAACCAATATTTGATGCAACTGTTGCAAAAGAATGCTGATACGCAATACGGAAAAAAATATGATTTTAAGAATATCAGAACATATGAAGAGTTTGCTGAGAAAGTCCCATTGACGGTTTATGAGGATTATGAGCCGTATATTGATGCCATTGCGGACGGACAAAAAAATGTTCTTACCAAGGAGGGCATTCTTTTGTTTGAACTGACAAGCGGTTCATCGGGTGGTAAAAAGCGAATTCCCTATACAAATACACTGAAGAAAGAGTTTCAAAGGGGAATAAAACCATGGTTGTATAATTTATATACAAGTACGTTGGGTGTAACAGAGGGGAAAAGTTATTGGTCAATCACGCCTGTAACGGCAGAGAAAACTTATACAAAAGCGGGAATTCCGCTGGGGTTTGAGGAAGACGCAGAATATTTTGGGTTCGTTGAACAGTTTATCATGCGTCAGATTTTTGCCGTGGACTCTAAGGTGAAATTTTCAAAAGATATGCATGATTTCTATTTGAGGACCAGCAGGCAGTTGCTTCAATGTGGGGAATTGACCTTGATATCCGTCTGGAATCCTACTTTTTTATCCATATTATGTGATTATATATGCGACAATATTGAAATAGTTACCGAAGTGTTAGAAGAGGAACGGGCAGAGACCATCAAGACAGCGGTAAGTGAGAATCGTTTTGATAAGGTATTTCCCGAATTAAAAATAATCAGTTGCTGGGCAGACGGAAGTGCCAAGGATTATTTGGCAGATTTAGAGACAAGATTTCCGACAGTATATATTCAGCCCAAAGGTTTGCTGGCCACAGAGTGTTTTATTTCTTTTCCGTTGATGGGAGAAGAGGGAAGTCGTTTGAGCGTAAGGTCTCATTTTTTTGAGTTCCGTAGCTTGGCGGATGGCAGGATTGTCACGGCAAATGAATTGCAGCCCGGAGAATATGAGATAATTGTAACTACCGGAGGCGGTTTTTATCGTTATTGTATTGGAGATATCGTAGAAGTACGAAAGGCATATCCGGATCAGCCACCCGTTATTCGGTTTTTGAGACGCGCGGGTATTACTTCAGATTTATTTGGAGAAAAGCTTACCGAAGAGTTTGTGCGGAAGGTATGTCATGATTTAAACATTTCCCAAGAGTTTTGTCTTTTGGCACCAAAGCAGAAGCAGTATTGTCTGTATACTACCGCTGCCGGGATTACGGATGATGTGCTGGACAAGGCACTGAGAGAGAGCTACCATTATAATTATTGCAGGCAGTTAGGACAGTTGGAGAAAGCACAGGTGGTTATTGTATCAGGGGAACCACAAAAGGTATATATTCAGAGGCTGGTTGCAGATGGTATGCGTATAGGCGATATTAAACCTGCATACCTGACAAAGAAAACACAATGGGAAGATTGGTTTCAAAAGAGAAAGGATAATGACTGATATGTTAAAAATAGCATTACTGGCACCGGCAGGTGCAATGCATCGCTATTCCGGTAATTTCGGTAAATCATTACATTATGCACCGTTGACCTTGACTACATTGGCGGCATTGATTCCGGAGGATGTGGAATCGGAGGTTGTGATTTATGATGAGACAGCAGGCAAGATACCACTGGATATTGATGCTGAATTAATCGGGATTACATGTATTACGGGAACTGCACCAAGATGCTATGCATATGCAGATTATTTTCGCAAAAAAGGTAAAGTTGTATTTATGGGAGGGGTTCATCCGTCCATGCTTCCCAATGAGGCGGCACAGCATGCAGATGTAGTTTTTACCGGCTTTTCGGAGCAGACATTTCCCCGGTTCATTTATGATTATGTGAAAGGGGAGTATCAGAAGTTTTATCACCAGAACAGCGATTATACAATCGTAGGGAAGCCGATTCCCCGAAGAGAATTGTTGAATTCCAAAAAGTATATTACAACGAAAACCGTAGAAGCCATCCGTGGTTGTTGTCATACCTGTAGCTTCTGCGCATATCCTGCTGCGTTCGGCAAACCGGTTCACAAGCGTCCGGTTAGGGAGGTTGTGGCAGAGATAGAAGCACTTCACACGAATCATGTGTTGTTTCCTGATGTGAATCTGATTACGGACAGAAAATATGCGCTTGAGCTTTTTACGGCATTAATTCCGCTAAAAATATTCTGGTTGGGACTGGTTACCTCGTCAGTGGGAATTGATGATGAATTGATTACTGTTTTTCGTAAAAGTGGATGCAAGGGATTGTTAATCGGATTCGAATCGATTACACAGGAATCGCAAAAATATATTCACAAGGGTGTAAACAGGGTAGATAATTATGTGTCGCTCATGGAAAGACTTCACGATAACGGAATCCTGGTACAGGGATGCTTTGCATTTGGCGGAGACGAAGAAGATGAGAGCGTTTTTGACCGAACAGTAGAGATGATTATCAAGGCTAAAATTGATTTGCCCAGATACTCTATATTGACACCCTTTCCGCAGACACAATATTATGCGCAGTTGGAGAAGGAAGGGCGTATTATAGAGCGAAATTGGGCGATGTATGATGTGCAACACTGCGTTTTTCAGCCTAAGCTTATGACCAAGGAGCAGTTAGAGGAAGGCACAGACCGTGCATGGAGAGCTACCTATACCACTTCCAATATCATGAAAAGATTAGCGCCTTTTACAAACAGTCCATGGTTGTCAATTCCCATAAATATGGGATATAAAAAATATGCAAAAGAGTGGAATAAGTTTACACGAGAGGTAATGTGCGATAATTCGGACATTCCGGTCTTATAAAGGGATATAATATGAAAATTACATTTATTTTACCGGCAATCGGAAAGAAACCGGGACAAAAGTATATCGGGACATGGAAAATGGAGCCTTTGACCATTGCGGTGTTAAAGGCTATGACGCCTTCGGATATCGAGACCGAGTTGTATGATGATCGATTGGAGTTAATTAATTATGAGACGCAAACGGATTTGGTGTGTATTTCCGTAGAGACTTATACCGCCAAGCGAAGCTATAAGATAGCCGGGAAATTCAGAGAACGGGGAATACCTGTTGTCATGGGAGGCTATCATGCTACACTTTGTCCGGAAGAGGTTGCTTTATACTGTGATAGCGTTCTGGTGGCGAACGCTGAAACTGTCTGGACAAAAATGTTGCAGGATTTGCGACAGGGGAATTTACAGAAGTTTTATTACGGCGAAATAGCAGAATATGATATTCGCCCGGATAAGAGCATTTTCGATGGGAAAAAGTATCTGCCGGTAAATTTGATTGAAACCGGAAGAGGATGTTGTCACAGTTGTGATTTTTGTTCCATTTCCAAGTTCTATTGCAGTAAATACTATGCAAGAGAACATAGTCTTATCATTGATGATATCAAAAATGCTAAGCATAAGTATACATTTATGGTGGATGATAATCTGGTGGCAGATAAAAGAAATGCCATGAAGTTGTTTGAAGAAATTACGCCTTTAAAGACGAAATGGGCGGGTCAGGGAACCCTTTCCATGGCCAAGGATGAAAAGCTTCTCAAGGCAATGAAAGAGAGTGGTTGCGAGATTATTCTAATTGGATTTGAAAGCCTAAACAAAGCAAATCTGGAGCAAATGAATAAATCCTTCAACTATGCGCTGGGGGAGCGGGATGAACTGGTTAAACGTATTCATGATGCGGGTATCGGAATCTATGCAACGTTTGTGTTTGGCTACGACAATGATGATGAGAGAACCATCAATGATGCGGTGGAGTTTGCCAAGAAGCATAACTTTTATACAGCAGCATTTAATCATTTATTGCCCTTTCCCAACACTGCATTATATGACCGCTTAAAGAGTGAGCAGCGACTGCTTTATGATAAATGGTGGCTGGCGGATGGTTATAATTATGGTGAGGTGGCGTTTGAGCCTAAATTGCTTACGGCGGAGAAACTGAGCAGGCTGTGTAGAGATGCCAGAAAAGAATTTTCGTCACTACCAACTGTTTTGAGCAGAGGATTTGCTTCTCTGGGTAGAACCAGTCCGTTGATGTGGAGCTTGTTTTGGGCAATGAACCTTAGATTAGGGGAAGAAATTGACCAGAAAATGAATGTTCCAATAGGAGAAAATCTTGATGAACTTCCAAAATGATAAATATACATTAAGATTTGCAGATTCGTCTGATAATGATGGGATACGGGAAATTTTTGAAAGTGAAAGCTTTCGGGGAAATCTTGATGTGAAGTTTTTGCGAAATCCTACTCCTTATGAGTCATTTGTCGAAGATGGCGATACTGCAAAAATTGTGCTGGCTGTTGATAATACGAATAAAAGGATAATTGCATTAGGCGGAGCGGTTATACGAAGAGAATTTATCAATGGTCAAGAAGAAAAATGTGCCTATCTTACAGGGTTAAAGATTCATCCGGAATATCGGAAACGTTTTTTCCTGATAACCAAAGCATATGATATGCTCCGTGAAAGCATTCAGGATTGCAAATACATATATACGACGGTGTTGGACAGCAACCGGGATGCAATCAGAATGTTTGAAAAAAAGCATAGGAATATGCCAAAGTATCAGTATTTGGGCCATTATACAACCTATTGCTTTCATGGAGGACGCAAAGTAATCCATGTAGAAAAGGATAATTTAGAAGGTTTTGACGAACTGTTTAAAAATCATTTTGCAAAGCAAAGTATTGTCCCTTGTAATTATAATTATAAGGGGTTTGGAGAAAAGACTTTCTATAGTGTGCGCAAGGACGGGGAAATAATTGCCTGTTGTTTTGTGGGCAATCAACAGAAGCAAAAACAATATAAAATGTGCTCATATGGCGGTGTTTTGAAGGTTGTTTCCCGGTTTCCCACACAGTTATTGGGATATCCTAAGCTCCCCAAAACAAATAGTATCATTAATCATGGAGTGGTTTCTTATTTGTATGTGAAGGGAAATGACAAAAAGCTTTGTCGTGAGTTCTTACGCAGTGTAGCGGCTGAAAGTGGTTTTGCGCTTTTGTTGTGGGGCGGATTTGAGAATAACCCGTTGTCATCGGCGCTGGATGAAATGAAGACGGTGAAGTACGGAAGCAGATTGTATTCCGTTGTGTGGGATTCAGATATTGAAATAAAAGGAACAATTGGTATGGAAGTTGCATTGTTGTAGTGACCTTAGTAGCGGTATTTTGTGGATGTGGTGGTGACGGATGAGCCACGAGAGTATAGTGTCTCTTGTGGCTTTGTTTTTGGGGATGTACTTGTCTGAAATTAATGCAATGTTTATTCTTCGTTATTAGGGTCGCCAAGGACCTTTTTGCCGGTGGTTCTGCTTTTTTTCATAACTTCTATGAAAGAGCGAAAGTATCTATGGAAAAAAATTCATACGAAAGTATCTATGGAGAAAAAATTTGTTTTCAGAATCTGTTTTTTATGATAAAAGGATTCCATTTCGTTATTTTTTCTTCATAGATACTTATTATAGGGAAAATAGCAGGGAAATCCATAAAAAGAAGCCAAAAAGGGATTCCCAAAGCAAAAAAAATTCGTATAGACCGAGCAAGACTCAAAAACAATAATCAGCGCTTGAGAAATACAGTGCGACAGCCCCCAAAATAGGAATTTTGAAATGATTGGATGTTAAGAAAAGTGGTACTCGATATATTTTTCCACTATTTCAGGATTTAAGGGATTATTCTTGGTTTCATAGGTGGTAATAAGTTGGATGCCCGGAGTAATGCCGTGTGTTGCGTAGAGATTTAGTTTGGAAATTGTTTTTTCGATATAGGTAGGATTGTCCATCATACCAAAATGCTCCCAATAATAGAAGTTACCTGTGTGGGGGTGCCGAATGGTAAAGTCGGGGTAAATGAGAGAAATGCCCAGTGGAAGTGCGCATTCATAGCGAAAGGGAATGTTGTGAGTACGAAGAAGCATATCGATTAACACTTCGGATTTGGAACGCAGATAGGTGTTTGCGACACCTTTATAAATCAGGTTTTCAGGGTGATTAGGGTTTGGTTCATATGAGAAATTCATCCATTCGGCTAACTCATGGGACAAAGGAGTGAAATAGGGGGCAAGTAAGTTTTGATATTCGGAGGGTATTGAGAGAAGCTTTTCGGATTTGTCGGTGGGGGAATGGTGGCGAAGATAAAAGGAGAGAGCTGTTTTTTCACTTTCTAAGTCTTCCAGTAATAGAGATAGGTATTTCTTTTTGGCAAGTTGCTCAGCTAGGGGACGTTGGGATTTGGGGAGGTAGGTTTTTTGATGACCGTCACTCAGATACCATTTTGAGGTGTTGGGCTGATGACAACAAATAAGTTTGCCGGGAGGCAATGTCTGTAGTTCTTTTTGAATACAACAAATGCGATTGCATATGGAGTCGTATTCGGACTTAATGCGTTCATAAATCATTTGAAAACTCCTTTCCATAAATTATTTAGAAGTATTAAAACATAATATGAGTTAAGATGCAACCTTTTTTGTATCCGGAGGTATCTATACAGAAAAAATTAGTAATTAGAATCCATTTTTTTCCCAAAATGGATTCCATCTAGCGAATTTTTTGCTATAGATACTTAAAATCGGGAAAAGGACATGATATTTCATAAAAAGAAGCCAAAAAGGGATTCTAAAATCTCAAAAATTTTGTATAGACCGAGCAAGGCAAGGTAGCGAGAAAGAATAACGCTGAATAAGATAATGTAAAATACTAATTTTGTGAGAGAGGTACAGATTTTAGTGAATCTGGCCTCTCTTTTTGGTACAAATAGATAAAATGTTGTGTGAAAGATTGTTAAAATGTACGACAAGAAAGTCCTTGAGAAAAAGTTTTCAGAATGATAAGATAAAGTTAAGAGATGCGCAAGCGGTTGCGCGATGGTTGCACAACATATAAAAAAAGGAGGAAAAACAATGAGAAGGCTTTCAAAGCGTACACGTGAAATGCTTAGAAGAGTGGGAAGTCTGCTGCTTGCTCTGGCGGTGATACTGTCCGGTATTACACTGCCCGAGATGCAGGTGCAGGCGGAATCTGCGGAGAAGACATTTTACTATTACTACGAGGGAGAAGATGTGCCAACGGTTGCTTTGTCGGGAGGCGTTTATTCGGCGGTTGCGGACACACCGGATTACACTTATAGCACATGGGGAAATTATTACAAAATGACAGAGGATGCTGAGCATGAAAATTGGTATTCTGTGCCGTTTTTGTATGATAATTCACAGACATGGGGTAAATTTGAAATTTACACAGTTCCGACAAGTATTATTGGAGATAGTAGCGAGCTTTCAGGTGAGCCGACATGGGTATTGACCGTTGATGCGTATGCAGGCTCAGATACTGACTTTAGAACTGCGTTTGACGCAGACGAGTTCTATTACAAGGATGGTACTTTCTATGCAAGCATCAGCGAGGCCGAGGGTACCGAAGAAGAGGATAAGGGTACAACGGATGGCGGTACAACGGATGAAGGCGATGTGACAGATGGGAACGTGTCAGGTGGCGATGTGTCAGGCAGTAATCCGGTTGTTACATATACTGACGAGATGGAAATGCATTTCTATACCACAGGCACGGAACCCTGTATTGTTACTTCTGCGGAAATCGAAGGTTTGACTGCAGATGGCACGGTATGGGATAATCCTGCATATCTTTTGACCTCTGAAGGCAACAACTGGTGGACCATTACCACGAAGGTGCCTGTTGGAGCATTTGATTTGTATGGTGATATGTCCAATGCAAGTGGCTGGGTAATGAAGTTCAGTAACATTGAAACCAGTGAGGACGGCGAATGGGCGAAGTCTTATAATCACTTCCTTGAAGGTGAAAATTATTACAAAGAGGGTTCATTCTATTCAGAAAATCCCGATGCAGCACAAAAAACATATGCTGATTTGACGACCTTGATTGCAGAGGCAGAAGCTTTAACAGAAGCAAATTATACAGAAACGAGCTGGGCTGATTTGGTGGCGGCGTTGAGTGCAGCCAAACTGCTGACTGAGGAAAGCTCAGATGAAGCCATTCAGACTGCCTACACTGCATTAAACAGTGCCATGACAAGCCTGGTTGAAGTGACTGTAGAGAAGACTCTTTATTACTATTGCGAGACAGAAGATGTTACCATTGGCCTGGGTATCTGGGACGGTGCCAATGTGATTTCCAGTGATGCGGCTACCGTGACCACCGGATGGGGTGCAAAGCCCGGCTTTGCCGCAACAGAAACTACCGGTTGGTATAGTCTTGTCTTGAAAGTGAAGCCTGCTTATCTGACAGAGGCTACAGGCTTTTCTATTTTGGAGGTGTCCGGCGAGACTACTACAGAGGCATTTTCGTGTGATGCCACTTATTCCAATACAGATATTTGGACACAGGTAATAGACACAACGATTACGGAGTTATGGATTAAAGATGGTGAGGTGACAACCTCTAATCCGGATACAACACCTAAGACTTTTGCGGATTTGACAGCATTGATTGAAAAGGCAGAAGCGCTTGTTGAAGCTGATTATACAGCAGAGAGCTGGAGCGGACTCACAACGGCTCTCACCGCTGCCAAGGCAGTTACAGAAGAGAGTACCGATGCAGTAATTGAGGAAGCTTACACCGCATTGAAGTCCGCAATGAATGCATTGGTGGAAGTTGCTGTAACCAAGACAATTTACTACTACTGCGCAACCGAAGATGTTACTATTGGTCTGGGTATCTGGGACGGTGCCAATGTGATTTCCAGTGATGCGGCTACCGTAACTACCGGATGGGGTGCAAAGCCCGGATTTACTGCAACAGAGTTAACCGGATGGTATAGTCTGGAATTAAAGGTAAAATCAGCTTATGCATCAGAGGATACCGGATTTACGATTCTGGAGGTGTCCGGTGACACTACCACAGAGGCTTTTGCATGTGATAAGACATGGAACAATACGGATCTGTGGACACTCTTTATCGATACAACCATTTCTGAACTGTGGATTAAAGATGGCGCAGTGACAACCGAGAATCCTGATACCATGCAGAGAACCTTTGCAGAGCTGACGGCATTAATTGCAGAGGCAGAGGCGCTTGTTGAGGCAAATTATACAACAGAAAGTTGGGCGACCTTTGCGACAGCTCTCACTGCGGCAAAGGCAATTACAGAGAGCAATACAGCTGATGAGATTACGGCGGCATACAACACTTTGTCCGGTGCTATGAAGGCATTGGTTGGTCTGGCAACGGATAAGACAATTTATTATTGGAGTCTTGAGGATGTTACATTGGCATTTGGTCCTTGGACCGGTGCACAGTCCTATTCCGTAAAATCCGGTGCAACCACGGCGACAACCGGATGGGGAGAAAGAGCAGTATTTGCAGAGACAGAGGAGTATGGCTGGCATAGCATTACACTTGAGTTCTATCCTGCATATGCAGATGAGGATCAGGGCTTCTCCATTTTGCAGGTAGTGGATGCTGAGACTGCTCCTACCACTTTGATTGAGTGCTCTAAGAGCTGGTCCAATCAGTCCATCTGGTCCGCATTTGTCAATACAGAAAACAGTGCAATCTATATCAAGGATGGCATGGTTTATACCTCTTTGGAAGCAGCAGGAACTATTAGAAGCATGCTGCAGGCATACTATGACAAGGTGGTTGGATATACCGAAGAGGGATACGAAACAGAAGGCCAGTATGCAGAGAGCTGGAATGCTTTTGTGACTGCAAGAACAGAGGCGGGTAAATTGCTTGCCAATGCGGAAGCAACCGGAGAAGCACTTGCGGCTGCATATGACAAATTAAAGACTGCGACGGAAGCACTGACTGAGGCCGGTGCTGTGGATGCGGAGATTTTTGTAAGTAAGATTGCACTTTCTGACAGCTTTATTACCGGTGCAGATTTATCCTCTTATATCTCTATCAGGGATAGTGGTGTAGTATATAAGGATCAGGATGGCAATGCACTTTCTGATCAGGAATTCTTTGATATGCTGTATAAGGGTGGCACCAACTGGGTGCGTATCCGTGTATGGAATGACCCTTATAATGGCAATGGAAACGGCTACGGCGGTGGTAACAATGACCTTGAAAAGGCAGTTGAGCTTGGTAAGCTGGCAACCAACGCAGGTATGCGAGTATTGATTGATTTCCATTATTCAGACTTTTGGGCAGACCCTTCCAAGCAGGATGTTCCCAAGGCTTGGGAAGGCTATACCTTGGAGCAGAAAAAGGCTGCTGTTTACGATTACACCTTAGACAGTCTGAACACTTTGAAGGCTGCAGGTGTGGATGTGGGCATGGTTCAGGTTGGTAATGAGACCAACAATGCGATTTGTGGTGAGACCACATGGGCCGGAATGGCTGAAATCTTTAACGCAGGCAGCCAGGCTGTAAGAGCCTTTGATAAGAACTGTCTTGTAGCAGTTCATTTCACAGATCCTCAGGATGGATTTGATGCAATTGCAAAGAATCTGTCTGATAACGGAGTTGATTATGATGTATTTGCAAGCTCCTATTATCCCTTCTGGCATGGCACTACAGCGCAGTTGACATCTTCTCTGTCAAATGTAGCAAGTACTTATAACAAGAAGGTAATGGTTGCTGAGACTTCATGGACCACTTCTTGGGAAGATGGTGACGGTCATGGCAATACGGCACCCAAGACTGAGGGACAGGATTTGCAGTATGCAATTTCTGTACAGGGTCAGGCAAATGAGATGCGTGACGTTGTCAATGCAGTGAATACTGTTGGTGAGAACGGAATCGGTGTGTTCTACTGGGAGCCTGCATGGATTTCCAAGTATTATGCATACAATGCAGACGGTTCCTTGAATGAGACAGAGTATAAGAAAAATCAGGAGTTGTGGGAACAGTATGGTTCCGGTTGGGCATCCAGTTATTCCACTGAGTATGACCCTTCTGACGCAGGTTTGTGGTATGGCGGTAGTGCCATTGACAATCAGGCATGGTTTGATTTTGACGGAACAGCACTTCCTACAGTACAGGCATATGCGCTGATGCGTACCGGTGCCAAGGCAGATTTGAAGATTTCTGAGGTGGAGACCAAGTTAAGTAAGAGTGTAAATCTTGGTGCTGAGATTCCTTGGGATGAATTGTCCGTTGTAAAGGCTACTTTCAATGACAATTCCGTAAAGGAATACACGGTAGTATGGGATGAGGATGAAAAAGAACTCATCAGCACGGATAGCCTTGGACAGTTTGTTTTGAACGGAACAGTAGCATGCAGCTATATTTCCGGAGACAAAACAGTAACAGAGAAGTATAGTGTGATTTTAACCTTGAAGGTTACTCCTACCGGAAATGTTTTGACCAATCCCGGATTTGAGAATGATACCACAGGATGGGTAATTACCTATGATGCGGCATACGAGGGAGATGACAAGAGTACAGGCTATACTGTGAAGCCTACCACTGAGAATCCCAGAAGCGGCGCATATGGTTTGAATTTCTACCGCTCTGATTATATGAAGTTCAGAGTAGAGCAGACCCTGACTGAGCTTGCTCCCGGTACTTATACCTACGGCAGCTATATCCAGGGTGGTTCTGCAGGCTCTGAGGATATTCAGTATGCATATGTAAATGTGTATAAGACAACAGAGGCAGGAAAAGTACTCAGCGCAAGCTATAAGGCTGAGGCCGGTTTGAGCGGATGGCTTAATTGGAATAACCCTGAAATCAGTGGAATCGTTGTAGAGAGCGGCGATACTGTTGTGGTGGGCATGGAAGTAAATACCACCAAGGCAGGCGCTTGGGGAAGTATCGATGACGCTTACCTGTATGGCGCATATGATGTAGAGGTAGGTGCCGTAGAAAACGGTATTGTAACAATAAGTAATCTGGAGGCAATGAGCGGTGAAATCGTAAGAATTGCTGCAATGCCGATGAGTGGATATACCTTGACTTCAATTGTAGTATCAGGGGATGCATTGACAGAAAGCTTTGTATTAAATGGTAGTGCGAATGCAACTTACTCATGGAATGCAGAGACCAAGACCGCTACACTGACCTATACGGATAATACAGAAGCTGTTTCAAATGCAACCTTTATAATGCCTAATGATAAGGTGACAGTAAGTGCTACTTTTGCAAGTATTTTCCAGGAAAATGTAAAGATTCAGTTGACAGATAAGCTGGTAACCGTATCTGCAATTGGTACACAGTGGTATACAGGTGCAGCAATTAAGCCGGTATTTACTGTTAAGTATTATGGATATAACTTAAAAGCAGGTACTGATTATACCGTAGAATATCAGGATAATGTAGGCGTGAAGGACCAGCAGACCACTGCCAAGATTATTCTCACCGGTAAGGGCAAGTTTGAAGGCACAAGAGAGATTGAGTTTACGATTGTCCCGGAAAGCCGTGTAGATTTGACAGACTATGAACTGGTATTTAATGACTATAATGATAAGGATACGAAGACTTATTATTATACAGGCAAATATGTAACACCTTCTGTATCCTTGCAGCGTACAGAAACCGTGGATGGCAAGGAAGTTACAACCACACTTGATTCCAAGGAATATAATGTGTATTACCAGAATAACAAGAAGCTGGGTAGCAATGCACAGGTGATTGTTATCGCGAAGTATGACAGCAATGTAGTGAAGGGCTCTGTAACAGAGAAGTTTAAGATTGCCAAGTGTCCTGTAAGTGAATTGACCATCAGCAAACCTTCGGGAAGTACATATACCGGTAAGGCAGTGACTCCTGTAATTACTGTAAAACAGGGTAATGTAGTGCTTCAAAAGGGTAAAGATTATACAGTGACCTACAAGAATAACAAGAATGTAAGCAAGCTTGACGAGAATGGAACCGGTAACACTTATCTAGTTGTTAAGGGTAAGGGCAATTATACCGGAACTTCTGCAAACCTGTACTTTAACATTACAGCAAAATCCTTAAAGGACGGTGATATCACAGCTACTGTGGCAAGTCTTGCATACACAGGAAAAGCATTGACTCCTAAGGTTGTGGTTAAGGATGGCAAGAAGGTTATTGCTGCAAAACAGTATACTTATACAATTACCCGCATTGCTGATGTAGAGGGTAAGGCAGTAACCGAGGAGACAGCAGCAGGCAATAAGGTAACTGAGGCCGGAACTTATAAGGTGGTTATCACCGGTAAAGACAATTACAAGGATACTATCAGTGATGTGACTTTCCAGGTAAAGGATAAAAAGTTCCTGTTGTCCACAGCAAAGGTTACAACTGCAAAGCAGACTTATACAGGCAACAAGATTACTTTGACACCTTCCGCACAAAAGGGCGGCGACCTTGTGGTTACCATTAATGGAGCAATATTAGATCCCTCTAAATATGAGGTAGAGTATCTGGATAATACCAATATCAAGGCAGGAACTGCCAAGATTCGCATTGTACCTTCCGAGGGTAGTGAGTACTTTGGAAGCAAGGATGCAACCTTCAAAATCGAGAAACGTAAGATGGAGGCTATGCCTACAGGGCAAGCAACTGCTCTTGATGCCAAGAAGGGATATCTTACCTATGAAATCGTAGAGGATGACATCTATGGTACAACTCAGTATTACACAGGTAACAAGCTGACACCTGATATGCTTGTGAAGTCTGTAAATAATGGTGTGACCAAGACTCTTACAGAGGGTATCGATTATAAGATTACCTATAGCAAGAATGTAAAATCCGGTGACAAGGCACAGATTAAGATTACCGGAATGGGCAACTACAGCGGTTCTGTAATCTTTAAGGATGTATTTACTGTGGAAGACAGAACACTGGATGATTTCATCATTACAGTGGACCCTGTAGCTTACACCGGCAAAGCGTTGAAGCCCGCAGTTAAGTTTGTTGATAAGGCAACAGGTGTGCAGGTAGATTTGAAAGTAGGAACTGCATATACCGTGACCTACAAGAACAACAAAAATGTTGCAGGCAAGAGTGCTAAGACAGCTCCGTATGTAATCATCAAGGAAAAGGGTCTGAATGGTGCTGTTTCCGGTAAGGATAAGGCAACCAAGCAGGTGAACTTTACCATTACAACGGCCAGAATCAAGGCATCTGACATAAAGGTTATTCCTGCTCAGGTTTATAAGAATCAGGCGGTAGAGCCGAAGCTGTCCATTAAGGTAAATGGTCAGACTCTGAAGCTAAATAAGGATTATGTGGTATCTTACACAGATAATGACAAGCTGGGTAAGGCAACTGCTACAATCACCGGTATCGGAAGCTATTCCGGAACTGTGACAAAGACATTTGTAATTAAATAGTACTTGGTGTATGTGGGGCGGCACTCGTAAGAGTGCCGCCCCTTATCTGGTTTGTGTAATATGTGGAAGTTTAGAAATATGTGTATGGAGAAGTTTGGGGAGATGACAGAGGAAAAGGTATCCGGACGATAGGGGAAAATATATTCAGACTATTGACAGTCAGAGAAATGTGATGGAAAATGAATATGATGATGCTGAAAATGTAATCAATGAGACTTTGGCAGATGGCAGTATCTTTTTTAGGAGTGCTATGATTATGGATGATATATTTTATATGAGTTCTAAAGATGTAAGTATAGAGGATGTTGATGAAATTGCTAAGAGGATGAATGTAAAAAATACGTTTTTGTCTAAAACATCAGATGTATTAGAAATTGAGTATTCTGACAGCGTTGAGGCAAGTTGGTTTTGTATGAGGTTAGAAGATTTTCAGGAAGTAGAAGATAAGAAATTTTTGATTGAAAATCGAATAAAATCTATTTTTTGCGTTTCTCATCATTCAAATAACTTTCCATTTCTATTACCTCATATTAAAATGATGCTACAAGAGTATGGTGGATGGATTGGAAATGATGGAGAAGGTTTTCAACCTTGTTATGATAGGGGGAGTGTGGATTTGTTTAATTATATCTCCACTTAAGGACGTCTCACCTAAAAATCAAAATTTAATAAGAATATATATTATAAGAACATGGAGAATGGATTGTGAATGTAGAAGAATTAATATCCAATATGAAGAAAAGACCAGGAATGTATGTTGGTTGCATGGAGTTAGAGCCAATTTTTCATTTTATAAATGGCTTTACATGTAGCAATTCTGTTTCTGGAAAAGTTGACATTGTAGAGAATGCATTCAAAGAGGAATTTCATGAGTGGACGCGGAAACAATTGGAAATTAAATTTAATGTGAATTTGGAAAAAGAGCATAACTATTTATTTTATATTAATCAAGTTAGTTCAAATTCAAGTGATAAATTAAAACTTTTCTTTGAACTTTGTGATGAATTTTTTTCCAAAATACATTATTAGCAGACGATAAGGGGAGATTATGTAATGTATTACGGTTATGATATATGTCCCAAATGTATGGATGAATTGATTGAGAGGGAACAATGTGAAAGCTGCGAAGAAGATTTTCCTTCGCATACCGATCAAGTGTGTAAGAAGTGTGGAACCCGGTTGGCATTAGCTTGCGTTGGCGAAAATAAAATTGATGATACCATATATTATATTTCGTTTAGAGATGAGAATGAATATCGTAAATGTCAAAGTGTGGTTGAGGAGATACGCAATATCGGTGCGATAGTAGAGAAAAGTTCTACACAAGATGCTCTTATTATTCGGGGAGATTTCTTGCAAACATATTTAACCATGGATATATTAACGGGTGCATGTGTGTCATATACTGTAACGCCGGATTTTTCTTTTTCCAGATATTTGGTTGCGGATATATGCCCTGTGTGTGGTAATTATACATGCGAGAAAGAGATAGATATCGACAATCCTCCAGATTATGTACAACACGGAATATTTTGTGAACACTGCAATGATTGGGTAATGTTTACAAGTACATGGAAATTGGCAATGGATGATGCAATTTATCATTTGAAATTTTCAGAGGCTAATATGCAACAGCAAAGTAAAGAATTGATGTTAAAAGAGATAAATAATGTATCAAATGTAAATAAAGATACAACACATTATGAAGTATATGGCAAGGCAACAGAGATTTATGAATTGTTGAAAGTTTTGACTACATATGAAGTTTCCTATGATATTGCGCCGCCATTTCCTTATGAACTGCCTGAGTATGTTGAAATCGACGAGGCGTATTTGATGAGTATTTTGGAGTTAGTGCAGGCTGATTAGGGATTCTTAAGAGGGTATCAATGGCTTGAATAGTACGGATTGTCTATACAATCTTTAAATATTGATATAAAGGTATATATTACAAATTAGTAGTAGGGAGGAACTATGGCAAATTATTTAATCAATGTCATTTAGTTTAGCTTTTTCTTAATAAAAAGAGTATATCA
>CAYOGM010000035.1:0-20550 GCA_964403595.1 uncultured Acetatifactor sp. | reverse complement strand
CCGTATCATTTACACCACCCACCAAAGAATACTCAAAGGTTATGCGTCTTCCTGTATTGTCAAAATAGTACTTGCAGGCATCCATAAGCTCCGCAATACTGTATCTGTTGGCAATAGGCATCAACCTGCGACGTTTTTCATCGGTTGTGGCATGCAGTGATAGTGCCAGCGTAATCTGAAGCTTCTCCTCTGCCAGCTGACGCATGCGAGGCACAATACCACAAGTGGATACCGTCAGATTTCGCTGACTGATATTCAGGCCGTTTGCATCGGTAAGTATCCGGATAAATTTCAGCAAATTATCATAGTTATCCATAGGTTCACCGATACCCATGACCACCACATTAGACACACGTTCCCCGGTCAACCGTGTAATGGCATAAATCTGATCCAGCATTTCTGATGGAAGAAGACTTCGCTCCAATCCGTCCAGTGTAGACGCACAAAACTTACAGCCCATGCGACATCCCACTTGAGAAGAGATGCATACAGAGTTGCCATGCTTGTAACGCATCCACACACTCTCCACCACATTACCGTCAGCCAATTGAAACAAAAACTTCTTTGTTCCATCGATAGCTGACTCCTGCACTTGAAGTACCTCCAGAGAAGTGTATGTATAACGTTCTGCACACTGCTCCCTGAGTGCCTTGGACAAATTGGTCATCTCATCAAAATTTCTCACCAGCTTCACATGCATCCACTCATACATCTGCTTGGCACGAAAAGCCTTCTCTCCATATTTTCCAAGCTCTGTAGTAAGCTCCTCCAGGGTCAGCGACTTAATATCCACTTTATTTTCTTCTAAGTTTTGCATAGTAAAAACCGTCCGTTTCATCCTCTCCCGGCACAAACTGTCTTTCCTCTTCTAATTCAAAAGGAAATTCTTTTGTAATCCATGCAGCCATCTGTTCATTTTCTGCTGGGTTTACCGTACAGGTACTGTAAAGCAACACGCCGCCCTGCTTTACATAGCTCCAGCTACTCTCAATAATCTGCTTCTGCAAATCTATGATGGAACCAATCTTCTCTACTGAGATATGATACTTAATATCACGTTTTTTGCCCATAACACCAAGTCCGGAACAAGGCACGTCTGCAAGCACCACATCCGCCTGTTCGAAAAATGCTTCATCCTTCACCGTGGCATCATGCACTTCTACCGTGATATTCTCAAGGCCCATTCGGGTTATATTTTCCTCAATTAAAGCCACTTTACTATCCGAGACATCTCTGGAAAGCACCTTGCCTTCATTTCCGACTTTCTCTGCGGCAAGCATGCTCTTTCCACCGGGTGCCGCACAGATATCTACCACAAAATCGCCGTCTTTGATATCCGCTGCTTCCACTGCCATGGCAGAACTGGCATCCTGCACTACAAATTGCCCCTCTGCAAAGCCCGGCAAATCCGAAATACTCTCTGTATTCTCTATGGTATACAGATAAGGAAGAAGCTTGCTTTGTGTAAGTACAGCTCCACTCTTCTCAATCTGCTGAATCAACACATTTCTCTTCTCCTCAGATAAATCCGTGCGGAATCTAAGAGACACCGGATGAATGGCCAGAAGTCCTTCCAGCATTTCTTTTGTGCGCTCCCTGCCATAAGCCTCTGCCCACAATTCCACAAGCCACAGCGGCATGGAATACTTTACAGACAGATACTTTAAAGGCTCCTTATCGGCGTCAGGCAAAGGCAGATTACCCTTCTGCCTTGCAATGCTTCGAAGCACGCCATTTACAAAACCTTTCAAGCTTCCAAATTTGCGTTTCTGGGCCAGTTTGCAAGCCTCATTACACACAGCACTGTCCGGCACATTATCCATATAAAGAAGCTGATATACACTCATTCGCATCAAGCATCGAATCAGAGGCTTCATCTTGCGCACAGGCACACTGGAACAGGCATCCAAATAATAATCAAGCTCTATCCTACGCTCTATGGAGCCTTCCGTCAGCCGCTTAATAAAGGCCTTGTCTCTCTCTTCCAGATAATTATATTTATCCAAAACAGATTTTATCAGTCTGTGGGAAAATTCCTCGCCCTTCTCCAATGCAAGCAAGGTATCCAACACAATTTCCCTGGTATTCTCTGCCACTTTAGTCACCTCTCTTAGTCGTCTCTGCGTCTTCCGCCTCCAAATAAAAGAACCAGACGCACAAGCTGCAATACTGTTGCCGCCGCTGCCGCCACATAGGTAAATGCTGCTGCCCGAAGCACCTTCTTACAGCCTCTGTTTTCCTCCTCTGCCAACAGACCATACTGACCAATCTTCGCCAGCGCTCTGGAGGATGCATTAAACTCCACCGGAAGTGTTACCAACTGAAACAACAACGCCCCCGAAAAAGCAAATATTCCAATATTAATCAAAACCTGATTCCAACTCAATACCACGCCCAAAAGAATCAAGGGCATACTCAGATGACTCGCAAAATTCACCACAGGCACCATTGCCGAACGAACAGACATGGGCGCATAGCTTTTAGCATGCTGAATGGCATGTCCACACTCATGAGCCGCCACCGCCACTGAAGTTACTGTTGCACCACGATACACATCACGGGACAGGCGCACCGTCTTGGTGCGGGGATCATAGTGGTCTCCATCCGCATCCTCCAGGCACTCAATAGTCACATCCGTAATGCCTTCACGGTACAAAATCTGCTCTGCCGCCATGGCTCCGGTCAAGCCTGTAGAGCATCTGACCTTTTTATATTTTGCCATAGTAGATTTTACAGATGCACTAGCCATCATACTAAGCACCATACCAACAATAATCAATATATAAGTCGGATCAAAGTAAAATCCATAACCATATCCGTAACCATAACCACTATACATTTACTATCCTCCTGATTATACGCCTAACACTTCACCGGTTTTTACCTTAACACCCAAGAGAAAATCATGGGTACTCATTCGTTTCTTACCTTCCAGCTGTACCTCTAAAATACGAAGAGCGCCACTTCCACAAGCTACCGTAAACGCATCCTTCTCCACATTCAATATGGTTCCGGGCTCGCCTGAACCATCCACAGGCTCTGCACGCCAGATTTTCAACTGCTTTCCCTGATAGCTTGTAAATGCACTGGGCCAGGGTGTCACACCGCGAATCAGACGGTCCAAAACCACTGCATCCTTGGCAAAATCCAGTCTGCCCATCTGCTTGTCAATCAAAGGTGCGTGGCAACTTAATCTGTCATCCTGCTTCTTGGGAGTTATTTTTCTTTCCTCCAAAAGTGCAAGCGCTTCCACGATTGCCTCACCACCCAGCACCAAAAGCTTATCGTGTAGGGTCTCATAATTGTCTGTATTTTCAATAGCAATGCTCTTCTTATAAAGCATATCACCGGTATCAATTCCAGCATCCATCTGCATAATGGTCACACCTGTCTCAGCCTCGCCATCAATAATCACTCGCTGGATGGGGGATGCTCCTCTGTATTTAGGAAGCAATGACGCATGAATATTCAGACTGCCATACTTAGGCATATCCAAAATCTCCTGAGATAAAATCTGCCCAAAGGCCGCCACAATATACACGTCTGCTTCATATTGTTTTAACTCGGCAATGGCCTCCGGTGTCTTAATGCGCACAGGCTGCATTACCGGAATATTATGCGCAAGAGCGCACTCCTTTACAGGAGGCGGAAGAAGCTTGCCGCTTCTTCCCTTTGCCTTATCCGGCTGTGTCACTACTGCTGTAATCTCATGTCCTGCCTTAATCAAAGCCTCCAATGCTCCCACAGCAAAATCCGGGGTTCCCATGAAAACAATCTTCATTCTGCATCACTCCTTATTATGTCCAATCAATTGTGTTACTCTTCATCCTCATCGTAAACTACATCCTGCAGTTCACCTTCCACCTTTTCCACATAAAGATGACCGTCCAGATGGTCCAGCTCATGACAGATTGCTCTTGCCAAAAGTTCTGTTCCCTCCAATTCAAAGGGCTTCATATCCACATCCAAAGCTACCGCCTTCACATAATTGGGTCTGGTCACCTGACCGCTCTTACCGGGCACGCTAAGGCATCCCTCCTGACCGGTCTGCTCGCCACTGGTCTCCACAATACGGGGATTAATCAAAATATATGGGTCTTCACCAGTCACATCAATTACTACAATACGCTTCAAAATACCAACCTGAGGCGCCGCAAGTCCCACACCATTAGACTCATACATAGTCTCTAACATATCCTCTATCAATTCCTTTGTGCGGGGAGTCATCTCTGTGACTTCCTTACACTTCTTGTTTAATACCTCATCTCCGATTTCTCTGATGTTTCTGATTGCCATGATTTTTCTCCTTAACTTGATTATTCCTTTTGCTTGACCATTTTCTTTACTTGATATTTTCTTACTTTGCCTGTTTCTTGTTTGTCCGACACTTACGCCCCTGCTCAAATTTGCATTTCCGTTATTGGCTCCTACCAAATTTTATAAACACAGTTTGGGTCTTGGCAAGTCTTTTCGCTTCCTCATACCCAAAAACCAAGAAAATTTATCAAATATTCCGTTACTTAAATCCAATTTGGGTCTCAAATCGGAAAATCATCTTATAAGACCCAAGATTTTTATAAAAACCGGGTCTCAGAGATATTTTTCCTCCATTCAGACCCAAATGCAGTCCAAAATCCACTCTGCACCTTTACTTTTGGGTCTCAAACAAAGAAAATGGATATCCAGACCCAATTCCCGCTTAATCTGCGGATATACATATTTATCATACAGTTGCTTAGCAGTCTTGCCGTTTACATAAATCTGCTGTATATCTGCCTGTTTTAATATTCTCTGCAAATCATTGGGCACAACATTTTTGATACTGCTGTCCGAAGAACCTATGATATCGCAGGAACATATCACATCCCATACTGCAACCTTATTATTATACAGGAAATTTTTCTTCTCCTCAATAGATTTTGGCATTTCTGTTTGAAAAATTGCTGCCAGCACCTTCCAGAAACGGTTCTGAGAGTGACCGTAGAAGAATCTCTCTTCCCTTGATTTCACAGAAGGAAAGCTGCCCAAAATAAGGATTCTTGAGTTTTTATCATAAATTGGTTCTATCGGATGTTGTATCATTTTGACCCTGTATCTTTCTCTCTAATTTAAGACCTTCTCTGTCTTCCCTATCATTGCCAACAATAATATACACAATATTCTCCTTATGTTCTTTACATTTGAAGCAATTTCTTCACCATAATAAAATGGCGGGAAATTCTCCCCGCCAAAATAATCCGAATCGGTTTATCCCAAGCTAAAACTGTAACCCATACAGTTATAACTTACGCATATAATACCACAAGTATTCCTTTTTTCCAATAGAAATTTATTAAACCTTTCGTTTTACTTCAATATTTGTTACAACTTGACCATCATAATCCGTTTCAATGATATAAGAAAAATCACCGGATTTACCAAAAATAATGTGGCTGTCACCATTCATAAATTCTTCTTTTTCATCCTTATCAAACTTGATACCCAATTCTTCCATGGCAAGAATTGCATCCTCTTTGTTGACACCGGCAAAGTCAATATCATTAATCAAAACAGACGAATCACTTAATTTAAAACTAGGGTCATATCGATAAGCATAAACCTGACTGTCTTTAAATTCTACCGCATTAACACTCTTATTAAATACTTGGAATACAACATTTGCATATTCATAATATCCGTGTTGATTCGGTACATAAAGATAATAAAATGTAGAAGAATAACTTTCTCCGGGAATCTTAGGCTGCTTATCCAAATTCAAATCGCCCATTCCTACAAGAGAATCGTCAACAGCAAAACCGGCATCTATCAATTCCTGTACCGTCATATTAACGGTAAGTTTCGTTCCATTAACGCTGACCGTTGGCTTAACCACCCCTCTGATATAAAAGAAAGCTCCTACAATAAGTACCACCAAAAACGCATCAAATAATAGATTACTTTTCTTTTGTTTCTGCTTCTTTTCCACGGCACTTTACCTCTTTCTAACACCTTTACTTTTGTAGAATTTGAATATGGGATGCATATTTAACAATAAACTCGCAAAGTTCATCGGCAGAATCTTTCTGCATTGGAAGTAATGATGTACCCTTATACTTCTTTGTGTTTTGAGCTCCAGATTATTTTTCCATCCAGTCCTTTTTGCTTTTTGTCTTTATCCCAAAGAGCCAAAGCCCATTGTTTGGTAGACATATCTCTAAAGGCTTGTACATAGGCAATATTAGCAAGCGGAAACGCAAGAAAACAATTCTGGTTCTTTTGAATAACAAATTCATCTTTCGTCACGAAGGCATAGCAGGGAAATTTCGTATACACATCAACCTTACAAACGCACTCTCCAAGAATTTGTCCCTCATACCGCTTCTTTACCAACGCTACTGTGCTGTCTGAAGTTTTTCTCATTGACAAAAAGGTCAACCCTATCACAGCTACTACAAACAAAATTAATACCACAGGTGACACTTCCGTTGTCTCTTGTGTTAATAAAATCAGCATATTTTTCTCCTCTCTTTAGTATCCCGGTGTAGAATATTCCGCCGTCTCAACATAAGACATCACTACACCTGTCATCTTTGTTTTACCACCTTCTGTCTGAAAAGAGAAGCTCGCAGAACCATTTTCTACAGAATATATCAGTTTTGTGTTAATAAAGGTCTCTTCACTTCCGGTAGACCCCTCACTATCCGGCGTTCCATATGCATCCTTTACATCTTCAATAGAGCTTGCCCAGGTAATTCCCTTTGGAAAAATCAACTTCAGACTATCACTTCGACTGAACGACAAAGACGTCATATACACCTCTTCCAACTCACGCACTTCCTCCGAAGGATTCACCAAAACAATGTTACTCAATTCTTTCTCCTTATCCTCTTCCGTCTTAATCATAACGCAATTTGCCCACTCTGTCATAGCCGGATAAGGGTCAATCTTTTTCAGCAGATCTTCCGGGAAAGTCCATCCCATCTCCATAAAAACACCTGCCTTCATGGGTAATGAATAGACCTCGCCGTCCAAGGAAAAATTGAAATCACCTAATTCATCGCTCATTTTCGCCGTTGCTGCCGCAATCTCCTCCTCATTGGCAATGAAAGAAGACTTTTGATTTCCTTCTGTTGGCGCACAACCAGCCAAAAGCAAGCTCAATCCCAAAGCAACTGCTGTTACTATTTTCTTACTGTTTCTCATGGTAACCTCCTGCGTTTTTGTTAATTATTACTAAATAAACATTTTACCCCCCGAAAATTTGTCAATATTTTCTATATTTCTTTTTTATTCTACTGTAACATTTTTTCTTTAGTATCTATAGAAACAAATCTGGAAAACAGAATCCTTTTTTGTGTAAAAAAGGATTCTGAAAAGGTAATTATTTTGTATAGATACTTATTTTGCTCTAAAACAGCCCAAAAAACTTATATTTGATATAAAAAGGGATTCCAAATCAGTAATTTTTCTCTATAGATACTCCCGACCTGACATTTCACATCCCTTAGGAACACGACTCCGAAAACATCCGCATCCTACATACTACTCATGGGATTAAAGTCAAACTGCACCTGAGCATCCGGCAGCTGCCGCTCCGAAAGCCAGTTCTCCAGCTTATCCTTGCTCTGTATCAGCCTAGCATAATCACCGCTCTTAATATAAAATACAAATCGGTAAATATCATTAATCTTGCTGATAGTGGCAGGGGCAGGCCCCAGCACCTGTACAGCATCTTCCTTGGCCTGATTTGCCAACATCTGCGCCAGTTGCTCTCCCGCCCGCTCATATTTGGCAAAAATCTGTACCGCCAGCATATTGGCTGCCGGAGGGTATCCTCCAAGCTCCCTATATAGAATTTCCTCCTGATAAAAAGCTTCATAATCCTGGGCTGCCGCATGTACCACCGCATAATGCTCCGGCTGATAGGTCTGGATAACCGCCTCACCCGGAAGCTCTCCTCTACCCGCCCGACCTACGGCCTGGGTCAGAAGCTGAAAGGTTCGCTCTCCCGCCCGGTAATCCGATGCGCTCAGGGATAAATCTGCCGCCAGTACTCCCACAAGAGTCACATTAGGGAAGTCATGCCCTTTTACAATCATCTGAGTGCCAATCAGCACATCCGCCTCTCCTTCTGCAAAGGCAGACAAAATCTCCTCATAGCTTCCCTTGGTCTTGGTGGTGTCACCGTCCATACGAAGGGTGCGCACATTTGGAAACAATTCTTTTAATTTCTCTTCTATCTGCTGAGTTCCTGCCTTAAAGCCCAACACATACTTGGAGCCACATTTAGGACAAGCCTTCGGCTTGGGCTCCGAATAGCCACAATAGTGGCACATCAGTCGCCCGTTTCCATGCTCCGACAAAGACACATCGCAGTGAGGACACTTCATGACCTCGCCACAGGCTCTACAGGATACAAACCCGGCATAGCCTCTGCGGTTCAAAAATAAAATACTCTGTTGCCCCTTCGCCAGTCTGTCAGCCAAAAGTCTCTGTAATTTCTCACTAAAAATAGAGCGGTTGCCATTTCGTAACTCTTCTCTCAAATCTACCGTATGAACAGTTGGAAGACTTCCTCCTGTCAAACGTTCCGTCAACGCAAATAATTGATATTGTCCTTTTTCCGCCCGATAAAAGGCTTCCATGGAGGGCGTAGCCGACCCCAAAAGCACTGCTGCCCCATGAAGTCCGGCCACTTCCATGGCAGTCTCTCTGGCATGGTATTTGGGCGTACTCTCGCTCTTATAACTGCTCTCATGCTCCTCATCCATAACAATCAGTCCAATGTTGGGAAATGGCGTAAAAAGTGCCGAACGGGGACCGATAATCACATCAATCTCTCCCTTTTTGGCACGCTCACACTGGTCATAACGCTCACCTGCAGAAAGAGTGGAATTAATCACGCTGACTCTATCACCAAAGCGACTGTAAAATCGAAGCAAAGTCTGATATGTCAAGGCAATTTCCGGTATCAGCACAATGGCCTGACGACCTCTTTGTATCACTCCCGCAATCAACTCCATATAAACTTCCGTCTTACCGCTTCCTGTAATGCCATGAAGCAGATAAGTCTTCGGACTGCCACAGTCCAAATCCTTTAATACAGAATCCACAATATGTTGTTGGTCAGCGCTTAACTGTCTCACCGGACGAAGGGCGGCTCCACTCTCACAATTCACAGGATTGCGAAAGCTTTCTGTCGTAAAGGTACGAATAGCTCCTGATTTTTGCAGACTATTAATAGTGGCTGCAGAAATGTTTAACTTAGTCGTAATCCAACGATAGGGAATCACTGCATTCCCGGAAGCATCGGCATTCTCTCTACGGTCATTTTCCTGCTCCAAAAGAGCGGTCAAAAGTCTCACTTTGCCCGCCTGTTTTTTACGTATACTTTCACCCAAAAGACTGCTAAGCTCCTCGGCATTCATCAGCACCTCCACATAGCGGTGCTCCAGCTTCTTCACAGACTGCTTGGCAGGAAGAACCGTTTTCAACGCCTGTATCATGGTAGAGCCGTAATTTTTGCGAATCCATGCCGCAAGCGCAATCATTTTGTACGTGACATCTACATCTTTGTCTGCAAGCCCTGCAATATCCTTGGTGCGGGCAGGGTCAAATTTGCACTGTGTCCCAATCTCCAGCACATAGCCCTTAATCAGACGGTTGCCGTTTCCAAAGGGAATCTGCACACACATTCCGGGCTCCAGCACCTCCTGCAACCTCTCGGGCACGCGATACTGAAAAGTCTTATCCAGTTTTTCGTGAGAAATATCCACTATGATATCCGCGTACTGTTCCTGCACCATTGTCCCTGCCTTGTCTCAAAGTTTGTTTCAAATCCAAAATATTGCTGCGATTTAAGCCTTACACAACAAAAACTCTACACTCCGGCTAAAATATCCCGAATTAAATCTCTTTCATCCATGGGGTATTTCACTCCCTGAATCTCCTGATAGTCCTCATGCCCCTTACCTGCAAGGACCACAATATCCCCGGGCTGACCGTTTTCAATGGCATATTTAATAGCCTCCTTGCGGTCACAAATCTCCACATACGCCCCATCCGTCTTGGCAATACCAGTTCTGATATCTGCAATAATATCCATGGGCTCCTCAAATCGGGGATTGTCGGAGGTAATGATGGTCAAATCCGCCAATCTGCCGCTGACCTCTCCCATTTCAAAACGCCTTGACTTGGCACGGTTACCGCCACAGCCAAACAGACATACCAGTCTGCCGGGTTCGTACTCCTTAAGGGTGGCAAGAAGACTCTCCAGCGCCATGGCATTGTGCGCATAATCAATCAAAAGAGTAAACTCATCCGACACCTTCACCATCTCAATGCGCCCCTTTACATGAGCAGCCAGAAGTGCTTTCTTGATATCCTCCGGCTGCACATTAAAATGGCGACAAATAGCGATAGCCGTCAATGCATTATACACACTAAATCGCCCCGGAGTGGGAACCTCCACTTCAAAACCCGCTTCTCCTTCGATAGCAACATGGAACTTCACACCCAATTCACCGGGCTTTTTCACCAGCTGCAAATTCTCCGCCTTAAGGGTACAGCCCTCCGTCATGCCAAAGCTCTCCAGACTACATGTATGTCCTTCCATCACTTTAGCAAAGTGACTATCATCTCTGTTACCGATACCTACCACACACTGCTTGAACAACAGCGATTTACAATACAGATAATCTTCAAAATCTTTATGCTCGTTAGGTCCGATGTGATCCGGTTCCAAATTAGTAAAAATACCATAATCAAATACAAATCCCTGCGAACGATGAAGCATCAGCGCCTGAGATGAGACCTCCATCACCACGGCATCTAAGCCTTCCTCCACCATTCTTGCAAAATACTCCTGCAAAAGATAAGACTCCGGCGTAGTATTCCGGGCATGAATATGCTCCTCGCCGATAATCACCTCAATCGTCCCGATAAGTCCCACCTTATATCCTGCATTTTCCAAAATGGACTTCACCAGATAAGTAGAGGTAGTCTTACCCTTTGTACCTGTGATGCCGATAGTCTTCAATTTCTTTGCCGGATGCCCAAACCAAGCTGCCGAAATAAACGCCATGGCATAACGGGTATCCTCCACCTTAATAATCGTTACATCTTTATCCTCAAGTTCTGCCACAGGCTCTGATACCACCAGCACCTTCGCCCCTTTAGCCACAACATCCTTTGCAAATTCATGTCCGTCAAAATTGGCTCCCTTTATACAAATAAACAGACAGCCCTCCTGTACCTTCCGGGAATCATAAACCACCGCACTTACTGCAGTCTCCACACTTCCCTGCACACATTCATAGTGCAATCCTTCCAACAGTTTGGATAAAAGCATTGTTTTCTTCTCCATGTCCTTGTCCTTTCCCAAACATACTAATCCTTATAATCATACTTATTCCAGTATACATATTTTACGCCATTTTTTCAATAATCTTCCGTCATTATTCCCATGGTCTGTCATAGGCTACACTTCCCAGTCTTTCCCAATCAAAGAGACTGCCTCACTTGCTAAATATTAGCCAGTGAGACAGCCCCACACATTAACCACTTAATAAAAAGCTTTACACCAGATTTTATAGGTTACTCTTTGATTCTGTCTATATCTGTCAGATTTACACCTAAAACAGTCAATAACGCTTTCAGTGTAAGGTATTCTTCTTTTAATATATGATATGTTTTTACTGCATTTTCCTCTTTTGCAACGAACATATAATTCTGAATCTTTTTAAAATCATCCATAGCGTTTTTAATAATTTCTGCATTATTCATATAATCCATTCCTTCCACCGCCTCTCTGTTAGGATAATTATATTATAGGCGGATTTTGTATAGGTGTAAAGCACTTTATTCAGTTATCAACCTCTATGTTTGAAATTACATTAACCTCAAATTTCGAATCACAACCTCCTAACTATAAGATTTCATTTAGGTGAATTTTTGTCGAATTGACATTAGAAAAAGATATACATTCTCAGACAATTGCATGGCTTTAGAATAGCATCATTCATAATATAAATCAAGTGCTTCTATATGATTTTCAGATTTAGAAAACAGAAAAGTCCCGGGGGAACCGGGACTTTTCCGTTTCTTATGAGGGGGGAGATAGTGATTACTCAACTATCTGAAACATATATTACAACACAAATGTGTCCAAATTGTGTCTAAACTATAATCTAAATATTAAATTTGTTCTTTTTGTCAAAAATCTCTTTATTACACTCAACAAAAATTTTGAATAATCAATTGTTTTTCCCTTCGGCCACGATAGGTATTAATACCCAATTGATACACCACAGACATTTCGTACTCACACATTTCTTCATAAAGGCGAGCAGCACTGCCCTCACCATATTTGCTGTCCAAAAGAGTCTCAAAATCTTCAAGGCCTCTGAATAGCACCATCTGCTCCATGGTTCCTTCCGGTGTACGCACTCGAAAACGGGCACAGGTTCCTGAAGCCCCCATCTTACTGCCTGACACAAAACACAAATTTTTCTGGGCAAATAAAGGCTTGGGATTCCCCACTCCAAAAGGCTCCAGACAGGCCAACTCCTCCGCAAGCTGCTGATTGGCGTAGGACAAGGGCATGGGCACATCAATATGAACCACCGGAACAAAGTCCTCCTCTGCCAGCTTGCATTTTGCATTCAACTCCAGGCGCAACCGCTCCACATCCGCTTCCCGCATGGACAAACCCGCCGCCAGCTTGTGACCACCATATTTCGTAAAGAGTTCTTTCACCTCCGTCATGGCCTCATACATATGATAACTTTCTATCGAACGTCCGGAACCCTTTACACCCTCCTCACCTCTTGTAAGAATAAAGGTTGGCTTATTGTAACGCTCGCGGATACGTCCGGCAATAATACCTGCAAGACTCTCATGAACCTCCGGGAGAAAAATCACCAGAACTTTATCCTCTGTCATATCATGTACACGAAAATACTCCTCCGCATCCTCCACACCTTGCAAGGTCAGATTCTTTCGACTGGTATTCAAATTCACAAGCTCGTCCGCAGCTGTCATAGCGGCTCCGTGTTCCGTACTCTGCAAAAGTGCCAACGCCTGCTTTGCTGTATCCAGTCTGCCCGTAGCATTCAGGCAGGGGCCTATGACAAAACCTAAATGATATGCTGAGATTTTAGCCGGCTCCAGACCATTTACCTCCATTAAAGCTTTCAGCCCCATATTACGGCTGTTTTGCATGCGCTTCAAGCCTTCCTTGACAAGAATCCGATTCTCGTCCAACAGTTCCATCACATCACATACTGTAGCCAGGGCAGCAAACTCCAATAACTCTTCCACAAGCTCATAAGCTTCTGATGTCTTAGAGTTTTTCTCTAACAACGCCTGAATTACTTTAAACGCTACCACACCACCACAAATTCCTTTAAAGGGATATTCACAATCAGAACGCTTAGGGTCTACCACCGCCAGCGCATTGGGTAAAATTTCCCGCCTGTATCCATCCTCCTGCACAAAAGGCACCTCATGATGGTCTGTCACCACCACGTCAATTCCCAGAGAAGTTGCAAGTTCAATCTGTGCAGCCGCTGCAATTCCATTGTCACATGTAACAATCAAGCCCACACCGTCTTCTTTCGCCAGTTCAATTAAGTGATCATTCAGCCCATATCCGTCATGAATCCGGTGTGGAATTGCAGTATCCACCTTTGCCCCCAGAAATTCTAAGCCCTTTGTCAAAATATAGGCAGAACAGATGCCGTCCACATCATAATCCCCGATAACACGGATATACTTTCCCTGCTCCACCGCTTGATTTATGGCATCCACTGCCTTATCCATATCCTTCATCAGCCATGGAGCATAACAATCTTCCAGTTTGCCATAAAGAAATTTCCCTATCGCATCCTCTTCTGTCAAATCACGATTCCGTAATATTCTCGCCACTACAGGACTGATACCAAACTGCGTAGCCCACTTGTCAAAATCAGCCTTCTTGGCTGCTACCATCCATTTTTCTTTTTTCATAGTCTAAAAAGGCGCCGGATAAACCGGCGCCCTCTCCTTAATCTTTTTAAACATTCCCTTGCGCCGAAGCTTAATTATTCACCTTGGAAGGGAACTTCTGTCTCAATACATACCACAGAGCACCTGCAATGCAGATAGAAGAATATGCACCACAGACAATACCTACCATAAGAGGCAGCGCAAAATCACGGATACTGGTTACACCCAATACATACAGGCATGCCACCATGATGAAGGTTGTCAAAGAGGTAAAAATACTTCTGGACAATGTCTGGGTAATACTTGCATTTACCACATCCTTCAAGTCATCCTTCTTGGTCATCACAGCCATATTCTCACGAACACGGTCAAAGATAACGATGGTTGCATTTACAGAATAACCTACAATAGTAAGCATACAAGCGATAAAGGTATTACCAACAGAAACCTTAGCCACTGCGTAGAATGCAAGCACTACCAATACGTCATGAGCCAGTGCAACAATACTACTGATACCGAAACGAACATCCTTGAAGCGGATTCTGATGTAAATCAGCATACCAATAATAGCTACAATCACTGCAATAATGGTATCGGACTTCATCTCATCACTGATGGTAGAACTGATGGTCTCAGAGGTAATCATAGATTCTTCCACCGCAAACTTCTCCATCAACGCTGTATTCAAAGCTTCTCTCTGCTCAACAGTAAGACTGTTGGTCTTGAAGATTATCTCATTAGTCTCCTGCACATTCTGAACCTGAACAGCGCTACCGGTAACCTCCTCAATCAAAGGTACAACATTAGCTGTAGCCTCATCAAGAGTCATATACTCATTGAAAGTAACAGTAGTTGCAGTACCGCCCTTAAACTCCAGGCTGTAGTTCAAAACTTCACCCATACTAACCTTATTTACACCCATTACCACAAAACCGGCAACAATCAGTGCTGCGGACACACCAAAGAAAACGCCCTTCTTGGAAAGGAAATCAATGGGTTTGCGCTCCTTCGCAACACCATACCACTTAGAATCTTTAAGCCCCAGAGCATAGAACGCATTCATAATCAGCTTAGTAATTACCAGTGCTGTAAACATTGACAATACAATACCAAGTGCCAGCGTCTGTGCAAAGCCTCTGATGGTACCGGGAGCCAGGAAATACAATACAGCTGCTGCAATCAGGGTTGTGATATTACCGTCCACAATCGCAGAAAAAGCCTTTTCAAAACCAATCTTAATTGAGGTCTGTACGCCCTTGCCAAGTGCAAGCTCCTCACGAATACGAGCAAATACAATTACATTAGCATCTACCGCCATACCGATGGAAAGGATAATACCTGCCACACCGGATAAGGTCAAGGTCAAATTAAATCCGTACAACAACCATACAATCAATGCAACATACAAAAGTAATGCCAGTGCAGAAGCAAAACCGGAAACCAAATACACTGCAACCATAAATACAATGACAATTACCAGACCAATTGCACCGGCCTGTAAGCTGGTCTCAATCGCCTCTTCTCCAAGCTGTGCACCTACTACCTTGGAATGAACTTCTTCAAGCTCAAGCTTCAAACCACCAATACGGATAGTGGAAGCAAGACTTTCAGCAGCCTCGATACTTTCCATAGGAGTAATCTGTGCGTTACCCTCTGTAAACACACCGTTTACGCTGGGTACACTGACAAACTCACCGTCATAGTAAATTGCAAGGGTCTCACCCTTCTCATAAGCATTTCTGGTTGCATCGGCGAACTTTACAGTTCCCTCTTCCGTCATAGTCAAATCAACTGCAAAAACAGAATTCTGCATACTGTCCTGAGTAGTGACTGCGCGGGCATCCTTAACATCAGTACCCACCAGAACAACGGAACCATTGGCCTCAAGCTCCTCTAAGCTGTAGTTCAATACATACTTGTTTACCAGATTACCGTCAGCATCCGTTACCATCTGATAAGAATAGTTCTGATTGCCCTCAGAATCTGTCTCCGCTATAAAGTACAACGCACCGGGCTTACCAAGCTCCTGCAAAATAGCATTTGCATCACTTACACCGGGAATCTCGATATTGAGACGATTAGCTCCTTCCTGATACACAATCGCCTCTGTACTGTAAGTCTCAACACGCTTCTGTAATTTCTGCTTTGTGTCAGCCATATCGGTAGGATCCGGATTTTCATCTCCTACTGCCTGATAGGTAATGCTGACACCGCCTGCCAAGTCAAGACCCAGCTTAATGTCAGACGCACTTCCTGCCTTATTCTCATCCACGCCAAAGATGTCCACATAGGAAACACCTGCAAGCACCAGGATGAAACAAAGCAGAATCACAATTGCTTTACTCTTTTTCATTTTCTCTCTTGTCCTTTCTTGAATTTATTCTTATCTTTCTTATTTAAATTATAACTACTCTTCTTCCATCTCTGCCTCAGCAACCTTCAGCATAATGGCACATTCCACACGCTTTCTCTGCAACTCACATCCCACATCATAAGCGTCATTAATATTACCATGGAAATTGTAGGAGTTAGCCGCACAGCCACCGCTACAATAAAATTTTGCAAAACACTTCTTACACTTGTCCTTCGCATAGACATTACAGCACTTAAACTCATCCCGAATATCCTCACGGACGATGCCGGTATCCACATTTCCCATAAGGAACTTCTCATTGCCTACAAACTGATGACAGGGATATAAATCTCCCCAAGGTGTTACCGCAAGATACTCTGTGCCGGAACCACAGCCGGACAGACGCTTGGCCACACAGGGACCGCCTGTTAAGTCAATCATAAAGTGGAAGAAATTGAATGCCTCTCCCGCTTTCTTGCGCCTAATCATCTCCACTGCCAGCTTGTCGTACTCCTCAAAAAGTGCAGGAATATCTGCCTCTGCAATGGCATAATCATCCGTAGGCTGCGCCACTACAGGCTCCACAGAAATCTGCTTAAAGCCCAAATCCGCCAAATGAAGTACATCCTCGGCAAAATCCAGATTATTATGAGTAAAGGTTCCTCTCACATAATAATTCATCTGTTCGCGACTCTCCGCCACCTTCTGAAACTTGGGAACAACCATATCATAGCTGCCCTGTCCGCCACGGAAAGGACGCATCTTATCATGAATTTCTTTACGTCCGTCGATACTGAGTACCACATTAGCCATCTCTTTGTTGGCAAATTCCAGAATGTCATCATTCAAAAGCACTCCATTGGTAGTCAGCGTAAAACGGAACTTCTTGTTATTGGCCTCCTCAATGCTACGGCCATACTCAACCAGCTGCTTTACCACATCCCAGTTCATCAGAGGCTCACCACCGAAGAAATCCACCTCCAGATTCACTCTGCTGCCGGAATTTGCCACTAGAAAATCCAGTGCCTTCTTGCCCACTTCAAAGCTCATCAGAGCTCTTCTTCCGTGGTACTCGCCTTCCTCAGCAAAGCAATACTTACACGCCAGATTACAATCATGGGCGATATGCAGACACAACGCCTTCACAACTGTCTGTCGGTTTTTAAAGTCAAATACATAGTTCTCATAGATATCCGGTGCAAAAAGCTGTCCCATACGTTCTAATTCCAGCACCTCATCCACTGCCTCGATGATTTCTTCCTCGGGGTAGGAAAGATTCGCCAGATTCAAAACTGCCGCTCGAATGGTATCTGCGTCCTTGATTCCTTCATTCACCAATGGCTCCACCAAAGGAATCATCTCATACACGATATCATCTACAACATGAACGGAGCCACTGTTGACATCCATTACAATGTTGTAGCCATTGTTTTTGTATTGATGTATCATGATATTCCTCTCATCATCTTTCGAAAATCTCTTTTACGCAACGAAAGCAGCGAATAAAATCGCTGCTTACCGCTAGTCTCGATTTAATTGATGTCCGATTATTTAATCTTCTCGCAGCTCTGATTACCAACAGTACAAGAAGTCTTACAAGCAGACTGGCAAGAAGTCTGGCACTCGCCGCAGCCGCCCTTCTTCATGGATTCCTTTAAATCTCTTGTAGTCAAAGTCTTGATGTGCTTCATGCTGAAAGCCTCCTTATTAAATAGACATATTGTTCAAAAACTACTGTTCAAAAACAAATTCGAAGTTATTATAGCACAGCTTCTCATTTCTGTCAACTAAGCATTCCCCCCAACATTCCACCGCCTGCACACAATGTCAATGTGGTAAAAAAAGAATTTCCTAATGCATCCGGACTCTGCCTAACTGCCAGAGACACCAAAGCCAACACGAAAAAATACCCTGCCCCCATAAGAAGCCCCCACAAAAACTTCCTACTCTCCATTTTCTTACCTGTCATAAATCCGGCAAACAACGTAGATATCACATAGATTGCAATAATTGCTATCGAAACCGGTTTCTCTGAAAGCTGCATCTTGTATAAGAAAAACGCCAACAACAAAAGCATTCCTGCTGTTAATATGTATGCAAACAACAAGGTTTTCAGCAAAAAGAATACCGGCACACCTCCTTCTGCCGCCTCTTGCCTGCTTCGCATTTTATTCATACTCTGAACCATGTCTACCCCTTTCGCTCCATTTTTGGTACTTCCTATATTACTATTAGATTATATTCATAGTTTTACAAAAAATTGACAACAACTCTATACGAAATTCAGTCCCAGACCGATTTGGTTTTCCCTGCAAAACAAAAATCCTCTGAGGACAAACCCCAGAGGACATTTCTACTCCGGAAAAGAAACGATAATCTCTGTTCCTTTTCCCACCTCACTATTCAATTCCAGACGTGCTTGAAAACCTGCAACAATATGTTTCACAATAGCAAGTCCAAGCCCGGTTCCACCGGTGGACTTGGACCTGCTTTTGTCCACACGATAGAAGCGTTCAAAAATTCTCTCCTGATGTTCCTTTGGAATACCAATTCCTGTATCCCTCACAATCAATACAGAGGCACCATCCACAGAGGACACATGAACGCAAACCTCTCCTCCCGGATTATTATATCGAATGGCATTATCAATAAGATTATATAAAAGTTCCTCCAACTGCTGCCTGTCTCCGGTCACATAACACTCCTTTCCCTGAAGTTTTATGGTCACCTTATGCTTTGCAGCACTCATTTCCATCATTTCTACACAATACTTAGCCATTTCATATAGATTTAACCGCTCCACCACTACATCTGTATTCCCATCATCCATCTCAGACAAACGAATGGTATCATTTATCAATGTCAAAAGTCTGGCTGCGCTATTGCGGATTCCATTAGCAAATCGCGTCACGTCCTCCTCTTCCGCCATGCCACTCTCAATCAGCTCTGCATAGCCCATAATAGAGGTCAGCGGTGTTTTCAATTCGTGGGACACATTGGCAGTAAACTCTTGACGCATACGGGCACTTTTGATAATATCCTGATGCTGCTGCCTAATGGTTATGACAAAGGGGGTAAGTTCCTCATAATCTGACTCATCCTCGCTCTCATCCAGATTAGAAGCAAGCCTTTCAATAGGTGAAATCAGTCTCTTGGTAAGAACATGAGCAATCACAATACTCATAACTGCCAAAAGCAACAAAGTTCCAATAAGACTAGGCAACGCACTCTGCAAAATACTATATACGCTTCCTGCATCGCGCGCCATACGAATAACCGTTTCATCATCCAGCTTTGACGCATAGTAAAAAGTATTTTTGGCAAGGGTTTCTGAACGACGAACCTCATGACCTTCTCCGGTTTCAAAAGCAAGCACAATCTCCGGACGTTCCCCATGATTCTCCATGGTAGCAGGATCTGCTTCATTGTCATACACCACCTGACCATCCTTGTTCACAATGGTCATTCGCACATTACTAAACACCATCTGCTGTCCCATCTTCTCAAGCTGCTCCTTTGTTTCGCAACTCCTCGCAATAAAATGATACCCTCGTAAATCCTCCACTATCTGCTTTTGAAACAAATCATAGTATACAAAAGTTATTAAAATTACTGTAAATAAAATTGCCAGTGCAGCAATCAGCACCAGCATTTTATTGATTTTTTTCTTCATAAAATCCGTCTCCCCAAGACTATATCAGCCCGTACTCAAAATATATCCCACATTTCTCACGGTCTTAATCAAACTGCCCTGACTCTTCAATTTCTGTCTCAGTGTTTTGATATGCATATCAAGAGTGCGAGATTCTCCCTCAAAATCAACTCCCCAAACTTTATCCAATATAATCTCCCGGGTTGTAACTGCCCCTGCGTTGGCCATGAGAAGCTTTAGAAGCTCATATTCTTTATAAGTGAGTTCGCAACGCTCCCCTTCCACATGGACAGTATGCTTTTCTCTGTCCAAAACAATCTCTCCCTGACGCAGAATTTTCTCCTGACTGCCCTCTCCTGCCATGCGGCGAAGCATGGCCTTCACACGGGAAATCAATTCCATCACACCAAAGGGCTTGGTCACATAATCATCCGCTCCCATGTCAAGTCCCTTCACCTTGTCAAGCTCAGTAGTCTTGGCTGTCACCATAATTACAGGAATATTCTTGGTCTCCGGATTACTGCGAAGCCTTTTCAGAACCACCAAACCGTCCTCATCCGGAAGCATCACATCCAAAAGC
>CAYOGM010000034.1:0-20849 GCA_964403595.1 uncultured Acetatifactor sp. | reverse complement strand
GAAAGAGTTAGAAAACGACAAGACGATGAACGAGGAAACAATAAAAAATACTATTGTAATTCCCTTTTTGGAAAATATCGGGTATAAGAAAGAGTTAATAAAATATCGATATGAAGAACCGTGTGATGCAGGAAAAGTGGATGTATTTTTGCAGATTAAGGGTAGTACAGAAGGTGTCTATGTTGAAACTAAGCGTGGAGATTTAGAGATAACCGAAAAAGAAATAAAGCAAATCGTTAATTACATGGATGTATCGCATATTACATGGGGTATTTTGACAAATGGGAAAAAGTATTATTTGATAAATTCAGATATTGTATCTGAAAAAAGTAGCGGAAGAGGGGATGCACTACTAGATAAAGTGGTAATGGTATGCAGCTTAAAACCAAGGTCAGAAAGTGAACGAGAAGCGATTAAATATTTCTCTAAGGAATATTTATTTGATTCGCAAAAAACACTGTTTATGAAAGCAATAGCACAGTTTAAGGCATTTAAGGAATATCAAGATTGGAATGTGTATCAGTCTACACTATTTGGCTTCTTTAATTATTATTGCACGGTTGCGGAGCCCAATGTAAGTATTCCTAAGAATAATCAGCGTTTATATACATATTTGTCAAATGTAAGAGAACGTGACTTTATAAACTTTCTGCTTACAATTAAGCCGAAAAAGAAGGGTAATGATAAGATTTCCATAGATATAGTTAAAAATAAGTGTTCTCATATCGTAGAAATGTACCGGGAGTTGGAACGTAGAGGATTTATAACTACAAATAATTTTAGGGATATTAGAACGCAAGCGTTAGATTTCTTTACTGGCGAAAGCATGGTTATTCATAATTCACAGTTCGATAATTATTTGACCCGGGAGAATGTTGAAAAAATAATAGGGAATTTTTCTAAATCATCAAAACCGGAAGTAATTGTAAGATTAGTAATCTTTTGCTTAGTGGTATACTATGGCCTTACCAAAAGTCAAGTTGAGGAACTTTTATTGCAGTCGTGGGAGTGTGTAGATTGGGATAAAAAGACAATTTGGTATAACGGAAACAAAAGACCAATGCCGTTAGTGTTAGAACAAAATCTGAGAAAAATCAAAGCGCTGACCGGAAGAAAAAAGAGTATATTGATAAAAAAGGGGGAGAGAGGGCAAGCGATATCAAAAGATATAGTTGCAACTGCATTTAATGATATTAAGAAGATGCAGGATGTAGAAGGACGAGAGTATTTTACCCCTGAATATGCGCGTAAAATGCTTATAATGAATCTTTTCGAAGCAAGATTTTCGATTGAGGAAATTAGTGCGTATGTTGGGATCAGATTAAATAGTATTGAAGAAATTTTAGGAACGGAAGCCATAATGAAGATTGGAAATAAAAGATTGATGAAGAAACGACCAGAACTTGAGCATCCGTTTGAAGAAGAATTTAATAAAATTTATACAACTTAATATGGACATAAAAATTATTGGCTAAAGGAGAAAGCGGTATGGCAGAATATTGTGTATGTTGTGGAAAAAAGGTAGGTATTTTTACAGGAAGTCATTTGGATAACACGGTATGTGATAGCTGTTACTTTAAATTTGCCGGTTATGTAGAAGAACTCAAAAATGTAAGTACCGCAGAAGAAGTTGAGACGAGATTTATTAATGCGGTTAGGATTGTAAATGAAAGTGGATTTTTGGCAGATGGTGAAAAGAGAATAATCACATACATAGAAGAAATAAAGCAAAAGAAACTTGAAGATGTTCAGAAAGAACAACAAGCATTAACTCGCAGTATAGAAGAGCAAAAAAAGCATGATGAAATACAAAAGCAATATAGCGAGTTGAAAGTTAAGATTTTGCTTACCACCGGTAACAATTTTGAAGGTTATGACATCGTAGATTATTGTGGAGTTAAGAGTGGAAGTATTGTTTTGGGAACGGGTTTCCTATCTGAGTTCAGTGCATCTCTTAGTGATTTGAGTGGAACTAAAGATAATCGTATGGGTAAGAAAATAGAAGAAGCAAAAGCAATGGCTACAAACACCTTAATAGAAAATTGTATTTATGCAGGCGGAAATGCAATTATCGGTGTTGGATATGACATAATGACTATTGGAACCAATATGATAGTTGTATCGGCGAATGGTACATCTGTAAAGATAGAGAAGAAAAAAGAAATGTAAATGATAGTGTTTAAAAGTCTATTTGTGTATGGTAAAATATACTTGTAGGACGAAGGTTGTGACATGAATAAAAATCGGAAGGGATTAGAGTATGGCACTCAAAAAAATTGAAATTAAAAACATTACGGTTTTTGAAGATTTAAATTTATCTTTTAATGATGGGATAAATGTATTTATTGGCGAAAATGGAATGGGAAAGACTCATGTAATGAAATTATTATATGCGGCATGTAAAGCGGCAAAAACAGATGTATCCTTTCCTCAAAAGGTAGTGAAAGTATTTCGTCCGGAAGGTTCAAATATTAGAAGATTGGTTAGCCGGAAAAGGGCAGGAGAAACGGCAAGTGTAAAGGTATATTCGGATGATGCTAATATTGGGATGAAATTTACAACGAAAACTGCAAAATGGGAAGCGAAGGTCACAAATGAGTCCAAGTGGGAAAAGCAATTAGCAGATTTGTCATGCTCTTTTATTCCAGCTAAGGAAATATTGTCAAATGCATGGAATTTAGAAGCTGCTGTAGGCAGTAATAATGTTGAGTTTGATGATACTTATGTAGATATCGTAATGGCTGCAAAAATTGATATATCAGCAGGCAGAGATACTCATGATAGAAAGAAATATTTAGAGATATTACAAGGTATAACGGATGGAAAGGTAACCGTAAATGAAGATAGGTTTTATCTGAAACCGGGAACACAAGCTAAGATAGAATTTAATTTAGTGGCAGAAGGAATAAGGAAGATTGCATTGCTATGGCAATTGATAAAAAACGGAACATTGGAAAAGGGAGCAGTTCTTTTTTGGGATGAGCCAGAGGCAAATATCAATCCAAAGCATATTCCAACTATTGTTGATATGCTTTTAGAGTTACAAAGAAATGGTGTTCAAATTTTTATTTCTACACATGACTATTTTTTAGCAAAGTATTTTGAAGTTAAAAGATTACAATCTGATAAGTTAGAGTATTTTTCTTTATACAACAATGCAGGTACAGTGGTTTGTGAACAAAACACTGATTTTAGAGCGTTAAAGAAAAATGATATAATGGACACTTTTTTAAAACTTTATGAAGAAGAGATAGACAAGGTGATGTAATATGGTAAAAATTACGGAGTCTAAAATGGTTTTTGGGCCATATGACGAAGAGGATGTCTTTGAAATTGAGAAATCAGAATTGAATCAAATGGCAGGTGAAGGCATAAATACCGTAGAATTTATGTTGGTTCGAGATATTTCAAAGGTGTTGTTTATAGAAGCAAAATCTAGTACGCCTAGAGAGAGTACAAATAAAGATAGATTTGACGCATTTATAGCGGAAATAAGAGAAAAGTTTATACATTCTTTTGAGTTGTTTCAAGCATTAAGATGTCGGCGATATGAAACGAGTACTCAAATTGGAAGTAATTTAGAAAAAATGGATTGGAAGCAGAGTGAAATTAAATTTGTTTTTGTAATACACGGTCATCACAAAGAATGGCTGCCACCTATCAGGGAAGCTTTATTGAAAGAAATGGAGAGTTTTTCGAAGATTTGGAAGAGTGATATTATAGTTCTTAATGATGAAATGGCAATGAAGAGAAACTTAATTTCAGTATCGGAATAATAAGATACATATGTAAATATAAAAATGTGTTTACACTCCGTTTACACACCCCAAGTCAGCGCCCCAACAAGCTCCTTTCTATGCGAGTTTGCGGGTAGCTGACTTGCGTTCAAGTCCGGCCACCAGCAGTAAAAACAGTAGTTTTTGCGATAATGCAAAGATTACTGTTTTTTTGTTTGCAAAAAATTTTTCAGAAAGTCCTTTCCATATAAAGCGGGCGGTGTTATGATGGATAAAACACACGCAATGCATACGGCACGAGGGTATAGTATGAGAGAACAATTAATTGAGTTAAGAAAACAGACAGGAATGAATCGAAGAGAGTTTGCAGAATATTTTGGTATTCCATATCGGACTGTACAGGATTGGGAGCTTGGAAATCGTCAGATGCCGGAATATTTATTGCGACTTATGGCGTACAAGATTGGAATGGAGAATATGCGAAAGGAGAAACGGGAGAATGAATCAAAAGAGTGAGATTGTTTTATTTGAAACGGAAGATAAGAGTATTTCGCTACCGGTTAGGCTCGAAAATGAGACTGTATGGCTGACTCAAGCACAGATGAAAGATTTGTTTTGTGTAGACAGAACGGTTGTAACCAAGCACATTAATAACGTATTTAAGGAAAAAGAGGTTGATGAGGAAAGCAATGTGCATTTTTTGCACATTGCAAATTCAGATAAACCGGTAAAGATATATAGCCTGGATGTCATTATTTCTGTAGGCTACCGAGTAAAGTCTATTCGTGGTGTGGAATTTCGCAGATGGGCCAACAAAGTTTTAAAGCAATACATTTTGCAGGGCTATGCAGTGAATACTAATCGTATCAATCAACTTGGTGAGGTGATACGAATTATGAAGCGCACAGAGAATTCTTTGGACAGTAAACAGGTTTTGTCGGTTATCGAGCGTTACAGTACTGCGTTGGAATTGCTGGATTCTTATGATCACCAGAGAATGGAGAGGCCAAAGGGAAACGAAGCAACATATGTGCTTACATATGAGGAGTGCAGAGAAGTAATAGCTACCATGCGGTTTGGAGATGAGTCCGAACTTTTTGGCAAGGAGAAGGACGATTCCTTTAAGGGCAGTATCGGCAATATTTATCAGTCTTTTGCAGGGCAGGAGATTTATGAAAGTCTAGAGGAAAAGGCGGCAAACCTTCTCTATTTTGTGACAAAGAATCATAGTTTTTTTGATGGTAATAAAAGAATTGCAGCCACCATGTTTTTATATTTTCTGGATAAGAATGGAGCGCTTTTTGATGATGGTAAAAAACTTATAGATGATCATACATTGGTGGCGTTGACTATTATGATTGCGGAATCCAAACCAGATGAAAAAGAAGTGATGATTAGTGTTGTTATGAATTGTATGGGATGAATGTTAACGGTATTAAGAGAAAATGCGAGAAATCAGTAGAAGACACTGTAAAAATTCAACGCTCCGTTGATTTTTACTCATCAAATGAATGGTGTACGATGCATAAATAATCTGTTACCATAAAGTCACGGTACCGAATATAGAGGTGAGGTGATTTGCTATGACGATAGGTCAGACAATTAAGTTGTATAGGAAGGAAAAGGGTTTTACACAGGGGCAGCTGGCGGAGCTGATAGGAGTATCGACACAGGCCATTTCCAAATGGGAGACGGACACGGGGATGCCGGATATTTCGCAGATTGTGCCTTTGGCTAAGGTGTTAGAGATTTCTACAGATAAGCTGCTGGGACATACGGATGAAGATTTTGAGAGGGAGCTACATCACATCAGGAACTATCATCATGGAATCAGTTTGATTAGTGATGCTGAAAAAGCAAGGAATTTGTACGAGATGTCCTTGCAATTTTTCAACAAGTATCCGGATGTTCCTGATATTGCGCTGAATTGTCTGGAATGTTATGTGGAGTTGTTTGCTCAAGAGAAGTTGGATGTGACGGAAAAGGCATTTCTTGAAGAATGTGATAGATACAGCAACAGCATCTTCCGATATGAAAACAATCCTGATAATATATGTAAGACATACTATCTGACGGCAAGAGCTTATGATTTATGTGGTGAGACCGGCAAAGCGGAGGGCCTTATGCAGAATCTGCCCTATATTTATGGTGACCGGGAATATTGGGAAGCGGAGATGGCGTATGCGGACGGCAAGTATGATATTGCTCTTGAGAAAATCAAGAGGAGCTTTGCACTTAAGGCGCGGTTTGCAGCAAGATGTATACGGTTGGCTGCAAGGATTACGAAGGCCCAGGGTGGAAGCGATGTAGCAGAAAAGTGTGTGGCGCTAAATGAGTACATGTTAAGAGTGATTGATGGTTTCCTGTCCGGGGGCGATTATTTGCCACACAGACAGATTTATCAGAAAACGTCTTTGTTATCGGGCTTGGTTGTGGAGTATGCGAAGCGGGGAAATAAAGAACATGCTTTGGTTCACATGAAGGATTTGTATGATACGCGTGAAAAGTATTTTGAATTTCTCGACAATCCCGAAGATAAGCACTGTCTGATGTTTGTTGAAGGGGACAAGGATAGATATAGAGATACTACACGGGATGAAATAAATGAACGTGTTGCCAAGGCTGAGAGGGAATTAAAAAGACTTGATTAAAAGATTTCCGTCAATTTAACTGATGGACGGAATCTTTTTCTATAGAATCATCGCTATTAAGCTCCTAATATAGCGTGCCAACCAATAGAAGATTCTCGCTTATAGTTGGTTCTCCGTTTCTGCATATAATTATAGTGTAATATATGCAGAAACACAATATTTAATGCATTTAAAAAACTTTATTATATGCAGAAAGATGATATAATATGGCATGAAGGAATAATTAAAGGAGAAGTAAACTATGACATTAGGAAATGGAAGAACCTCAGGGAAAATTTCGCTTTTTCCAGTGGCATTTTTAATATTTGCATTAATTTTCTGCGCAGTTCAGTTGCCTGCAACTTATGAGAGTGTGTGTCAGTTTTTTGGAAGAACTGATTGGACGCAGTTGTCGGCAGAGGTCATCCGGGCAGAGTACTTAGGGAAAAGATCGGATGGCGGTCCCAATCATAGTAGTTCTCATACGGAATGGCAGCTTTATGTTTCTTACGAATATGAGGGCGAAGCGTATGAGAGTAAATATCCTTCCATCAAGAAAGCATATCATGATGAACATAGAGAGGATTTTATAGGGGATCGAATAAAGATTATAGTTAATCCGGACTATCCTATGGAAATAGGTAGAAAGGTGGAAGTTATCGACCTTGTGTTTTCTGTAGGTTTTAGTATTCTTTTTGTAATGGCTGCAATATTTGGTTTTAAGATGGTTTTTGCGCCGCAAAAGAAAGCGGACTAATCAAAGGGGAGTTGCATAAGCAGCTCCCTTTATCTTATGAAATCCGACAAATTCAGTTTATCTAAGTCAATCACATAGTCTTTCTCTTGAAAATCCTGAATGGAATCCTGCCAATAATCAATATGTACCTTGTTCTCTTCCGGAAGGTATCGTGCGGCGATGGCGCCTACACCATGAATGTCTGTCGGTTCGTCCAGCAAATCGCTGCCACATCCTTTCAGTACCTTTTCACCGTCAAAGTGATAGATGAAAACGTCCTGAGCACCGTCTGCCATCCATGTGACATTACAGATTAGTTCGCGAGTGCCATCATCATCCAGGTCCACTTCATAAAAATTATCATCCTTGCTGCCCCAGCGGTATGCCAGTAGCTTCAATTCTTCTTCCATGGCATAATAATCCACTTCGTAGTAATGGGAGGATGTGCCCAGAGAACGGCGTGTATACAGGCGGAAGCCTTGATGTCCCAGACAGTTTTCAAAAGCTTCCGCAGAGATATCCTCCGGGATCTGGTAATCATATTCCTTTTCAAAGGTCAGCAGGAGTTTTTCTTCATCGTTTTGATAGCAGATCAAATCCAATGTGTCTGCCGTAGAACCGTCCTGTAAGAAAATTTTGTAATCATCCACTGCAAGTGACCAGTATGTTTCTTTTTGATTGGCATAGTTATCCACGATGAGTTGCAATTCAGAGACCTGTTCCGTAAGTTGGAGTATATTGGTGTCTTGGGAAGCAATGTTTGCCTGTAAAATGGCAGCTTCTTCCGCTAATCTGTGGTTGGCGCTGTATTGGAAAACATTGCCTGCAACAGATAGTGCCAGAACTATGGCCAACAGGATAATGATAGCTTTGGACTTCACTGGTGAACCTCCCGATTTTAAGCTTTTATATCAAAGGTCGAGGTCTCGCCCTTTTCAATCATGTGTATAAAGGTATCTTTGTCGTTGTGGGGGAACAAGAGCTCCATATAGAGATTGCCCAGCAGGTTTTTCACCCGGTCCGCATCCACATTGGCGAAGAAATATTCGTCTTTTTCAAGTCTTTTCAGATTCTCTAAAATAGCTTGAACATTAAAGGATTCTGTAGGTTGTGGCTGAGGTTCACTGCCGGAGGGCATAGTAATAGCGGGCTCCATGATGGGTTTGGACTCCGGCAGATTATACACAACATTTTTACATGTCTTCTCAAAGCATTCCGGGTCGTATTTTGCCAAATAGCGCAAATCCTCCATGGTTATGGGGTGTTTGTTATGGATTTTAAGATAGATATTCAATAAAAAATTATCTTTTTCCATAGGCGGTACCTCATGCGCGTGTACATGTTCCCGCCTATATTATACCATTTTTTGCCTATAAGACATAGAGGTTTTTATAAAATTCCTATTCTAGTTTGCTTTGCGGTAGTTCTCCACATCATAATCATATCCGACGATTTCGCCGGTAACGGAATCGATTTCGTAATCGTATTCCTGACCGTTTTTGGAATAGAATTCTATATCATAGATTCTTTTGCCATCATCTATATCAGAATTACTTGTAATAAAGTGCACCTGTTCATCATTCAGACCTGCGTGAGTCAGAGCGATGGATTGTGCTTCCTCTTCGGAAATTTTAGTGTTTTGAGTATTCTGCCCGCCACAACCGGCCAGCAGGAAAGTAGTAACAACCATACATATCATCAAATTTTGTTTCATTTCGTTCATCCTCCCTTCAAGGAGATAGTATCCCTCATTTTAAAAAGAAAATGTATAAAACAAAAAAGTTACCATTTTCGCACGCCTTCGATATGCAGAAATCTTGCTTCCCCATAAATATACGAGTCAAGTGGTCTGTCCAATGAATTGTCCGTATGGGCAGCCACCAGGATTTCGGGATACACAGCGGTGATAAAGGGGGAGTGGTAGAAGCTGCCGGAACCGTTTCCCAGCTGAACAATATCTCCCGGTTCTACTTCACTTTGAGATACTACATGGGCGTAGGGGCCCACAGATTGGTTGTTTACAAGAAAATTGTAGAGGTATTGGACACCGGACCATGAGGCAGTGCGGTCATAGGAAGACCGATAAAACCATCCTGTGACCGGAGTGTAGTTCATGGTTTGTGCACCGGCGAATATGCATTGGGAGGTAAAATTAGTACAGTCACCTCCAATTTTGTCAAAATTATAATAAGCCGGATTGCGACCCAGCGCCCATTTGCGTGCGTAGGCCACAGCAGCCTCTCTATTATATGGAATTTCTCGCATTTATTACCTCTTAGAATTTTTTATATTATGTTATGTTGTGAGAGAAATTTAGTTCTATTGTTTGCAAGCTGCATTGACACTGCCAAAATATAGCGATAAAATTAGTACTATCACGATAACTTTGTACAAAAGAGTAAGCGAGGGTCGAAAGTGGACAATACATATGATTTTTACAGGGACAAATTTAATGATATTCAGCGCCATGCCTATGTTTTCTTAAATCAGGTGCCTCTTATTGCAGAGGAGCAGGCTCAGATTATTCGGAAGTATTCTTTGGGTACGGATTTTGTGAGCATTAACAGTGTGCAGGACTACAATAAGGACTGGCTTATCAAGGGGTATGTCAAGGTGGATATCCGAGAGGCACAGGGTCCGGCAAGTGGTATTAAGGGCAAATTTCTGGATGCCAATACTTTTCTAAAGGAGACCATGGTACAGCTTCCAAAGGTGTTGTTTGAACTGGGGGAAGAGGAGCTTAAAAAGGCTATTTATTGTAGTTGCATGGAAATTGCCGCAGAGAGATTGAACGAGCGGATTGCGTCTTTGCGGATGCAAAAAATACAGATTGAGGCGGAAATTGAGCGGTATGTGACATTGCTTAAGGAATATCCATGCAGCGAAGCAACATAAGTTGGTACGAAAGAAGAAATTTTATTAGTTATAACTGATAAAATTTCTTCTTTCGCGTTGTGTTTCAGTTATAACTGGTAAATTTTCTTACACTTTCGGAGTGGACTAAACGAAAAATGTAGCGTAATTGCTCATTCTATGATAAAATGTCCCCAAAATGGGTTTGATGTAAACCTAAAACTAGGAGGTGCCGACAATGGACGGACAAACAACTCAGATATTTATTGCCATGGTTCTTTATATGGCAGTTGTTATCGGTATAGGACTTATTTATGCAAAACGTGCCAATCAGAGTTCCGAAGATTATTTCCTTGGCGGAAGATCTTTGGGTCCCTGGGTAACGGCAATGAGTGCGGAAGCATCTGATATGAGTGGATGGCTTCTCATGGGCTTGCCCGGTGTAGCTTATTGGTGTGGTCTTGCAGATGCAGCATGGACAGCAATCGGCCTTGCTGCAGGTACATATTTAAACTGGCTGATTGTCTCTAAGAGACTTCGTCGCTACAGTGAGAGAGCGAATAACGCAATCACCCTTCCGGATTATTTCTCCAATCGTTTCCGTGAGGATAAGAAAGTGATTATGACTTTGTCCGCATTGTTCATTCTTATTTTCTTTACGGTATATGCCGCCAGCTGTTTTGTAACCTGTGGTAAGCTGTTTTCCACTCTTTTTAGAGCACCCTATGTGGCTATGATGATTGTAGGTGCAATTTTTGTACTGCTGTACACGATTTTGGGTGGATTCTTAGCGGAGAGTGCATCTGATACCATGCAGGCGATTGTAATGATTATTGCACTGGGTGTTATTGTGGTAATCAGCACCATCAATGCAGGTGGTCTGGGCGCAGTTATTGACAATGCGCGGTCCATTCCCGGATTTTTGGAGTTTTTTGGACTTGCAACACCTACGGTTAATGAGGCTGGTCAACAGATTGTGGAGAATGGCGCACCTTTATTTGGTGAGGCGAGAGAGTATGGTTTGTTGAGTGTGTGCTCTATGCTGGCATGGGGGCTTGGATATTTTGGTATGCCTCAGGTACTTCTGAGATTTATGGCTATCCGTAAGGAAGAGGAATTGAAGATGTCCAGAAGAATCGCTATGGTATGGGTAGTGATTTCTTTGACAGTTGCAGTGTTTATTGGTATTGTGGGTCGTGCGCTTTATCCTACGGTGCATCTGTCTGCAACGGATGCAGAAAATATTTTCATTACCTTGGCAACAAGTTCCTTGCCGGCTATTCTGGCAGGTTTTGTAATGGCAGGTATTCTGGCGGCAACCATCAGTTCTTCTGATTCTTATCTATTGATTGCAGCATCTGCTTTTGCAAAAAATATTTATCAGGGCGTATGTAACAAAAAGGCAACGGATAAGCAGGTTATGACCGTAACCAGAATTACTTTGTTGGCAATTGCTTTGATTGCTATGGTAATTGCAATGGATGAAGATAGTGTAATCTTCAAAATTGTATCCTTTGCATGGGCAGGTTTTGGTGCGACTTTCGGTCCTATCATGTTGTTCTCCCTGTTCTGGAAGAGAACCAACAAGGCCGGAGCTATCGCCGGTATGGTAGGCGGCGCAGGCATGGTATTCCTCTGGAAGCTTGGTATCAGCAAGCTGGGTGGAGCATTTGCCATTTATGAGCTGTTGCCTGCATTTGTCTTCTCTTGTATTTGTATTGTGGTTGCATCTCTTCTGACTGCACCTCCTTCTAAGGAGATTGAGGCAGATTTTGATGCAGTCGTTGCAGGAAAGTAAACAAATAGGAACATATGATATAAAGATATAGAAAGAGCGCTACAGGTGAGAGTCGGATTTTACTTGTAGTGCTTTTTTATTTAGAAAAATCAGTATAGGTAGAAAAACCCAGCTCTGATGCCCAACATCCAATATTATTGTCGTGCTGTCGGTGGAGTGTTGATTTAGCTGGTGGGTGATGTTTTCCGGTCTTCATTGTCGCAAGGAAGCCTGCTTCTCCCAAAAGTGCATGCTCTTTCATAATATATGTCAAATGGTGTAAAAGTTGTGTAATACACAAAAATAATTATTGAAATATAATTCGTAAGGATATATAATAGCTTTTGTATTGAAAGTTTGAATATCAAACTATTTGCCTTTAAAAGTGTAGAATAATGTCGAGTCGGAAAGGTGTTTTACACCTGTAGAATAAGGAGGAACAATCTCGTGGATTTTTTGAACAAGGTGAAACAAAAGGTAACTCAGGGCAATATACAGATGGTTACACAGGCAGGTGCTCAGGTGGTATGTTCCAAGTGTAAGCAGGGATACAAGAGTTCTGAGGCATATAAAATGCTCTATATTTGTCCCAATTGTGGCAAGCATATGCCCATTGGTGCCAATGACCGTATTCAGATGGTTGTGGATGCAGGTACTTTTGAGCCTTGGTTTGAGGATGTAGAAGGTAATAATCCTTTAAATGATGCTACATATGATGAGAAGCTGGCGGCAGCCAGAGAGAAGACAGGTACCTCCGAGGCAGTTGTGGTTGGTCGAGGAAAAATTGGCGGCGAGGAGACGGTTATCGGTGTCTGTGACGCCAGATTTATCATGGGTAGTATGGGATATGTAATGGGTGAGCGTATCACTAGAGCTTTTGAGAAGGCAATTGAGTTGAGACTTCCCGTAATTTTGTTTTGCTGTTCCGGTGGTGCAAGAATGCAGGAGGGTATTATCTCCCTGATGCAGATGGAGAAGACCTCCGCCGCGGTAAAGCGTCATTCCAATGCAGGTTTGTTTTATTGTACCGTACTCACAGACCCTACTATGGGTGGTGTGACAGCGAGTTATGCTATGCTGGGTGATGTGATTCTGGCGGAGCCCAAGGCGAGAGTAGGTTTTGCCGGTCCCAGAGTAATTCAGCAGACCATTGGTCAGGTATTGCCCAAAGGCTTCCAGAAGGCAGAATTTCTCTTGAAGCACGGAATGATTGATGGAATTGTGCCCAGAAAGGATTTGAAGAAGACCTTACAGTTTATCCTTTCTATTCATAATAAGAGTGTGAAAAACACCAGAAAGACTCTGCGTGATGTTCTTCCTGCAAGAAAGCTGGATGCAGAGGCACCTATGCTCAGTACTAAGACTCCTTGGGAGAAGGTTAAGACCTGTCGTAGCTGGGAGCGTCTGACTACGATGGATTACGTGGAGCGTGTTTTTGATGACTTTTATGAGCTTCATGGAGACCGTTACTATGGAGATGACCGTGCATTGATTGGTGGAGTTGCTTTTCTGGATGGTCAGCCTGTGACAGTTCTGGCGGAGCTTCGTGGTACGACCATGCAGGAGTGTATGGATAGAAACTACGGCATGCCTATGCCGGATGGTTATAGAAAAGCAGTGCGTCTTATGAAGCAGGCAGAGAAGTTTAATCGTCCTGTTATCAGCTTTATCAGTACGCCCGGTGCATTCCCCGGAATTGATGCGGAGGAGCGTGGTCAGGGTGAGGCAATTGCCCGCAGTATCATGGAAATGTCTGATTTGAAGGTGCCTGTATTGTGTATTCTGACCGGTGAAGGCGGAAGTGGCGGTGCCCTTGCAACTGCTGTAGGTAATCAGGTATGGATGATGGAGAATGCAACCTATGCGATTTTGTCTCCCGAAGGATATTCCTCCATTGTATGGAAGTCTGAGAGCAGAGCGGAGGAGGCGGCAGCAGCCATGAAGATTACTGCTCAGGATTTGTTGAAATTCAAGGTAATTGACAAGATCGTTCCTGAGTATGGTGAGGCTACCAAGGAAACGGCAGATAAGATTTCCAATTTCCTCAAGGTCAACATCAAGGAGTTCCTCAAGACCTTTGGAGCTATGAGCGGTGAGGAAATTGTGGAGCATCGCTACAAGCGTTTTAGAAAATTTTAAGTCATATACAAAAAAGCGAGAAATTCGGTATTTTGCCGGGTTTCTCGCTTTTTTTAAGTACATTCGGCTTTATACAGTGTTCAATTTAGTGACGTTTTGATGTCGAATATCATAATATGTAATGTAAATATAAATTTACGAAAGGTCAAAGGTGAAGTGGATGAATTTCTTCAACAATAACAATCGCTGCAATAATGGCTATTGTAATAATAATCAGAATGATTCATGTTGCAATGAACAGGATAATTGTCCGGATTGTGCATTGTGTCCCCCTGGTCCTCGTGGCCCGCAGGGTCCGGCAGGTGAGCGAGGTCCTGTAGGTCCTCAGGGCCCGGCAGGCGAACGTGGTCCCATAGGTCCGCAGGGTCCGGCAGGCGAACGTGGTCCCATAGGTCCCCAGGGCCCGGCAGGTGAACGCGGAGCGGTAGGTCCTCAGGGTCCGGCAGGTGTAGCTGGTCCCGTAGGTCCTCAGGGTCCGATGGGTGAGACTGGTGCGCAGGGTCCCGTCGGTCCCGTAGGCCCTCAGGGCCCTGTGGGGGAAGCGGGCCCGGCAGGAGCAACCGGCCCTGTAGGTCCTCAAGGTCCCGCAGGAGTAACCGGTCCCACAGGTCCTCAGGGTGCAGTAGGTGAAACCGGCCCTGTAGGTCCCCAAGGTCCGGTGGGAGCAACCGGTCCTGTAGGTCCTCAGGGTCCTGTGGGAGAAGCAGGTCCGGCAGGCGAAACCGGTCCCGTAGGACCTCAGGGTCCTATAGGTGAAACCGGCCCTGTAGGTCCTCAAGGCCCTGTAGGAGCAACCGGTCCCGTAGGACCTCAGGGTCCGGCAGGTGAGCAAGGTCCTGTAGGTCCTCAGGGTCCTGCAGGAGAAGCAGGTCCGGCAGGAGCAACCGGTCCTGTGGGTCCTCAGGGTCCGGCAGGAGCAATTGGTCCCGTAGGCCCTCAAGGCCCTGTAGGAGCAACCGGTCCCGTAGGTCCTCAGGGTCCGGCAGGTGAGCAAGGTCCTGTAGGTCCTCAAGGTCCTGCAGGGGAAGCAGGTCCGGCAGGAGCAACCGGTCCTGTAGGCCCTCAGGGTCCTATAGGAGCAACTGGTCCTATGGGTCCTCAAGGTCCTGCAGGGGAAGCAGGCCCGGCAGGAGCAACCGGCCCTGTAGGCCCTCAGGGTCCTATAGGAGCAACCGGCCCCGCAGGTCCTCAGGGTCCTGTAGGTGAAACCGGTCCGGCAGGAGCAACCGGCCCTGTAGGTCCTCAGGGTCCTGTAGGAGCAACCGGTCCCGCAGGTCCTCAAGGTCCTGTAGGGGAAGCAGGCCCGGCAGGTCCTGCAGGCGGTGTGCTGAATTTTGCAGATTTCTATGCGTTAATGCCCCCTGATAATGCAGCAACGGTTGCCCCGGGTACGGATGTCAGCTTTCCACAAGATGGCCCTGCCAGCGGTTCGGATATTGCGCGAACCGGTCCCAGTTCCTTCAATCTGGCACAGATTGGAACTTACCAGATATTTTTCCAGGTAAGCGTGACGGAAGCCGGTCAGTTAATCCTGACCTTAAACGGTGCAGATTTGGAATATACGGTATCCGGGCGTGCTACAGGTACTTCTCAGATTGTGGGTATGGTTCTTGTAACGACAACATCCGTCAACTCTATTTTGACTGTACGGAATCCTGCTGGTAATGCAGCGGCGCTTGGTATTACACCTCTTGCGGGTGGAACCAGACCTGTTTCAGCACACCTTGTTATTATTCAGATTCAGTAAGTGAGTTATTATACAGCTGCGAGATTTCGGAACTATCCGTTTCTCGCGGCTGTTTTTACTTGACCTTGTCACACTAATATGTGAAAGTCTTTCTGATAAAGCAAAACGCTCTGCGAGGATATGCACTCGCGCGTACAAGGAAGATGTCGATATTGCGACCGCGTTCGGTGCAAGAGTCTGCAAGCGGACTCCTTGATTTGAAAATTCTTAAAACATTTTGAATTTTATATTGTACATTTCGCAAAATATAGCAAGGGCATATGCAGAAAAAATGGCTTCCAATACCCCAAATATCCATAGAAGTAGGGCATCAGAGATAGTTTTTTCTGTATATGCCCCATTCATTCTCTTGCATATACCAATAAGCATAAAAAGTCCCAACAAAATGTAAAAATTCAGCTCAAATGCCTCTACTGTCCACAATTGTTTGTGGCTTTGCAACTGATTTTTATAATGGGCGAGTATTACATGAACAATAATCTCTAAAATATGTTGACAGTGTGTATATAATGTGTATATTATATATATACAATATTTGAAAAGGAGTAAACCATGGATATTATCATTTCAAATAATTCGGACAGTCCAATTTATGTGCAGATTATGGATCAGATTAAGGCCATGATTGTAAACGGTGAGCTGAAGGAGGGGGACGCCCTTCCATCCATGCGCCTGTTGGCCAAGGAATTGCGCATCAGTATAATTACGACAAAGCGTGCCTATGAGGATTTGGAGCGGGAGGGCTATATTGAGTCCTATACCGGCAAGGGCAGCTTTGTGAAAGCTATCAATCATGAGCGGGTGCGGGAGGCCGCCATCTGTGAGATTGAGGAGCTTTTGGAGGAGGTCATGAGTAAGGCTAAGATGGCGGGGATTACCATGGCTGAACTTGAGGAGCGTATGAGACTTTTGTATGAGGAAAAGGAGCAATAGGGATGAGCAACGTATTGGAGCTTAAGGATGTATGCAAGAATTACAGCGATTTCAAACTGGACAAGATAAGCTTTGCGGTGCCGGAGGGCTGTATCTGCGGTTTTATTGGGCAGAACGGTGCCGGCAAAACAACTACCATTCAGTTGATTTTGGACAGCATCAAGCGCGATGGGGGAGAAATTCAGGTGTTCGGCAAGGATGTGTTAAAGGAAGGACCTATACTTAAGGAAGACATTGGTGTGGTTTTTGATGAGATGGGCTTTCATGATTTTATGACTCCTGTGGATATCAATCGCATGATGAAAAATGTGTATACCAACTGGGATGAGGAAGTGTTTTGGGGATATTTGAAGCGTTTTTCCCTGCCTCGTAAGAAAAGATGCGGTGCGTACTCCAGAGGTATGCGTATGAAGCTGCAGATTGCGGCGGCCATGTCTCACAATGCTAAGCTTCTTCTCATGGACGAGCCTACCAGTGGTTTGGACCCGGTGGTACGTAACGAGATTTTGCAGATTTTCCAGGAATTTGTCATGGAGGAGAATCATACGATTCTTCTGTCCTCTCATATCACCAGCGACATTGAGAGAATTGCCGATATGGTGGTATTTATCGACCATGGACAGATTGTTTTGCAAGGGGAAAAGGATGAGATTCTTGAGAGACATGGGCTTTTAAAATGTAAGAAGACAGAGCTTGAACAAATTGATGCAGAAGATATTGTATCCTCCAGACAGTCTGCTTTTGGTGTGGAGGTGCTGGTGAAGGATAGAGAACTCTGCCGGCGCAAATATCCCAAGATGGTGGTGGAGCAGACTACTTTAGAGGAAATCATGATTTTCTATGTGGGTAATCACTTTGCCCGGAATGGAGATTAGTGTGAAAAATTAATTTTCACACGCGAATTTGTGCCTGCGGCCCAAAGTTCGCAGGTTATGGAAAGGGCATGGTTATTAATATGAAGGGATTGATATATAAGGACTTTCTGTGTCTTAGGAAAAATTTGCGAACTTTCAGTCTGGTGACAATTGGCATGATTATAATGGGTATCATGTTCTTATTGAGCAGTCAGTACGGCAATGTGGCAGTTATGTTTGAGGAGACAATGCAGGAGTCTGCAATGGAAGTAGAAGATTACAATCAGGTCATGCAGATATCTGTATGGTTCATGCTGATACTGCCTATTTGTTTTATGGCGGATGTGGCGCAGTGTTTTCGAGAGGATAACAGAGTCGGTTTTCATAAGGTTTTGTCCGGAGTGGCTTTAACGCACGGTCAGATTGTGGGCAGCAGATATTTGACGACTCTTATCTATGGGTCTGTAAGCATGATTGTAGCTTTGTTTTGTGCATTTTTAATTACAGTTATGCCTTCCAAAATAGAGTTTGATAATCTGTTTATTGGAATTATTACTGTAACATCAGGGTTCCTTCTCTATATGAGCTTTAATTTGTTTATGATTTATCTGTGTGGTGCGAGAAGAGCGGACTTGATTCAGATGATACCTTTAATTTTTATGTTGGTGGCAGATGGAATTCTGGTAGGAAAATTTGATGGAATGACAGATGAGCAGATGAATGCACTGATGCGTAATGTAGGGAATGCTATATTGTGGTTTCTTCAAAATGGTTATAAGGTATTATTCCCCGCGGCTGTTGCAGGTATGCTTTTGTCTTATATGGGCAGTGTAGCGATATACAAACGTCGAAGGAGGGTGTTGTAATGGCGGGACTGTTATATAAAGATTTTGTGGCTGTTCATGGCAAAATATACATAGCTGTGTTGTCGGTAATTACTGTACTTTTAGCTGCATTTGCTATTTCTCCCCTTCCGGCAGCTTCCGGTTATGCGGCTGCAATTATTGTTGGTGGTCTGGTAACAATGGCGGCATTAATGCTTCCAATGATAGTGGTGGGGTTTATTGAAGCCGGTATTATTCAGGCAGATGAGGGTACAGGGAAGAAAGCTTATGTGATGAGTCTCCCGGTGAGTAAACGTCAGTATGTGGCATCCAAATATATATTTGTTTTGATTAGTTATTATGTGGCTTTATCGGTAAGCGTAATTTGGGCACAATTTGTAAACGGATGTATGGAAGAGGCATTGCAGGATAGTTTTCTGATGGATGCAATGGGCTTGGTACCTTTATGGATACAGGTGCTTTTGTTGGCATCAGCCATTGAAATGCCTTTCTTTATTAATGTGGGTGTAAAGGCCGGGAATGCTATCAAAACCGGTATATTGGTTGTAGTGTTTTTTGCAATGTTTGGTTACATGCTTTTTGGGGATATGACGATAACGGATAACCTCAGTATTGCCACATTGATTGACTGGATGGAGGAGCATAAGGTCCTGACCATGACATTAAGTGTGTTGGGACCGGTGATTACCGGTGGTTTGTACTATCTGTCTTATCGCATTGCTGCGTTTCTTTTTGAGAGAAGGGAGTGCCGGAATGAAGAGTAAAAATCTTACAATAAAGAGACTTTTGATTTATTTGGCATTCAGTTTTGGATTGGTGTGGATTCCTACCATTGTTTATAAGGTAAGTGGTGGTGAGTATAAGTCGACGGCAATGCACGCAATTTTATCCTATAGTATGCTTTGTCCGTCTATTGCAATGGTGCTTACCAGATGGCTTACCAAAGAGGGTTTTCCCATGAGGGGAGAGAACTCTCTGGGTTTGGGAATTGTTTTTAAAGATAAAAAATGGATTTGGTATATGGTAGCTGCTTTTTTGCCATGGATTTACTGGGAGCTTGGTATGGCGCTTATGTATCTGGTTCAGCCTCAGACCTTTGACCCATCCATGTTGTCTGAGTATGGCGTGGAGGCAGAATTGGCCTGGTTATATCCTATTTCTATTATGGTTTCCACATGTATTTTCTCTGTAGGCGCATTGGGTGAGGAAGCGGGCTGGCGAGGCTATATGATTCCGAAGCTGGAGGAGCTTTTCGGTACCGGTAAAACCATTGTAATTGGTGGTATTATATGGGGTGTATGGCATTATCCGGCGATTGCAATGGGGCATAACTTTGGTACAGATTATCCGGGGGAGCCATGGAGCGGATTTTTTGTGTTCACTATGTTCACTATTTTTATAAATGCTATTTTGACTTATCTTATGAAGAAAACGGGGTCTGTATGGCCTGCGGCATTTGCCCATGCGGTTAACAATGGTTCGGGAAGTATGCTGATGTTGTATTTTAATGAGGATAAGCTTACCGGAATCTGGACCCAGACACCGGTGGCAGGTGTTTTGAGAGAACTGCCGGCTTTTGTTTTTGGCGTGGTGGCGATAGTACTGTTGTGTCGTAGCGCTCGGAAGAAGGCTTGAAAATTTGATTGTGATTGAGCGCTATGAAGGATACAGGATATATCCGCCGGGTAAATGGCAGGCGAAATGGTAGGTGGGAGGTTTTGATAAAAATATAATAAAGTGTCCCGGTCTATGATTCATTACAAGTCGTAGACCGGGACTTTTTTGATGCACTAAATTATATAATTTATTTCGTAACCTTGCGCTGTACGAACTTCACAATCTCTACAATAGGGATTACCAGCACACCCAATCCAATAGCGATGAAGTACTCAGCAACTGTTACGGAACTGAAACCGAAGGCATTTGCCAAAACAGGTACTTCACAAACCAGAGTGGTGGCAATCAAGGTAGCAATTGCTGCCCCCAGCAGGATCTTGTTCTGACCCTTCAGGCGGAAGATGCTGCCGCGCTGGGAACGCATGTTGAAGCTGTGGAAAATCTCAGCCATGGACATGGTAAGGAATGCCATGGTCATGCCCTCGGGGCTGTCTGCAATTTCCCATACACCGGACTCCATGTAGTGGCCGATGAAGTAGGACAACAGTACCAAACCGGATACCATGATACCCTGATAAGCGATATCTACGCCCATACCGCCGGAGAAAATGCCGGCCTTAGCGTCACGAGGCTTACGCTCCATGATGTCGGGTTCAGCCTTTTCCATACCCAGTGCAAGAGCAGGGAAACAGTCGGTAACCAGGTTAATCCACAAAAGGTGTACAGGCTTCAAAATAGTAAATCCAAGGAGGGTTGCTGCGAAAATACTGATTACTTCACTCATGTTGGAGCCCAGCAGGAACTGAATAGCCTTACGGATATTATCATAAATTCGGCGGCCTTCCTCAACAGCACCTACAATAGTAGCAAAATTGTCGTCAGTAAGAACCATGTCAGCAACATTCTTGGTAACATCTGTACCGGTGATACCCATACCCACACCGATATCTGCGGACTTGATGGAAGGAGCATCGTTTACAC
>CAYOGM010000033.1:0-20868 GCA_964403595.1 uncultured Acetatifactor sp. | reverse complement strand
TAATTAAACTCCCCCATCGCCTCAACATACCCTTGCAAGCCACCATCTCTGGATGCCAATTTTGCATACAGCCCCGGTTCTTCTCTGGCAAGTCTTGTAAGATATGCAATATCGGAAGGCTCGTCCAAATGAACGGAAGCATTGCATTTTTGACAGTTAAAAGAGACATGGATTTCATCGTTGAGGCTAATCTCAACGCAATCGGTTTCAGGGTTGTACATTGCAAAGATTATTTTAGTCATAAAGTAGCTCCTTTCGTTAACGCTATATGCGGATTGTAAGTACAGAGAGGTCGTGGAACGCCCTGAGTAGTCTGCCGTGTAAAACATGTATGCAACAATTGATGTAAGGACTCCCTTGTTTTCGGGCTTTTCAAGCTATCCAAGCGATAATCGTATACTGGAAACATTCAAATCCCTTGCAGGCGGAAGTTTGCAAGGGATTTTTTGAGTTCTATTGTTTGGGTTTTCAATATAAGTTGACATATGGTATAATCATAAAGAGAATTGTACCAAATATCGTGTAGGAGGTGGATTCGTTGATTCAGTTTAAATGTACTAACTGCGGTGGTGAAATGGCGGTCAGCCGTATTGGTGATTTGAGATGTCCGTACTGTGGTTCCAACAAGTTTTTTAGTGACAGAGAGCTTCAGGAATACAAGGCGTTCCGTTTGCGAATGCTGGAGTATCTGAGTGCTGCTGCCGACGAGGAAAAGTCTGCAGAATATCTGGAGCGTTTGTGGAATGATACAGCCACAGAAGTATTGGTGGACAAGGGTGGAGAGAATATTACAGTCCAATACATATATAAGAGTGTGGAGAATGATATCTGGATGTATGCTGCCCGCAGGAATGTAATTTACATTTATCCCAAGGAACACAAATGGCAGGCGGAGGATTCCGTCAAATTTTTCTCGAAAATAACCTTTCCCAAGGCGGATGTGAAGCATTTGGAGAGATGTTTTCCTGTGCTTGCAGGGCGTTTTGAATTGGAAGATGGGCGGGTTATGATTGTGTATTCTAAGGATGAAAATATGTATCCTGTCTCCATGTTTGGAAGTCTTCCGGCCAAGCATGTGGAGTGGATTATTTCAAGACTTGAGAATATTGCCTGTGTGCTGGCATTTAGTGATATGGCTCATGGTGGGATTACACCGGAGGCAGTATTTATTAATCCTAAGACCCATGAGGCAGCACTGTATGGCAATTGGAGCAGGACGAAGGAGTTTATACAGGGCTCCGAACAGGATTTGCGGGATATCCGGACTACGGCAATTACTCTTTTGGGTAAGGATTACGGGGATGCGCCTAAGCCTTTGATTGATTTTCTAAGCAGTTCACCACGAAGCAATGCATATGATGATTTTGCCAGGTGGGATGAGGTAATAGAGAAAGAGTTGGGCGGACGGCATTTTACAAAATTTAACATGTAAGATAAGAGGAGAAGAAAATGGGTAGAGGTAGTTATACAAGTGCAGACTGGAGCAAACTAAAAAACAGTTCAAAGATTACAGAGAGTTCCACAGCGACACAGATTTTTGCATCCAGACAGATGGAGGAGCGGTTTAATCCCAAATTTATTAATGTGCGGGAATCAAGGGATTCAGAGGATCATCCCAATTCTACGCCTATTATGATTGGTTTGGATGTGACCGGTTCCATGGGATATTTGTCTGCAGAGATTGCGAAAAACGGTCTGAATGAAACCATGATGAAGATATATTCCACAAATCCCATCGAGGACCCGCAGATGCTGTTTGCGGCAATTGGCGATGTGAAAGATGCGGCACCCTTGCAGGTGACACAGTTTGAATCAGACATCCGTATTGCGGAGCAGCTGTTAAGCCTGTGGCTTGAGGGAGAGGGTGCTGACGGGCCTGAGGATTATCAGTTGCTTTGGTACTTTGCGGCTAAACATGTACATACAGATGCATTTGAAAAGCACGGCAAAAAAGGATTTTTGTTCACCATCGGTGATGCAGACTGTCATCCGGATTTGAGCAGTGTTAATATCAAGAGAATATTTGATGATAACGAGAGTACTATTACTTCTCCTAAGCTGGCGGAGATGGCCGGTGAGAAGTTTGAGGTTTTCCACATCCATATTCAGTCTCATACAACGCATGTGCCGCCCGTATTTGGTCAGGTGTTGCCCGGAAGAGTTTTGTGTATTCCTCAGACGGCAGTGAATACTCTTCCTGAGATTATCATCAGTGTAATGCAACTGGTAAACGGTGAGGAAGAGGAAAAGGTTGTTGCGCAGTGGTCCGAGATGGCGCAGCCTATTGTGAAAAATGCGGTAAAAGACCTTGTGATTAAGAAAAAGAAGAAGGGAATATTCTTTTGAGTAAACCATATTTTTGTGCAGTAATAGGGAAAAATTTTGGTGATGAGGGGAAAGGAATGGCTGTTGACTTCCTTTCCTCGCGTCATGACAAAGTACTGGTAATTCGTCATAATGGCGGAGCCCAGTCGGGACATACTGTGGAGTTGCCGGATAAAAGGTTTGTGTTTCACGAGCTTTCTTCCGGGTCATTTCGTCACGCAGATACTTTGTGGGTGGATACCTATTTTCCTGATTTGTATAAGTTAGGGGAGGAGGCATCTGCATTTTGTCATGAGGCAGGATTTATTCCGAAGATTTATGCTCAGACAGACACTACAGTTACCATTATTGATGATGTGCTTTTAAATATGGCAGCGGAAGTGGTCAGGGGAGCCAAGCGCCATGGCAGCTGTGGTATGGGAATTTATGAGGCGCAGTGCAGAGTTATGGCAGGATATGGCATCACATTAGGGGAGTTGAGCACATGGTCTGTAAGGGAACTGGTTGAGAGATTGCAGGAAATCCGAAACTCATATCTGCCTTTGCGGATGAGGGAACTGGGGCTTACGGAAGAGGAATTGGGCGAATACGACGAGTTGCTTAAAAGCCGAGCTGTTTTGGAAAATGCAGCAGAAGAGATGCTTGGGAATTTGAAATATGTTGAGCTTGTCCATGTGGATTGGGAATTTTTGAATCAATATAATTGTGTAATTTTTGAAAATGGGCAGGGGCTTTTGTTGGATTCGGAAAATGTGAGTTATAGTCCCCATGTGACGGCTTCTAGAACAGGTTTGAACAATCCTTGTGATTTTCTGCAAAAGCTTAATTGGAATCTGGATGAGGTGCTCTATGTGACCCGAAGTTATGTGACCAGACATGGGGCGGGGCCGCTTCCAAATGAATGTGGAATGAGTGAGCTGGGAATTGAACAAGAGGATAGAACCAATCAGGAGAATCCATGGCAAGGAAGACTGCGATATGCAAGACATGAGGATGTGAAGGAATTTGCCAGGGATATAATGGAAGATTTACAGAATGTGAGCAGATGCAATTTACCTATGCCCAAGAGGTCTCTGTTAATCACTCATCTAAATGAGACAGGGAATTGTATTATGAGCCGGGAGGGGAATTGTTTGGTAGAGGAATTCTGCAAGATGAGACCGATTACAGATTTTTTTGAGTGTATTTACGTGTCCGGTACATATTTTTCTCAAGATATATATAGTTACAGCGCTTCTTCCGATGAAAGTATGGAACTTCCTTGCCAAAATAAAATGATACAAAAGTTGTGATTAGAGCAGGGGCTTTTGCCGGAGTTTTCGGCAGGAGCTCTGTTTTATTGTAAAATTCCATTTGACAGATTTGTGTGTACTTGGTATTATGATAGAAATCTTTTGTCTGCCAAAGCGGCGGACATCTTAGTAATCTAATTAGCGTTTCAGCTGAATTTTCAAAGATTTTGATAGGAACAGAGGACCTTGATAATTGAATAAAGGGCTTTACATCTTTACAAATGCACCTTTATAATATAGGTATCAACCTAGAGAAAGAGGTGAGGCGCATGGAGGTTGAAGTTATGACAGATAAACAGTATGAGGGTATGTTAAAGGACAGTATTGCGTGTTTAGACAGGGTTGCAAAAAGTACAAATGATATAAGTGCATTAAGTGCATTGTTGGAAGAGAGAAAGCAGTTAGAATCAAAATTGGGATATGAAATCCCTGCTAAGAATCTTTACGATTCGGTTGTTGATGCAGAGTAACAATTAAATGAAGCAAACATAAGGTGTAAAGTCTTTTATTCAGTTATCAGGCTTTACACCTTTTTTTGTAGAGGAGCATATTGGATATTGTAAACAGAGAACCTTGATAATTGAATAAAGGGCTTTACATCTTTATAAATTTACCTATAATATAAAGTATATACTTTATTTTAGAAAAGGCGGTGGAAATATGAGTGATATAAAAGGAGGTAGTCCTATGACTGACAACCAACTGAAGCATTTAAACAGATTATATCAGTTCATTAGAAAGTTATTGAAATTAGTGCCACAAGAACAAAGAGATGAACTCGAAAAAGAGTTTGATGATATTTTGGAAGCAAATATTGAAAGTTAGTTGAAGCAGAGTAACAATTAAATGAAGCAAACATAAGGTGTAAAGTCTTTTATTCAGTTATTAGACTTTGCACCTTATTAATTTGTATTCTGAATATTTTGCTGGACAAAATGCGGTTGGGGTCGTATATTAGGTATAATATTTTGAGGAAATGTGTTGAATTAATATGATGCACAGTTTTCAATAGAAACAGAACAACTTGCTTTGCAAGATTTTGGGTCATGGAAACATGTAAAATGGTGTTGCCATTTTGAAATAAAAGGGGAGATCCATTTTGGATGATAGAACTGCGTTGCAAAATATGGTGGAAGAAATGTATTCGGAATTACCGGAAAGGACACCCAAAAAGAAAAAAGTATAAATAGTGGAAAGTCACGGAATAAAAGAGGTTTGCCCCACAACATAGGGCAAACCTCAACTTTTGCTGAAAACCTATAATAAGGTGGAGTTCAAAGAATATAAAAGAGGTGCATTCCCATTAGTTGGGAAGGTACCTCACAGACTGTAGAAAACTTGCGCGTACAAGAAAGATGTCGCTGTCGCGACTGCACTCGGAGCGAGAGTCCGCAAGCTGATTCTTTGTTCTTCGCGCAGCATAAGTGCCCTGATAGTGTTTTTTGTCAGCGGTAACTGTTGCAGAGCAAATCAAAATCATGCTACAATGTTCAATAAGTATGCAAGAATGTTATCTGGACAGGAGAAATTACGTGGACAATCAGAACAGGCTGAACAATCAAGATAATCAAAATAGTCAGAATCCGCCCGGCAGTGAGACTGTACATAAGCGTCGGGTGCGCTACAAGGGAACTCATCCCAGAGCTTTTCATGAGAAGTATAAGGAGGCCAATCCGGAGAAGTATGCGGACACTATAGAGAAGGTGATACGCAAGGGAAGTACTCCTGCAGGAATGCATATTTCCATTATGGTGGATGAAATTCTTGAAGTACTTCGGATACAGCCGGGGGAGCAGGGGCTGGATGCCACATTGGGATACGGCGGGCATACAAAGGCCATGCTTAAGTGTCTTAAGGGGCAGGGGCATATGTATGCATTGGATGTGGATCCCATCGAGAGCGTGAAGACAGAGGAGCGTTTGAAGGCTCAAGGATTCGGACCGGAGATTCTTACTATACGTCGAACCAATTTTGCCAATATTGATGAGGTGGCCAAGGAAGCGGGCACCTTTGATTTTGTGTTGGCAGATTTGGGTGTTTCGTCTATGCAGATTGATAATCCTGAGCGAGGATTTTCTTATAAGGTGGACGGGCCGTTGGATTTGAGATTGAATCCCGGACAGGGGGAGTCGGCAGCGGAGCGGCTTAAGAAGCTGACGCGGGAAGAATTTGAGTACATGATGCAGGAGAATTCCGATGAGCCTTATGCAAGAGAGATTGCCCGGACTGTGTTTGAGCAGATGCGCAGGGGACAGTTTATAGAGACTACTACGGATTTAAAGAGAGCCATTGAGAAGGCATTGGAGGTTGTGCCTGCAAAGGAGCGCACAGAGGCAGTGAAGAAGTCCTGCGCAAGAGTATTTCAGGCTCTACGCATCGATGTAAACAGTGAGTTTGAGGTGTTGTATACATTTTTGGAAAAGTTGCCTGAGGTGCTTTCGCCGGGTGCAAGAGTGGCGATTCTGACCTTCCATTCCGGGGAGGACAGGCTGGTGAAGAAGTCCTTTAAGCAGATGTTAAAGGCAGGGGTCTACAGTGAAGTTTCGGAGGAGGTCATCAGACCCTCAGCAGAAGAATGCGCGAGAAATCCCAGAGCTAAGTCAACAAAGCTGCGCTGGGCTGTCAAGGCATAGTAATTTCTAATGTGGATTTGATGGATAGAGTATTTTGCATGTGATTTTAGAGAACGTAAAATAAGAAGATATTAGTAGAAAGCTATAGACTAAATAGTCAAAAAAGAGTAAAATAAACATAATTAATGTCTGAAAATAGCAAGGGAAAGATTGTCATGCAGGAGATTTTACTGACAGATTTAATCGATGTACAGGTACTACAGAGGATACAGAACGGATTTTCCAAGTTTACCGGAATGGCGTCTCTGACTACAGATGCAGAAGGAAATCCTGTCACAGAGGGAAGTGGCTTTACTGATTTTTGTACGAAATTTGTACGAACTACAGAAAGTGGATTTGCCCATTGTATGGAATGTGACAAAAAGGGAGGCTTGCTTGCTCTGGAACAAGGAAGAGCAGTAGTTTACAACTGTCATGCGGGACTGGTGGACTACGCGGCTCCGATTATGATGGAAGGACGATATTTGGGAAGCTTTGTAGGAGGACAGATTCGTACTTCACCTATTGATGAAGAGGCGGTGCGCGCAACAGCCAAAGAATTGGGGTTGGATGAGGAGGCCTATCTGAAGGCTGCTTTGGCGACGAAGCAGATTACTCGTGAGCAGGTTGAACAGGCAGCTGAATTTTTGGCAGAGATAGCCGCTGTTCTTTCGGAGATGGCATATAAGAGTTATCTGGCACTGCAACAGAGTCAGCGGCTGGAGAGGGCGGCACGTTCTCACAATGACTTTATTGTAGATATGAATGTGAATATGAGGCAGCGTGTTCAGGATTGGATTGATTTGGCTCATTCCTTGCAGGATGAGGAGGACTCGGACAAATTCACAGAGCTTTTGGAGCATCTTTTGAAAAAGGGACAGGAATTTGTTTCAACCATTGATGATACAGTGGAGTATTCGAAACTCACAAGTGGTGAAATCGAACTACATGAGAAGAAATACAGCGTTCGCAATCTGATAAGGGGTGTCCGCCACAGCTACAAGGAAGCGGCTCAGGAAAAGGGCAATGAAATTATTGTTAAATTTGATGATGAATTGCCGCAGGTGCTTTTGGGAGATGCCGGACGCATCAGACAGATAGTTTCGCGCTTTGTAGGTAGTTGCATTCGTTCTACAGAGAATGGACAAATTACCATTTATGTTTATGGCAGACAAAAATCTTATGCTACACAAACGGTTATAGAGATTTCAGATACCGGAAAAGGTATGAATGAAAAGGAACTGGCAGTAATGAAGGATGTTTTTGCCAACTGGTCATCCTGTGAGGAGGATGGGGTTGGCAGTACAATGATACCAATGCTGCTTTCCAAAATGTCAGGAGTTATTGAAATAGACAGTGAACAGGGGAAAGGTACTGTTTATCGAATCACTATTCCGCAGCTGGCAGTTTAGGGTATGCTTGAAGGGTGGAGATTGGGGGTGTGATAATGAGCTTTGATTATAGAGAATATTCAGAGGCCATGGATGAATTTTTATTTCAGATGGAGAGTATTCACAGTCCTACAGATCCCCAAATAGGGGATGCAATGGGCAGGCTGTGTCGCCTGCTACGCATTTCAAGAATGGAAGTGTGGCTTTATGAGAATGCCCTTAAACAGGCGGAAAATTCCGGACACAGTTACTGTTATTATCAGATAGGGGAGCCGGATGAGGGGCGTAAGGTAGCCCATAGCGGGACTGCCAATATGGGAGCTGTTGCGATATATCAGGCCTATCCCTTTTTGGGTGAACCCGAGTGGACGGAACTGGAGCTTGAGAAGATTGAGCTTTTGTCTAAGGTGCTTTTTATATACAACGGCAGAGTCCGTGTGCTAAAGCTTGTGGAGCAACTGGTTTATAGAGACCCATATTTGAATGTGTACAATTTAACATATTTTTTCAAAATCTGTGATGATTATATTCTGAATGGGGAGATTGGAAAATACGGAGCCGGTTATTTTAATTTAAGACGGTTTGGCAATATCAATCATCAGTTGGGAAGAAATGATGCCACGGATATTATGCTTGCCTTTGTAAACGGACTGCAGGAGCAACTGAAGGAGGATGAGTGTGTCTGCAGGGTAGGAGGCGATAATTATGTAATTCTTTTCCAAAAGGACAGGCTTGGAGTGGTGCAGGAGTATCTTAGAGGACAGGGGATGGTCTATGATGAAAATACCGGGGCAAAGGTATTTGTCAGTGCGACAACAGGGTATTTTTTGGTTTCCGAGGAAGTAAAGACATCCACTGAGATTATGGATAATGTCACTATCGCGTTTCATCAAGCCAGAAATGTGAGCAATGAGCAGTTTGTTATTTACACAGAGGAATTGGCGGAGAGCATTCGCGAAGTGAAGGCAATGGAGGAACTGTTTCAGGAGGCTTTAGAGAACGGCGAGTTTATTGTGTATTATCAGCCCAAGGTAGCCCTGAAGGATTATACTTTGGCAGGGGCAGAGGCGTTGTGTCGGTGGTTACATGAAGGGGAATTGGTAATGCCCGGCAAATTTATTCCTGTCCTGGAACGCAGTAAGTCGGTTAATTCTTTGGATTTTTATATGTTGGAGCAAGTGTGTAAGGATATTCGGAGATGGCTGGATGAAGGTAGGAAGGTTGTGAATATTTCGGTTAACTTTTCCAGACGCCATATGGGAGATATGAATCTTGTGAAACATATTGTGGAGATTGTAGACCGACATAGAATACCGCATGAATATATTGAAATTGAACTGACGGAAACTACTACAGATGTGGATTTTCGGGATTTGCGTAAAGTTGTACTGGGGTTGCAGGAGGCAGGAATAAAAGCATCGGTGGATGATTTCGGTATGGGTTATTCTTCGCTGAATCTGATTAAAGAATTACCGTGGAATGTTCTGAAAATAGACAGAAGTCTGTTGGAACCTATTGCTACCGGAGAGCGGAATGGAAGTATTATGTTGGGGCATGTGATTTCCATGGCGCAGGAGATGGGATTGGAATGTCTGGTAGAAGGCGTGGAAACAACAGACCAAATTAAATTTTTAAAGCAACACAATTGTTATCTTGCACAGGGCTTTTTCTTCGACAAGCCCTTGGAGAAGAAAGAGTTTGAAAAGAGACTGGATGAGATTCAGGACAATAAAGATTAAATAAAGGGAAGTCGTTTTTTGCAATGCGGACAAATTGCAGAAAACGACTTTTTTATTCATGACAATAGAAAACTCGCAGAGTGTGTTTTCTGTTGTTTGACTAAAAACAGAAAGAGCTGTACATACTGTTTGTGAATTTTAGGGGAAGATGATTTGCTGTGAAAAAGGAGGAAATGTGGTGTGGAATGTTCTTTTTGTGATATGGGGAGGAAGTTTTGGCCTGCTTACATCTGCCGGTGTGTTTACTGTGTTGGTGGCTATTGGCTTGGTACCCCGGTTTGCAGGTAAGACTCATACGGCAGGAAAGGTTTTTCTGTATGAGGAAATGGTTATTTTAGGTGCTATTGTGGGTGGTGTAGGAAGTATTTTTCCTGAGTATATCCAGCCGGCTGCTTTTTTGAGAGAGCAGTTTGGCGAAGTTAACTGGCTGTGGGAGATACTGGGCATTGTGGGGCAGGCTGCATTTGGCTTGTTTGCGGGTATGTTTGTAGGATGTCTGGCATTGGCTATTGCGGAGATGTTGGATTCCATACCAATTTTTGCCAGAAGAGTTTCCTTTCGGCATGGTCTTGGTATGGCGGTATTAGGAATTGCATTGGGTAAGTTATGTGGCTCATTAGGGTATTTTGTGTATGAGTTGCATGATGCGATGAAGTAAGAGGAGAGAAAGATGGCAGGAAGTTGTACGGTATACCTTAAATGTGACCGGAACGTGGAGGTGCAGAGTCCGGATGTTTTTTTACATGAATTGGGAGATGTGTATTGTCGGGATAAGACAGTACAGTCGAAGTGTAGAGCATTAAAGATTCATCATTTTAAAATTGGAGAGCCAAAGAGATGTGTGTTCAGTACCATGAAATTTGTAAAGCTTATGGAGACAGAATGTCCTGGGATTTCGGTTCAGGTGCTGGGGGAGATGGATGTGCTTGTGGAGTGGGTGGATGTAAATAAGCACAAAAGTGCCGGGCAGTGGCTTAGGGCTGTGCTGGTCAGTCTGGTGAGCTTTTTTGGCACAGCCTTCACTATTATGGCGTATCATAATGATTCAGGGGTAAATGAGCTGTTTGAGGAGGTTTACCGTATGGCTATGGGGCGGGAGCCGGGAGGCGTGAATGTGTTGGAAGTGGCTTATTCCATCGGTCTTGCCGCAGGCATTATTGTATTTTTTAATCATATCGGTGGCAGGCGTATCACCAAGGACCCAACGCCTTTGGAGGTGGCTATGCGTAATTATGAAAAGGATGTGGATATGGCATTAATCGAAACAGCAGGAAGAGAGGGAAAAGAGCGGGAAAGTGACTGACAGATTTGCCGATATTCTAAAAAATGAGAGAAATTTTCGACTAAAGAGCTTGCGAAATCTGAAAGGAGTAGTATAATAAAAAGTGAAAGGGAAATAAAATAAGGTATAAAAATATGAATAGACGAAAGAGAAAAATATATCCAATAGCAATAATCATAGTTGGACTTATATTGGTGTTTTCTGCAATGGGAATCAGTTCCAGGAATATTCATAGAGATTTGGAGAATGAGATGCAGATGACACTGGGGGATGTTGCGTCTCAAAATGTACTGGCTGTTCAAAATGAAGTCAAGATGCAATATAAGCTGTTGCAGGGATATGCTGATAAGATGCAGAGTAATCCGGGGCAGGAGCTGGATATCCTGCAGGATATGGAGATGTTTGTAGAACAGTATGATTTCAAACGTATGGGATATATTTATGCGGATGGAACAGCATATACAACAGATAATCATACTTTGGATTTGGGAGACCGCAATTTTTTCCTTAAAAGTATGGAGGGGAAGCCTTGGATATCAGCTACATTAGGAGATCGTATCAGTGGTGAGCAAGAGGCGATTAATGTATTTAGCGTTCCGGTTTATGAGGCAGATGGGACAGCAGTAAAGGGCGTGATTTTCGCGACATATCGCAATGAAATCTTCCGTGATATGATGGATGTTGATTTCTTTGATAACCAAGGATTTAGCTGTATTGTAAGAACAGATGGTACGGTAATTGCGCATTCCCGGAATTCACAGATTGCAGAGTCCGATAACTTTTTCGAGCATATTAGTCAGGAAGGGGAAGACGGATATGCTTCCGTGGCACAGATGCAGGAAATTATGGCATACGGTGGTAGTGGATACGGAGAGTGCGTTCATCAGAACGGCGATGCGGCCATGTTTTATTATGAGCCTGTCAATGAGGATTCTTACGGTTCTCGGTGGTACATGGTAGCTATAGCACCTCAGGCTGTAATGGATGCCCGTATGGAGCCTATAATGAGGCATGTGCAGTTGCTTGCGGCTTCTTTGGTTGTGATTGCCGGTCTGGGTGTAACAGCGTTTATACATACGCAGCGTAAGCGCAGAGAGGAACTGGAAAGCCTGGCATATGAAGACTCTCTTACCGGCGGATACAATTTTGTCAAATTTAGAGAAATGGCACAAAACAGAGCCGGTCTTACCGGTTATGTAATCGCTATGGATTTGGCGGAGTTTAAATTGATTAACAGTAGCTTCGGTATTCAGAAGGGTGATGAGACCCTGTTGGCAATTTGGAAGCTTCTGCGTGAGAATGTCAGTGATAACGAATTGGCGGCTCGTGTAAATGCAGACCGTTTTGTATTGTTTTTGCAGGCCGCTGATAAGGCCGATTTGGAAAAACGGATAAATCATTTGATTAAGCAAATTGAAAAGATACCAACTCAGTTAAATATTCCGGCATTGTTCCCTGTATTTGGTATTTACTTTGTAGAGTCGCTCAACGAAGCGGACAAGTGTTATGGATTTGCAGTACAGGCCAAGCATTTAGTAAAGGGACGCAGAGACAGACATTATGCATTTTATGATGAAATTGATTATAAGAGGCTAATGGAGAATAAGGAGCTGGAGGACCGTTTTGAAGAGGCATTGGCCAATGGTGAGTTTGAGGTTTGGTATCAGCCTAAGTATAGTGCACAAAGCGGTGAAATAATTGGTGCAGAGGCGTTGGTGCGTTGGCGTAGGGCTGATGGACGTATGCTTCCACCCGGGGTATTTATTCCTTTGTTTGAGAAGAACGGTTGTATATCCATATTGGATGAATTAGTTTTCAGAAAGGTATGTGAGAGACAGAGGGAGCGGTTGGAAATGGGTAAGGTTCCACTTCCTGTATCTGTAAATATATCCAGAGTCAGTCTTTACTTTGAACAGATTGTGGAGCGGTACGTAAACATCCTGAAGGAAGTTGACTTGGATGTGAAGTATGTACAATTGGAGATTACCGAGAGTGCAACAGTAGACAATTTAGATATAGTAGGAAGGATTGAGCGGTTTCACGAGGTTGGCTTCCAGATGCTTCTGGATGATTTCGGAAGTGGATATTCAGCATTGTCAGCGCTCAATACCTTGAGATTTGATACTTTGAAACTGGATAAGAGCCTGATTGACTATATCGGCGACAGCAGAGGTGAGAAGCTTCTGAAGTACATAACACGACTGGGACAGAGTCTTGGATTTCGTATTACCGCCGAGGGTGTGGAGACTGAGGCGCAGGTTGAATTTCTTAAGAATTTAAAATGTGATGACATCCAAGGGTACTTTTTCTCGAAGCCTTTGCCAATGAATGAGTATGAGGAACTTGTATATGGGTAACAAACTGCCCATATGCAAGTTTTTTCTTTCCAGGAAGGACCTTGTCACACTAAAGGGTGAAATTCTTTCCTATATTTGCGCGAGTAGAGACGAGAATATAAATGTGGTTTAAAGGATTGAGGCAAAGCCCGGACGTGTACTGCATAGAATTTAAAGAATAGGGCATATTTACATTAGATGATTTTTGTAATGTATTGAATAATATATTGCGGTGAAGGAGCGATACTATGTCAGAAATTTCTGAGAAACAAAAACAAGAGTTTAGTGAGTATGTTAAACAAGTAACACCTACACACAATTTATGGTTGCAAATGGCAAAAGCGTTTGTAGTGGGAGGTGCAATTTGCTGTGTAGGACAATTTATTTTGAATACGGCGGCAAATATGGGGCTGGATAAGCAGACCGCAGGCGGTTGGTGCAGTTTGATTCTGGTATTTATCAGTGCTCTCCTTACCGGACTGGGTCTGTATGCCAAGCTTGTAAAATGGGGTGGCGCAGGCGCTCTTGTGCCTATCACCGGTTTTGCAAACAGTGTAGCGGCCTGTGCTGTGGAATACTCCGTGGAAGGACAGGTGTTTGGTGTCGGCTGTAAGATATTTACCATTGCAGGACCTGTAATTTTGTATGGGGTGTTGAGTAGCTGGGTGCTGGGACTTATTTATTGGGGCGGACAGATGCTGGGGATGATGTAGACTGTGGAATAGGAAGTGCGATAGGTAGCGCGAAGCAAAGCTGCTTCAGGGAGCAATGGGGCGTACAAATATGAAAATGTTTATGTACGCCCCATAAGGAATTAGGTAAGAAACATGCCTTTTATGATGTTATTTATAGTATCAGGATTTAAGGGATTAGCTTTGTTTTCGTAGGTTGTGATTAATTGAATAGTTGGAATAATGCCGTGAGAGGTATAAAGCTGTAGCTTAGAAATAACATTTTTACAATAGGAAGAATCGTCCATTAGGCCAATAGCGCCATATCAATACCTCTGATTTTGAGCGGACATTATGACCGGAACCGCTTTTTCTTGCAAGGCTTCTTCGTATTGTAGTGATAGATATTTTTTGATAGCCAGTTGTTCTGCAAAGCTACGATTTGAATTCCTTTGACCCGACAACAAAGTGCTGGGGATACAGTTCACTAAAATTTTAGATTTGCCATATTGATTTATGGATTTTATTGGGATATGATAAAAGTTAGGGCCTTTGATATCATATCCCATAATTGGTGTCAAATGGAATAATCTGCTACATAAAATGTATGGATACAGCATGTAATAAAGGGATAGGAAACAGGAGTGATTAAATGGTAAAGACATTATTAAAGCATGTGAAGGAGTTTAAGAAGGACTCCCTTATGACACCGATGTTTATGGTGCTGGAGGTTCTGATGGAGACATTGGTTCCTTTTTTGATGGCATCCATGATTGACAAGGGTGTGGAAGTGGGGAATCAGGAGTACATATTTAAGCTGGCAGCGGTGATGGTTGTGTTGGCAGTGATTGGATTGTGGGCAGGCATTATGGGAGGTAAGCATGGTGCAAAGGCATCCACAGGATTTGCAAGAAATTTGAGAGAGGCTATGTATAACAATATCCAGACCTTCTCTTTTTCCAATATTGATAAGTTTTCCACGGCAGGTCTGGTGACAAGGCTGACTACAGATGTAACCAATATCCAGAACTCTTATCAGATGATTCTGCGTATGTGCGTGCGTGCGCCGATTAACTTGATTTGTGCCATGATTATGGCATTTATTATCAATGCAAGGGTTGCCAGCATTTATCTGGTGGCAGTTATAATCCTGGCATGTTTTCTTGGTCTGATTATCAAGTTTGCCATGAAGCATTTCAAGCAGGTGTTCAAAAAGTACGATGACCTGAATGCCAGTGTGCAGGAAAATATTACTGCTCAGCGTGTGGTAAAGGCTTTTGTGCGTGAAGATTATGAGATTGACCGCTTCCACAAGGCAAGTGGCAATATTTACAACATGTTTGTAAAGGCAGAGAGTGTTCTTGCTTTTAACTCACCAATCATGCAGTTTACAGTGTATACCTGTATCCTGCTTATCAGCTGGGTGGGAGCCAATATGATTGTAGGTGGAGAGTTGACGAAGGGTGACCTCACCAGTCTTTTGGCTTATTGTATGAATATTCTGATGAGTCTTATGATGCTGTCCATGGTATTTGTTATGATTACCATGAGTATCGCCAGCGGTGAGCGTATTTGTGAGGTTTTGAATGAGAAACCGGATTTGGCTAACCCGGAGAATCCGGAATATGAGGTGAAGGATGGAAGCATTCGTTTTGAGAATGTGACCTTCCGTTACAACAAGAACAGTGAGCGCCCGGTGCTTGACAAGATTAATCTGGAGATAAAGTCCGGTGAGACCATTGGAATCATCGGTGGAACCGGTAGCTCCAAGACCAGTCTGATTAACTTGATTAGCAGACTTTACGATGTGTCCGAGGGTACAGTGTATGTGGGCGGTAAGGATGTGCGTGAGTATGACATGGAGACTTTGCGTAACAAGGTGGCAGTAGTGCTTCAGAAAAATGTATTGTTCTCCGGTACCATTATGGAGAATCTGCGCTGGGGCGATGAGAATGCCACAGAGGAGGATTGCAAGCGAGTGTGTAAGCTGGCTTGTGCCGATGAGTTTATCCAGCGTATGCAGGATGGCTATAATACTCATATTGAGCAGGGAGGCAGTAATGTGTCCGGTGGTCAGAAACAGAGACTTTGTATTGCAAGAGCACTGCTTAAGAATCCCAAGATTCTGATTCTGGATGACAGTACCAGTGCAGTGGATACGGCTACGGATGCCAAGATTCGTAATGCTTTTGCAACCCGGATTCCGGATACCACTAAGCTGATTATTGCACAGCGTATTTCCAGTATTCAGGATGCGGACCGTATTATTGTTATGGAAAATGGTCGTGTGGATGGGTTTGGAACCCATGAAGAGCTTTTGGAAAATAACGCAATCTATCGCGAGGTATATGAGGCACAGACTAGCGGTAGCGGTGACTTTGATGAGAATGGAGGCGAGGACTGATGGCACAACCCCAAGCAATGCGAGGACCGGCTATGGGTCCCGGAAGAAGAGGTCCAATGGGGCCTGTTCCTAAAATAGAGAATCCCGGAAAGATATTAAAGCGTATTCTGGGGTATGTATTTAAAAATTATGGTTTTCACTGCATTATTGTGTTTGTATGTATCATAGGAAGTGTACTTGCCAATGTGCAGGGAACTTTATTTACCAAGACTTTGATTGATGATTATATTTCACCCATGTTAAAGCAGGAGGTGCCGGATTTTGTTCCGCTTCTGCAAGCTATGGGCAGAGTTGCAGGCTTTTATCTGCTGGGTATTATCTGTAATTATACGCAGGCAAGAATTATGGTAAATGTGACACAGGGCACTATGAAAAATCTGCGTGATGATATGTTTGCCCAGATGTCCAAATTACCTATTCGTTACTTTGACACCAATACCCATGGCGATATCATGTCCATTTATACCAATGATATCGATACGTTGCGCCAGATGATCAGCCAGAGTATTCCTCAGATGATTAACAGTGTCATCACAGTGACCAGCGTACTGGTGAGTATGATTAGCTTGAGCTTGCCCTTGACGATACTGAACCTGATGATGTCCGGCATTACGGTTGTGACAGCCAAAAAGGTTGTGGGCCGAAGCGGTAAGTATTTCAAGGTACAGCAGACAGCGTTGGGTGCCTTAAACGGTTATATTGAAGAACATATGGAAGGGCAGAAGGTGGTGAAGGTATTCTGTCATGAAGAGAAGAGCATGGAAGAGTTCAAGGTGCTGAATGATGCTCTTTATGAAAATGCCTATAATGCTAATAAATTTGCTAATCTGATGGGCCCCATCAATTCACAGTTGGGCAATCTGACCTATGTTGTCATTGCCTGTGCGGGTAGTGTTCTGGCAATTAATGGAATTGGCGGATTTACGTTGGGCTCCCTGGTCAGCTTCCTGACCTTTACCAAGAGCTTTAACATGCCTCTGAATCAGGTGGCACAGCAGATGAACAGTATCGTTATGGCTCTTGCCGGAGGTAAGCGTGTATTTGACCTTTTGGATGAGGAGCCTGAGGTAGATGATGGTTACGTGACTTTGGTTTCCGCAAAGTGGGAGAATGGTGAGCTGAAAGAAGCGGAGAAACGCACCGGACTTTGGGCATGGAAGCATCCTCACCGCTCGACCGGCATTACGGAATATGTGGAGCTTAAGGGGGATGTGGTATTTGATGGTGTGGACTTTGGGTATACGGATGAGAAGATGGTGCTGCATGACATCAAAATGTATGCTCAGCCCGGTCAGAAGCTGGCATTTGTAGGTTCCACCGGTGCAGGTAAGACCACGATTATGAATCTGGTGAATCGTTTTTATGATATTCAGGATGGTAAAATCCGATATGATGGTATTAACATTAATAAAATAAAAAAAGCAGATTTGCGTCGCTCTTTGGGTATCGTACTTCAGGAGACCCATCTGTTTACCGCTACGGTAATGGAAAATATTCGTTTTGGTCGTCTGGACGCAACAGATGAAGAGGTTATTGCGGCAGCAAAACTGGCAAATGCGGATGTCTTTATCCGCCAGTTGCCTGAGGGTTACAATACGGTGCTTACCGGTGATGGCGCTAATTTGAGTCAGGGACAGAGACAGCTTCTTGCCATTGCAAGAGCAGCTGTTGCAGACCCCCCTGTACTTATCTTGGATGAGGCAACCAGCTCCATTGACACCCGTACTGAGAAAATCGTACAGGACGGTATGGATAAGCTGATGCATGACAGAACAACCTTTGTGATTGCACACAGATTGTCTACGGTTAAAAACAGTGACTGTATCATGGTTCTGGAGCAGGGACGCATTATCGAGCGTGGTACTCATGATGAGCTGTTGGAAGAGAAGGGGAAATATTACCAGTTGTATACAGGTAATGCAATTAGTTAAAAATGATTGCGGAAAGATGACTATTGAATTATTCAGGAGAGAATAGAGATGGCATTTATTGGAATGGTTTTTATTGTGATTTTTCTGATAATAGTTGTATTTATGATGGTTTTTTTGGTTACATCCATTATCTTAAAATCTATTGGAAAAAAGAAAAATCGCCCGTCAATATGTGCTATTGGGAATATTTTTTTGGCTATTAGCGTTATACTGGCAATTCCTGTGGTGATTGTATTAGGAAATATTATCCATAACTCGATATATGAAAAAATTATTCTGCCGGATGGGAATTATGTGTATGTATCAGAAAAGGATATAAACAGAATGAAAGAACTGGTGCTTCTGGAGGATGAGGGTATTGATGAGCTGGTTGAGCTCCTGAATGAAGAAGCGAATTTGGTATATTATTTGGATGTGAATAGAGAAGGAATTCTTGATTATGGCTTGGAGAGCGGAAATTATGATTTAGTAGAAGTTGCAGTAGCTTATGGTGCCAAATTTGATGATGCAAATAGATATGAGCTTATGGCATATGTACATAACAGCATGGATTTTTACCTTGAAAATATCATTGGACGGGAAATATCTTATGAGGATATTGAAATTCTTAGATTGATGTTCAATAATAAAGTTTCTATGGAGTATGAACCCGCATATCAAGGAGTGTATTCTAATTTATTCGGAAAAGCAATATGGTCAGTACTATATAATGATGAATCTGTAACGGATATTGAAATAGAATTTATACAAGTATTTATAGATAATGGATTTTCAGAGGATGATATGCTGCTTTTATATGATGAAAAGCCAAGTAATATTTCTTTTTCTCCAGAGTACAATGCAGATGTTGTAAGGGATGATAATTATTATTTTTTAGTGGAAATGATTGGTAGATAAACCTAAATTGTTGGCTTACAAAAAGCGAACAAATTCCAAGCAAGAGGCGTTGATACAGAAGGGGGAAGCGAAGTAATGTCCTTCCAACAGAAAATGAACTCCCATAGGAAGAAAAATACAGGTAAGGGCATCGTAGCGATAGTTGTAGCTGCAATAGCTGTATCAATCACGGTAATGTTACTTGGTTGGATACTTGCATTCTCCCCTTTAGATTTTTCTCAGGATTACAAGGCCATTCCCGGGATTGAGAATGTAGTCCTCCGGAGGAATGGCAGCAGCAATTTTTATAAAAGATGTTTATGGGGATTGGAGCGGACGGATGCACCCACGATACCGATAAGTTCCAAGGACGATGAGGCGGTTTGGGAAATAGATGCTTTTGCGGATTTGGCAGAGCAAACCTGGATCCGTCAGGCAATCCTTTCTCCGGACGGCAATTATATATTATATTGCGAGCTGGAATACAATTACAAAAATTCCGACATGACGGATGATGAGTACTGTCGATACAAAGTCTTTAATGTAGCCACAGGCGAAATTGTTCAAATCTATGGCGGATATAGAGAATGGTACAATCTGGGCTGGCTGTAATTGTGGGTTTAAACTTAAAGAGGAGATATACTTTGAAAGTTGTAGTTTTTGATTTGGGTGGTACTTTAATTCAGTATGTAGGAATGCCGCACTCGTGGGTTGATTTTTATGACCAAGGATTTGAAACCATTATTCAGAAGTATCATTGTAATGTCTCAAAGGACGCTGTTGCAAAATCTGTTCAAATGCTAAAGGAATATAATCCGAGAATAAATTACAGGGAAATTGAATATTCCGCTGAATTTATCTTCGCTAAGGTACTGGAGCACTGGCATATTGACATACCTATTCAGAGTTGTATAGAAACCTTTTGGAGTGGACTAAAGCTTAGAGCAGAAGTGTACGAAGATACCATTGAGGTATTGCAAAACTTAAGAGAAAAAGGCTATGTTATTGCTACGCTTACAGATTTGCCAAGTGCAATGCCGGATGAAGTTTTTAAAAAGGACATCTCAGAATTAATCAAATGCTTTGATTATTATGTTTCGTCTGCCGTAGCCGGATACAGAAAGCCAAATCCTAAAGGTTTACAAATGATTTCAGAAAAATATTCCATCCCAATCACGGAACTGATTTTTGTCGGTGATGAAGAAAAAGACAAACAAACAGCATTAAATGCTAATTGCAGATTTATTCAAATACAGCGCGCCAAGAAAAACGATGAAAGTATCAGTAACTTATATGAATTATTAGATATGCTTCAATAAATTAAGGAGAATACAAATAATGATTGGTTTGATAGTTGCCCGTTCAAAAAATAATGTAATCGGTAAGAATGGAGAAATACCTTGGAAGATAAAAGGCGAGCAGAAACAATTTCGAGAGCTTACAACGGGGAATGTTGTAGTTATGGGAAGAAAATCCTATGAAGAAATCGGACATCCGCTTCCAAATCGAAAGAATATTATTGTATCAAAAACTCAAAATTTTACGGGTGAGAATTTGGTTACAGTTGGTTCGTTGCAAGAGGCAATAGATATTTCGAGCGGTGAAAAAATATATATTGCAGGTGGATACGGATTATTTGAAGAAGCTCTTCCTTTGGTAGATACAATGTATATTACAGAAGTAGATATGGTAGTCGAAAATGGTGATGTGTTTTTCCCGGAGTTTGATTGTGATGAATTTGATGTTATGATTGGAGAAACAGGCGGAGCGGATATTAAGTATACAAGAACAATTTATACAAGGCGGAAAGGGAAAAAGCTATAGGCAAGAGTATCTATATAGAAAAATTACTGATTTGGAATCTCTTTTTTGAGAAAAATTAAGTTTTTTGAAGTGTTTGAGGACTGAATCGGTATCTATACAAAATAATTGCTTTTTTAGAATCCCTTTTCGGGCAAAAAGGGATTCTGATTTTCTGATTTTTCCCTATAGATACTTAGGCATGCCAG
>CAYOGM010000032.1:13688-21273 GCA_964403595.1 uncultured Acetatifactor sp. | reverse complement strand
ACCGGAAGCATTACCTGCGGTACCGAAACCATCCTTAGTAATCGCGCGAAGCTTTGCAAGACCTTCCATGGTAGAACCGGGACGAGGACCCTCGTCAACCTTGAACTCAACCATTTCTTTTTTCTTTTTAACCATTACGGGAACAATTTCTGCATCAAATGCACCTGCTGCCTGAGCGGCCTCAGCCTTCTGCTGACTCTTCACCGCAAACTCATCCAACTCCTCACGGGTAAGTCCCCACTCCTCACAGATATTGTCTGCCGTCTGAATCATGTGATAGTTGTTGAACGCATCCCAAAGTGCATCATTTACCATGGTATCTACCAAAGTACCATTGTTCATTCTGTAACCAAAACGAGCCTGAGGCATAGCATAGGGAGCCATGGACATATTCTCCATACCACCTGCGACTACAATATCTGCATCTCCTGCCATAATCATCTGCGCCGCCTGATTTACACAGTTCAGACCGGAACCACATACCACGTTCATGGTCACCGCAGGAACCTCAATAGGAAGACCTGCCTTGATGGAAGCCTGACGTGCCACGTTCTGTCCCTGTCCTGCCTGGATTACACATCCCATATATACCTGATCTACTGCCTCGGGAGCAACTCCGGCTCTGTTAAGCGCCTCTTTGATTACAATAGCGCCAAGCTCAGCCGCGGGAGTAGTGCTCAAGGAACCTCCCATGGTTCCGATTGCTGTACGACATGCACCTGCTAATACTACTTTTCTTGCCATTTTCATTCTCCTCCATTTAATTTGGTATAGGTTATTAAAAGTTGCTTGTTATTTTTTTATCATTCTTGCTATTGCCATTGTATCACAGTCATTTTTCTTTTGCAATGGGTTTTAGTAATTTTTGTCAAAAAAATAACAAACAATTTATGGAAGCTTGATTGGCATCTCATCCAAAGCAGGGTCTTTTATGTCAGTGGTCCGCACCCACTCCTTAGACCCTTCCACTTTCTCTGCCGTTTGCGTATGCTTTGCAAGAAAGCGAGTCAGGTCATATACATCTATCCAGATTTCTCCGTCTCCCTCCTTCTGGGATTCATCAAAAATCAACTGTAATCCCCAATGCAGATGGGTTACTTCTATGTTATTAACATTTTCCTTTTCTGAATAACCGGTATGTCCCATGTATCCTATCACATCTCCGGCAGTAACGAGGCTCCCCTCCTCCAGATTCTCCGCGAAAGGATAGTTCTGACGAAGGTGTGCGTAATAATAGTAACGTTTTCCGTCCAGACTTCTGATTCCCACACGCCAGCCTCCATACTGATTCCAGCCAAGAGCCTCCACATAACCGGACTCGATTGCCATGATTGGTGTACCCGTAAGCCCCATCATATCGTGTCCCAGATGCTTTCGCTTGTAGCCATAGCTCCTACTGGCACCGAAATCATCATAATGTGTATAACCGAAGCCTCGAGCCAAAGGAAAGAACGCCTTCAAACCATATCTTTCTTCCCAGTTTATATGACCGTTTTCATCCTCCACCTGCACCTCGTACTCTCCCACCATGCCTCCCAGCACAGCAGTGTAAGCCTCCAGATAATAAGGATAATATTTCAAATCGGCAGTAAGCTTTGACATATCCGTTTCTCCGCTTGCAAGTTTTTCAGCGGTTTTATCCAACAGGGTCACCGCCTGTTTATCGAACGCACCTCCTGTATGAGCTGCCGTATAAGCAAGCAGCTCCACCCAATGCACCTCACACTCCGTCCCATGGGTCTCCACATCCCACTGATATGCTGTACACAGCGCCTCATAGGACACATTAAAATCCACCCATTTGATATAGTCTCCTCCTGTTGATGCCGTCTGGGCATATTTCTCCCTGCCTGCCCACACAAAAACGAGCACTGCCAGAACAATCACCTGTCCCAGCAGCACCCGCCGCATAATCTGTATTCTTTTGTCTGTGCTATATTCATGGATAAAAGGGTTCTGCATATCATCACCTATATCAGCTTTCCTCTTATCTTATGAATGCCTTATCTAAACTATGTATCCACACCGGATATCGCTTCATCAGGCTTACTGCACCCTAGTACTCCGGTTCAATCAGACCGTAAGTGTCACCCTTTCTCTTGTAAACCACATTCACCTGATCGGTTTCTGCATTGCAGAATACAAAGAAATTGTGTCCCAGAAGCTCCATCTGAATACATGCATCCTCGGGATACATAGGCTTAATGTCAAACTTCTTGGTACGAACAATCTTGACCTCTTCATCATCCATGTAGTCATTCTCGATATAAACAGGATTGAAATCACCACCGGACTGCTTTCTGTCAACAATCTTATTCTTGTATCTCTTCAGCTGTCTCTCGATAATCTCCTCCACCAAGTCGATGGAAACATACATATCGTTGCTAACCTGCTCGGAACGGATAATGCTACCCTTAACAGGAATGGTTACCTCTATTTTCTGGCGCTCCTTCTCTACGCTCAGCGTTACATGTACCTCAGTCTCGGGTTTAAAATACTTATCCAGCTTACCCAGCTTGTCTTCTACTGCGGATCTCAGACCCGGTGTTACCTCAATGTTTCTACCTACAATTACAAATTTCATGCTATCATCCCCTTCGATAGTTTTATTGTATGTGCATTATAACATATTCCCCATGCTTTATGCAACAATTTCACAAATTTTTTATTTGTTTTAGTTATAATGTCTGTCAATAAAAACTTTTCTTTTTGAGAGTTAAATCCAAATTTTTATGAGAACTTCACAAAACAAACGTTTTGCTTGACAAGCTTTTTCAATCCTCCAAAAACAGCAAAAAAATGGTGGATAATGTGCATAACTTGGTGTATAAGTGCCTTTTATCGAAATTTAGGTGCATTTTATTGTGGATAAATCTCTTTTTATTTTCCACAGATGGTTATCAAAAACTTTTGGAGAACTATTTTTTTGTACATATTGTACATGCCCCAAAATGTCAATACCATAAATTGGTAAAATACAATTTTTTGACAAATTGCGCAATTTGGTACACAACTGAGCCATGCTGTCCAGTGGCTAAATATGCTCGTTGGGTGCTTGCACACATAAGAGCACATTTAGCCACTGGACAATACGGCGAAGCCGCACCAGCTCGCAAGCAAGCTTGCGAGCTGGTGGCATGGCTCAAACCGTGGCATGGCTCAGGCCGTGGCATGGCTCATGCCATGGCCTGCTTAAGGCCGGGCAAATTTTGTATCCTCCCGGCGGCTGGGGTATATACAGATTTTTTGCCTCAAAATACCCAAAATCAAGGTTTTTCCATGAAAAATCACGTATCACGATATAGTGTGGCAAGGTCTTTCCTATAAATAAAAAATCCGAGGCACAAGCCCCGGACTCAGACTGTAGACAGCCTTCTTAAATTTAACAAACATCTTTACACCGTGTTTTCTTAGTTACCATTATTCGCGTATCACATCTATTTCAGTCGTATTGACACCCAAACTTGCAAGAATTACTTTTAATTCCACATACCGCCCCTTCATCGATTTATAGGCGGGTGACTCTTTTTCACATAATTGCATATAACCCTGAAGCCTCGAAAATTCTTCAATCGTTACCTTTATTACTTCTGCCTGATTCATTTCTTCCATTCCTTCCACCGCCTTCCCAATTCCATTATAGGCGGATTTTACAATGGTGTAAAGTCATTTATTAAATTATCAAATGTACTCACTGGTGCAACCAAAGCTGCATCAATCCCTATATTGGGGGGTATTTAAGCAAAGCATTCACAGACACTGCATAATGCAGTTTAGAATTCAGATAAAAAGAACATTTAGAAATCATTTCTTGGAAGTATTTTAACATAGGTAATTTATTACTGTAAAGAAGATTCTGTTACAAGCGCAACAAATTCTTAAATGACTATATCGCATTTATAGAAATCTCCAATTATAAAAGATCCGTCGAGACAGCTTCTCGACGGACCAACATTATGACTTATTCCTATAAAATAAAATATTTATCATCCTTCGTCCTGATTACTGTATATGTAACAACTGCTTTCTTATTACTTCCCCTCAACATAACAGTAACCTTAACTTGAATTCCATCTTTATCAGTAAATTCGTCTTTATCAGTTCCTGTTTTGTCAGTTGTTGCTTTATTCGGATATAATCCAAAGAATTGTTCTCCGTTCATACAACCTTTGCGTACTCCAATAACATATCCATCTACCGCACCAACCGTTACCATATAATCCACATCAGATACATAAGACTTATTTTTTACATCGTTAAGCGCTTTTATATATACATCACTTTCTTTTTTCTCTAATTCAAGTTTTACTATAGCGGGTCGTATTAGAACCTTATAATTTGCTATAGGTCCTGTCCCGTCCGCGGCTTGTGCATATACTGTGACTGTTCTGTCCTTTTCTTCCGTACCAGCTAACTTACTTCCCTTGACCACACCTTTTTGACTTACAGATATCACATCCTTGTCTTTGTCATCAACCCACCATTTTACAGTTTGACTGGTGGGGGTTCCATATGAACTTCCCAAAACAGCCTTCAACTTAATGGTATATTTTCCATGCATAATTCCATTATTATTATCCCCTGGCACAATCTGCAGACTTGAGTGCGGAACAGAAACCGTTACCTTACAGGATGCAGTTTTTTTGCTACCGTCCATTGCCTTACAAGTAATAACTGCTGTTCCACTTCCTACTGCACAAACCATTCCATTTGCATCTACGGTTGCAACCTTTTTGTTACTACTGGAATATGTAATTACTGAAGTATTACCACCAACAACAACCGCATTCAATGCACTTTCACTAATTTGCTTATCTTGATTTGGAACATACAAATTCATCGTTTTGGGAACGGTTATTTGGGTCACACGTGGTACAATTGTAATTGTACATGAAGCCGTCATAGTTTCTCCCGCCCATTCGCTCATGCGCGTTTCATAAGTATCCTGCACAACTCCGGAAGCCGTAATAGTATAAACACCCCTTGCATCACTACTACTGGTAAGCTTACCATTCTTAATTTTTACCGTACCGGAGCAATTACTACCATTCGGCGTCACTGTCCATGTGAGCTTATTTTGATTAAGATATCTGACCTCTGCAACAATATTTTTGCTCACTCCGGATCCAACGGTATATAATCCGTCTTTTGCAGAAATTTTCAGCTGTGGTTTAAAACTTTTAATTGTAAGAGTTAATGTTGCGCTCTTGTTGCTTCCATCATTAGCCTTTGCTGTGACTTTAGTCGTCCCAGATGCAATAATAATCGTTTTACCATTCGAAAAAACATCCACGATTCTAGGCGTAGCTACACTCCAAGAAACATCTGCATCCGCCCCTGTTACCACTGTTCCGTCCTTATATGTCACAGATACATACTGCCACAAGTCAAGTTTTTCCTGCACATCATGAACAATCTTTTTCTCTGAAAAACTTACCTTTGCAACTACCGGTTCCTCTTTAACAGTAAAAATAAACTCCTCACTAACAGCCTTTCCAGTTGTTCCCAATACCGTTTTTCCATCCTCATCCACCACTGTCGCGGTAACTGTGTATTCCCCCGGAACTGCTGTTTTGGAGGTAGTAATTTTTCCCGTTTGGTTTACTGATACCCCAGCCTCTTTTCCTCCTTTTGAAATATCCCATTTAACTTTCTTACTCACAGCATTTGCCGGTGTTATTGTGGCTGTCAATTGGATACTTTTTCCTCTTATCACTGTTTTCCCTGCATTTGAATTTAGTTGTACATAAAACGCATTAGGCTTAAACTCATATGTTGCTGTGCTCACTTCACTACTCTTCCCAGTAATACGATTAACAGCAACTGCCTTGACCGTAACCTTATTAACTTCTCCTTTTCTACTACCAATTTCAATAGAATCTGTATTCTCAATAATTTTACCATTCTTTATAACACCATTTTTATAAACTGGTGTTTTACCATCTGTACTATAATAAATATCAATTGCCGGATTGTTCCCACAGGAAATTTGCAAATCCGTATAACAATGTTGTATTACACTACCGCTTGGGATATCAAAACTCGGCTTCTCCGGAATAGAGTCCCAATCCTCTACCACGACATTCAATGCATCCGGAAGATATGTCGTTCCTGCTCCCATTCCATCAGACAAACTTGCTTTCGCATATTTAACCATTACTTCATAAAGTGCATCTACTCTTTCAGTTCCTGTCTTATTTGCAAGCTCCTCAACATCGCTTCCTGCAGAAAGTATAACCGCAGCTACACCAGATGCCACGGAACACGCCATACTAGTTCCACTCATCCATGTATACGCATTCTCTCCTGAAGCGTCTGTAGAATAAATGGAAACTCCCGGAAATGCCAAATCTACGGAATTATTATAATTACTAAACCCTGCTTTTGCACCATCCTGTTGCAAAGCTGCAACCATACACACATTATCGAGAAAGCCGGGATATATCGCACCATTAGATGCCTCATTACCAGCAGGTGCAAACAATGCTATTCCTGAATTATACGCACACTTCACAACTTCCGCTTCCATACCACTATAAGTAGGATCACCGATACTCATATTGATAATATCCACATCATCTGCTATTGCCTGATTAATTGCTCTACACACCGCAGCACTTGTTGCATACTCGCCATCACCAAAAACATCATATGCATAAACGGATGCTTCTGGCGCTATGCCGGCTCCGCCTACTCCGTTATCTTTATTTGCTGCAATGACTCCTGTCACATGGCTCCCATGCCCTTGAGCAATTCTATCCTCTTCACTTTTATCCACTAAAGAAACATTTTTTACAATGCGTCCCTCAAATTCCTCATGATTACCTAAAATTGCAGAATCAATAATACCAACTCTTACTCCTTTTCCTGTATACCCAGCATCCCAAGCATAAAAGGAGCCTACATATTTATGTTGCCATTGATATTTATCATCTGTTTCCTCCGTCATTGCCGGATCATTAGGCTTATCACAATAAGACCTGTAGTAATTCGGCCACACAGCTGGTAACAACACACTCTCATCTGCAGCTGCCATAACTGCCTGTTTAACCGTTCGTTCTTGACCTAAACAGATTACTGCTACCCCTAATTCAAAACTTCTAAGCGTCCCCCCAAATGCTTCTGTAATCAACTGTGCCTCCGCCTCATCTGACGCTAAGCACACCACTTCTCCAGCCACATAGAACTGCTCTTCACCATCATCCAACGCAATATCTATATTTTCTGTATACAATGCCAATTCAGCTTTTGCTTCTATCTGGTTTTCTGATAACACATAATCATTGGGCAATCCAGGGAATAATAACTCCTTCTGTTCTTCACATACGTTATTCATCCCTTCACCTCCGGAAACATCACCAGAAGTCACCATTATTACATTTTCAATTATATCGCTTCCTGATATATCCCCTGCTGTAATATCAGCTGCTGTAATATCAGCTGCCGAAACATTTATTCCAGCAGATTCCACTAATACTACCATCGACAATATAAGTGCTAACCATTTTGTCTTTTTTTTCATTCAATACTCCTCCCATCTCTGCATTGCTTTAAATATCTTAACTCAAATATTTTAAGTCTTTAT
>CAYOGM010000032.1:0-13678 GCA_964403595.1 uncultured Acetatifactor sp. | reverse complement strand
AACACATTGAATGACTCATTTTTGAGGAATAGACCACCTATAATAGTACATATAATATCTTACCAGACAACTTCTATAACCCCTACCTCTAAAGGAGAATCTTATGAATTATGAAGAAACTTTTGGCGAAAGGCTTGCCACGCTTAGAACCGCTAAGAACGTATCTGCAAGAGAAATGAGCCTTGCTTTAGGGCAAAACTGTAGTTATATCAATCGTATAGAAAACAAAAAATCCTTCCCTTCCATGCAAGCTTTTTTTTATATATGTGAATATTTAGATATTACACCAAAAGATTTTTTTGACGCTGATTCTAATGCACCTGATAAACTCCACGAAATCACTCCTCTTCTATACCATTTAAACAGAGAGCAACTGGAAACCGTATTAGCTGTTGCTAAAGGCCTCTCGCTTGCCAACAAAAAATAAAGCCATACCCTTAACTCTCCAAAGGGTACGGCTTTATTTTTCTTTTAGAAGATTCTTCTTACTGCCAAAATTTTCTTATATCCTGCATCGGACACGATAATTCCTGTTTTCTTAGTGGATGCGTGGACAATCTGTCCATTACCAATGTACAATGCCACATGGCCGGAGTAACAAATCAAGTCACCGGGCTGAGCATTTGCAAGACCGCCTTCCACTGCATATCCCTGACTACGGTCTGCTGCTGAAGAGTGAGGCAGGCTCACACCAAAGTTAGCGTAGACACTCATAACAAAACCGGAACAGTCGGTTCCGTTGGTCAAACTGGAACCTCCATATACATACGGATTGCCGACAAACTGTAATGCATACTCTGCAACTGCGGCACCCATCTCACTGGATTCCCCACTATAAGTAACTACGGGGGCTACCTCCTGCGTAGTTGCCGGCGCAGCAGCTGCAGCTGCTGCGGCTGCTGCTGCCGCAGCCTCACGAGCTTTTCTACGCTCTGCCGCTTCCTTTGCCAGACGAGCTTCCTCTTCTTCCTTGGACTCCGCTTCCACAAACTCTGTGTGAAGCTTCACATAATCGGTAGACACCCATCCCAGACCTTCCTGTGTATCCACCTGTGCCCAACCTTCCACTTCATCCATTACAACAAGCTCCTCATCAATGGGAACCATACTGATAATGGATGCCTCTGTACTGGGCTCCTGACGAACAAACAATGTAGTGGTGGTCACCTTAGCAAGTCGGGTACCCACCTCCTTGGCAAGTTTCTTAGCTTCCTCACCGGTCACAACAAACTCTGCCTTAACATAACCGGTCACTGTACCGGATTTAATCTTAATCCAATCATTTACAACACCCTTATTCTCGCCTACGGAATCATCGTAAAGCTTACCAAGGATTTCTCCATCCTCACCGGGCTTACTTCTTATGTTCACATAATCGTTCACCTGAGCAATTACCAGATTCTTAAAGCTCTCCTCCTCACTCACATTCACATCGCCGTCAGATACTGTCTGGGCAACTACTGTCTTGGTTACTCTTACGTTCTTATTCTCAGTCCCTGCTATATTATTAAGTGCAGTTGCATTGTTTGCCAGGCTAAGTCCAACACCGCCACTGGGCAGTACAGAACCGGCTGATGATGCATCTGCGGTAATGGACATATTCGAAAAAGCCATTACTGCCGCCAATGCGCATGCCGTCACTTTAAAAGACCTGTTTACCATGCTTTCCTCCTGTATAAATTATCTATTTGTATATTACGCTTATCATCTCAAATTTGTTACAAATTTATTACGTCTGTTAACAAATATATCACGACGTTAAGAATTTGTCAACAACTACATGTAGTATATAAATTCCCAAAAATCATTGATTTTGCGCCATTTTTGCTTTTTTTACCAAAAAAAGGCAACCTCCCGGCTGCCTTTTCGTCTTCATAAACTCTTGTAATATTTTGATTTTAAATTAAAAAGAATTAATTTTCCTTAAGAAAACTGCCTAACATACTCTGCTGCCGCAACTGCTGCATTTGCCCCATCTGCCACCGCAGTTACAATCTGACGAAGGGGCTTTTTGCGTACATCACCCGCTACATAGATACCGGGGCAGTCCGTTGCACCATCCTCTCCTGCCAGCACATAACCACCCTCATTATAGCTAATCAACTCTTTTACAAGCTCTGTGCTGGGCTGAATCCCCACTGCAATGAATACACCGTTTACAGTCAGTTCTTTCTCATCTCCTGTTTTTACATCCTGCAAAAGCAGACTTTCCACATTATCCTCACCACGAATTTCCTGCACAGTATGACTATAGAGAATCTCCACATTGGGCAGTGCTTTCAATTCTTCCTGAAGTACCATTGCTCCACGCAGTTCATCTCTTCGATGAATCAAATAAACCTTTTCGCAGGTGCGCGCCAGATAAATAGCATCCTCAAGAGCTACATCTCCTCCACCCACTACAGCAACCGTACGCCCCTTAAAAAAAGCTCCGTCACAGGTGGCACAATAGGACACTCCCATACCGGAAAGCTCCTCCTCACCGGGCACTTCCAGATGTGCATGCTGTGCTCCTGTGGCCAGAATCACCGCGCGGGTTTCATAGTCTGTCTTGCGGGTACGCAATGTCTTATATTCTCCGTTATCAACAATTTCCTTGACACGGGCCTCAACAAACTCCACCCCCAGCTTGTCCGCGTGGGCGCGGAAGGTCTGTCCCATATCAAAACCACTGATGCCGGGAAGCCCCAAATAATTATCTACCTCATAAGTGTTCAGCACCTGACCTCCACTCATGGGATGTTGTTCCAACACCAACACATCCAAACCTGCACGCACTCCATAAACCGCAGCCGACAAACCCGCCGGGCCGGAACCGATAATAATCAAATCATACATAATCATTCTCCTTTTTCTTCTGAACCATACGAAGCAAAATACAAGTAAAGTGTAGCAGTTTTACGGTGGAAAATCAAGGTGAGACATGATATACTAGAGGATGTCTAAAAAATATACCAGATGATTATATACTAGATTGTATTATTGCTTTGATGGGAGGTTTCTATGAACAATCACAAAACAGCTCTTGTTTCCGGAGCTTCCAGAGGTATCGGTGCCGCAATTGCAAAGCTTTTGGCAGCGAACGGTTATCATCTGATACTCACCTGTAATAAAAGCATCGATGCACTGATCAAATTATCCGACCGGATTATAGATGAATATTCCGTCAGCTGCATCCCTCTTCAGGCCGATATGAGCAAAGAAGATGATGTGCTTCGCATTTTCCAAAATATTAAAAATCTGGATGTAGTAGTCAACAATGCCGGAATTTCTCATGTGGGACTTTTATCTGATATGACCTCCGAAGAATGGCATCGGGTGTTAGGAGTCAATCTGGACAGCTGTTTCTATACTTCAAGAGCTGCCATCCCCCTGATGCTTAACAAACATGCAGGGCATATCATTAATATTTCCTCTGTATGGGGCAATGTGGGAGCCTCCATGGAAGTAGCCTATTCTGCCTCCAAGGGTGGCATGAATGCTTTCACAAAGGCACTGGCCAAGGAGCTTGCCCCCAGCGGTATACAGGTAAATGCCATCGCCTGCGGCGTTATCGACACGGAAATGAATGCCTGTTTCACCGAAGACGACATGGCAATACTTAAAAGCGAAATCCCCGCTGACCGCTTAGGAAGCCCCATGGAGGTGGCACAGTTGGTGTTGCAGCTCATCACAGGGCCCGCCTATCTCACAGGTCAGGTCATCACTTTGGATGGGGGCTGGACCTAATTACTTCAATTCCGCATCCTTACGGGCAAACAGGCGTTGTTCCTTCTCTGCCTCGGTGAGGGTGCTGGTTTCGGGAAAGTCGGCATCCCATTCACCTGTGGCACCTACTTCGGTTGTAGCGGCAGCGACAGAAGCTACACCGGGCGCAAGGGATGCACTCATATCAGCGGGCAAGGGCGCTGCCGCCCCAAGGCCAAGAGGCAGGTTGGTTGAGGGAAAGCCTTCAATAGGCAATCCATTTGTATCCATAACAAATTCTCCTTCCAATTGCGTAGTACGCATTATTTGGAATTAGAATTTGTAATTTGGTTCCAAAATATACACCTGACAGGGGCATATCGCCACCTAAAATCCTTCTTTTTATTACTCCACTTCTTTTATTCTTCCCAAAACGGTTCAAAGCAGATATTCAAATCTACGTCACCACTGATACCGTTCACCCGGCCTTTATCAGAGTACTGCCAGATTTTGTAGTCGTAAGGATAATACATATCATCGTTGTAGTAGGCAAACCACTTGTCATAATTCTCCAATGTCTCTACATCAATCATCAACGCACCCATCTCCAGATTGTGATACACAATAGGCTTGTAACCTGCTTCCTCCACCAACTGGCAGAACAACAGTGTCAGATTGGTACGCTCCTCCAAAGTAAGCTGGTTCATACGACCTGAAGAATCAGCAGTCTTCTCTACATCAAATACAATGGGGCACTTCACACCATAAGGCTCTACCTTATCCATAACCAGCTGGAACTCTTCGCGAATCTCCTCTTCTGTAATCGCCTGAGAGAAAATATACACACCTACATGAATTCCTGCATCAAGAGCACCCTTCATATTGGCATCAAAAGTCTCATCCGTAACCAGCTTGCCACTGCCATAGCCGCGATTAGCTACACGGATAAATGCAAACTCTACACCATCTGCAGCAACGGCCTGCCAGTCAATCTTCCCTTGAAAGCGGGATACATCAATACCTTTACGGCTGACAACCTGATCTTCTACCACATACTGGTACTCACCGCTCTCCAAAATATTCAAATTGGCATCATCATAGGAATTCATCTTCAATTCATGATTAATCGGTACGAAGTGGAATTTGCCTTCACTCACTGCAACAATATGCTCCGGATAATAGGGCCGGAGAACCTCAACTGTAGTCTGTTCTCCACTGGAAAGTCCATCAAGAATTCCATTCAGCACCTCATCCTGTGCATCTTCTATAGCCCGCTTCATGTCAAGCTCTGTCTCGGCTACGGCCTCAGCCACCGCCTCTTTCACCAAAGCATCTACCTCTTCCTGGGTATATGTTACAGCCATGTCTGCCGAAACATCCTCTTCACTGGAAACTGCCATTCCCATAGCCTCAGCATAGTCCTCAGCAGTCTCATTTACCTTGCTGTCAATCCATGTATTGATCCAGGCGGCCGCACTCATAATAAATATCAGCGCAACCAGATATCCCAGAATAATCAATGCTGAACGAAGCTTACTGTTCTTACGCTTTTTAATCTTGCTCAGACGGTCTTCTGTATAGGAGTTATTAGAAGCACCGCTTTTTTCGTTATTATCTGTACTTAATCTCATATCATCTCTCCTTTTCCTTCATTATCATACTAAAAAAACCTACAAAAAAAAAGAAGAAATTATATTATTTATAAATTTTTAAGCAATACTCTGTCGCATTCGCAGTAAAATCTTTTTCTCCAGCCGGCTTACCTGTACCTGACTGATACCCAAAATCGCCGCCACCTCGATTTGAGTACGGTTTTGAAAGTAACGGAGCTGTATCAAGGTACGCTCTCTGTCCGGCAGTGCGTCCAATAATTGTTTCAAAAGCATATGATTCAAAAGCTTCTCTTTCTCATAATCCTCTGCACCACCAAAAAGACTGCCTACACTACCGTTTCCACAGTCTGCAACCCGGTCCACAAGATATAGTTCACTGCCATCATCCTGATAAACCGCCGCATAAATGGACTCCACCTCCATGGTAGCCTCCATGGACAAAACAATCTCCTCCTTGGAAAGTTCCGTTTCCTGCATGATTTCCTGCAGGGTTGGCTCCCTGCCCAGACTACTTTGCAGTTTTTGCCTTACAGCACGCACCTTCATCGCATTTTCCTTCAAAGTCCTGGAAACTTTAATGGGTCCGTCATCTCGCAGGAAACGTTTTATCTCGCCGGTTATCATAGGAACCGCATAGGTTGAAAACTTTAATCCCAGACTTAAGTCAAATTTATCAATAGCCTTTATCAAGCCAATTACTCCTATCTGAAACAAGTCCTCCAACTCATATCCACGCCCTGTAAATCTTCGTACAATATGGTGAACCAATCCCAGATTTTTCTCTATCAGTACTTCTCTCGCCTCTTTATCCCCATCCTGTGATTTTGCAATCAGTACTGATGTCTCTTCCATAGGCTAGTCCTCGCATTCAATCCATGCGCTGCTGCCCAGTTTTTTCTTCATCCGCACGAGGGTTCCCTCCTCAGGCACACTCTCCACCTCTAAATCATCCATAAATGCCTCCATAAAAGCGAAGCCCATGCCGGAACGCTCCAGTTCCGCCTTGGTTGTAAAAAGAGGCTCCATAGCCTGTTCAATATTATCAATCCCTTTTCCCTTGTCTTCCACCTCAATATGTAAAACATCTCCCTCCAGCACACATTTAAGGCGCACCTTGCCGGGATTTCGGGGATAATCCTTGGTCTGCTCCCCCAATCTGCCGTATCCGGAATAATTCTCATATCCGTGAATGATAGCATTTGTCACAGCCTCCGACACTGCTGTCTTTACATCTGCAAGCTCCTCCAAAGTAGGATTTAAATGCGTCACAAAAGCTGCTACTGCCACTCTTGCAAAGCTTTCATTGCTGGAGATTGCATCAAAATACACCTCCATCTCGTTTGTAACCATTTTTACCAATTGACTGTTCATGCCAGCACCTCCACGATTTTATTGAGCCCCGACAGCGAAAACATCCGCTGAATCTGCTTGTCCACATGAATTGCATAGACCTTGCCGCCAAAGCAGGCGATTTTGCGGTAGCGCCCCATAATGATACCGATACCCGAGGAATCCATAAATCGGGTATCCTCGAAATCAAATACCACATGAGCCACCTCATCCTGTAGGATGAAACGGTCTGCATTTTCGCAGATGTAGGCCGCGCGATGGTGGTCTACTTCCTCCGGCAGCCTTACCATCAAACAATTGTCAATAATCCGAAAATCTTCCATATTTTTCCCTCCTGATTTTTGCTAAATGGGGCTATGTTTTTGTATACCGTCCCGGCAAAGCAAAAGAACCCGAAACATATTCCTATGTTTTCAGGTTCTTGTCTTTCGTGTCTTATAAAATTTATCTTTGGTCAGGCTTATGTTATCAGTCTGCAACAGACTGGTTAAGCTCGTCGATATACCGCTGGGCATTGGTTGCATTCTGAGTTCCGGGGAAAAGCTCAACTACCTTGGTATAGGTAGTGAGTGCATTTTCCTTATCTGCGCTTCTGTGATAAGCACGTCCCAGATAATACAACGCCTCAACATTGGTGGCATCATAATATACCGCCTTATTCAACAATTCAGCAGCTGTAGTAAAGTCCTCACTGCGATATGCCGCAAGTCCATCGTTGTAATAAGCAACTGCAAGCTCCGGACCAATTGTAGTAAGCAGTGTATTGTAGAGATTCTTGAATGCCTCTGAGGTCTCCTCTACATTTACATTGGCTGCAATGGCCTCCAGATTCACTGCAGTGTCCTGCAGATTCTGAGTTGTGAGGTAAATATTGGCTGCCTGCAACAAATTATCCATGGTCTGCATGGTGCCATCCTCACCCACATAGCCCTCAAGCTCATTCGTGAGATTCAAATTCTCATTCTCCAGGTCTTTCACCTGTTTCTCCAGCTCCTGAATGGTAAGCGTCTTCGCATCCAACTGATTACCAATCTCTGTGACACTCTTCTTGGCATCTTCTTTAGCATTGTTCACCGCAGTGGGCACCACCAAAAAATAGCATGCCGTCAGACCGATAAGCAAGCCAATACCAATATTTAAAAGAGTAGATGCGGTACCACGCTTATTCTCCTTCATGCTCATAGGCTGGATAATAATTTCATTATCGCTCTGATAGCGTACAGCCTCATCCTTCTTGCGCTTACCAAACTGTTTATCATTGTCATCCGGCTGAAGCATCCGATCCACTTCCTGCAAATAGCGAAGAGTCTGAGTATTATTGCGGTCAATAGCCATACACTTTTTCAGCTCACGCTGCGCCTTCTCCCACTGCTCGCTATCCATATAAAGGAGAGCCAGCAGCTGATGTGCACGCACAAATCTGGGATTTAAGGAAAGCACCTTCTTGAGCTGGATAATCGCCAAATCCTTGCTTTCCTGTATGCAATAGGTATAAGCCTGATTGTATTTCTTGATGGTCTGATTGATGGAATCCAGACGGGTTGCGTTGGACTGCAACATATCGATATAGTCATCGGCAATATTTTTCTCCGGTCGGAGATTTTTGCTGATAACCCATTCGCTCATGGCCGCAACCACCTCGCCGGTTTCAAAATAAACCAGTCCCAAAAGATTTCTCGCTTCAATATTATTCTTATTAAATTTAAGACTCTGGCGCAGACTTACGATAGCTCCGCTCAAATCCCGGACGGAAGCCTTCTCCAGACCTTCATTATAAAACCGATTGGACACATACATGATTTTCTTGTAGAGATCGACATCCACACCGCAGGCGGTACAAAAATCATGCTGTTCTGACAGCTTTGCGCCGCATTGATAACAAAACATGGTCCCTGCCTCCGTTATGCGTTTTCTTTCTCTCCGGACTCCTGAATCATCTTCACAAGTAAATCCGCCATATCTGTCAAATCCTGATTGTAAATTGCTTCTTCAGCATCTTCCACCTCAAGACTGGGATGGAATTTCTTCAGTTCTTCCTCAAAATTGATCATTGCTCAAAAACTCCTTTATCTCACCAACCAGATACAGACTTCCGGCAATATAAATCCGCTCATCCGACCTGTCGGAAAGAGCCCTCTCAAGAGCCCTCTGCACTGCTTCATAAAAATATACTTCCGGATAATTCCCGCGGGCACACCATAAATTCTTAAGCACTTCAAGGTCTGTTGCCCTGGATGTCTCCATATGAGCCACATATATCCGGTCAAAAAGTGCTGCATCCAGCACCTGATTTATCATATATTCATAGTCCTTATCCTGCACCACACTAAACAGCAGAATCCTCTTACGACCGGCTGCTTCACAACCATCACCTTTTACCGTCTCCAAAAAAGCCCGGATGCCGTCTCCGTTGTGAGCCCCGTCCACAAATACCTCCGACAGAACCTCCTCCATCCGTCCCGGCCAAAACGCCGTCTCCAGACCTTTCTGAATCTGCTCCACCGTAAGTCCGTCCGCTGCACAAAGCGTCTCCGCTGCCCGCACTGCTATGGAAGCATTCTCCATCTGATATCGGGCTAATGTGCGCAAAGTAATTCCAATATAACCATAATACCTAGTCTGCAAGGAAAAATCAATGGTTTTATTATTAAATTTAAGTAAAGCGTAGTCCTTATTCGACACGCTATTCACTTGAATCTGCAAATTCTTCGCTTGTTTTTCAAATATCGCCATAGCCTCGGGCACCTCGCCACAACAAATCAAGGGCGCTCCCTTGCACATAATGCCTGCTTTCTCCCCTGCAATGGCTTCCAAGGTATCTCCAAGATACTCCACATGATCCAGTCCGATACGGGTAATTATCGTCAATTCCTTATGGGAGACTGCGTTTGTAGCATCCAGCCTCCCCCCCAGTCCGGTTTCCAGAATGCAATAATCCGGTTTTTCCTCCGCAAACCACAGCATTGCCATAAAAAACAAATACTCAAAAAAGGTAGGATGATAGCCTGCACCCTGCGCAAGGGCGTTCCAATCCAGACTTTCATAAACCTGCAAAAAAATGCGCAGAAAATCTTCCTTCTCCATCATCTGCCCATTAATGCAGAAACGCTCCCTGATATCCACCAGATGAGGGGACGTAAAGGTTGCCACTCTTGCCCCTGTTTCCTGTAAGATAAAACGCAAATAGGTACAGACGGAACCTTTACCGTTTGTACCTGCTACATGGATGATGGATGGAATTTGTTTATCAGGCGAAACAAGTTTCGCCGGAGAACCCAGTTTTGCCAAATGACATTTGGTGTCCTCCAGTGTGTTTTTCGTAGTAAAGCGTGGCATATCATAAAGATATGCCACCGCCTCATCAAAGCTCGTTATACTTATCTTGTCCAAAGTGCTGTTCCTCTGCTTTATCTGTATTGATAACCATGTTTATCAGATTATGCGTAACGCCCTTTTGTTGAAATTATCATAGCATTCACTCCCAAATGTCTGCTTCGCTACATCATGGTTCGCGAACATTATACCACACAGAGTTGCATTTCACAATTAATTTCTACCACTCTCTACAGCTTCAAATGCCTGCTGTAAATCCGCAATAATGGTACCACCACAAACATCTGTAATCCAATTTACCGAATTAACTATCTCGTTCTGCTTTCTGGAAGCATTTTCGCAATCCGGATTTAAATGCGCCGCAAGCATGTGTTTTGAGATATGCTCATCATCCCAAAACGCATCGTCACTGTCTGCATAGGGTAACGGTAAATCCTTAAGAAAATCAATCACTTTTCTATTCATAATCTTTTCAAATGCCTTCTCCATCAATCTCTCCTCATACTATTCCATATTTGCATTCTTTTAGGCAAAAACAGTTGTGTCAGCTTATTGTGGTGGGTTTATTAGCGACAAAAAATACAAGTTATTGATATGCTACTTATATTCTCAAGAAAAAACAGATATCCTAATAAGGACCTTTAGAAACTACAGAATATCAGATAAAAATAATCCGTTAACCGATTTACCTTACTCCCTGGATAGAGTAAACTTACTGTCAGTTGGAGAAGCGCAGAGATGCCCTGCATAGCTATGCAAACTGCCCGGAAAAACAACTCCTCCTGCGATAAATTTCCGGTTTACCATTGCTTTATTTTTTTAGACTTTTTAACCGTGTCAATATCCGATTGTTCAATCCACTCTTCCGAAAACCCACAGCCACAGCAGATATACCTCTTGATAAATACACTACCGGATAAAATAGTCATTCCTGTTTGAATGTTATTACCGTATGAGGCATCCGGGTGTCCGTCGTTTGATACTACTACAATATCATTGCCACCACATTTAGGACATTTTTTTGTATTTTTCATAAGAAACACCTCCACCGGTTTCAAATCCTTTTCCATATTACCATAAATTACACTATTATACAAGTTCAACGGAACTTCTTGAGTTTCCGCAGTTTTATCCACAGAACCCTGTACTTATGCAGTTGATACATCTCATTCAGGAAATTGGTAATAAAACAAAAAATGGCATCCCATTTTTTGCTTTATTACCATATCATTTCTTAAATTTGCCGTTCTCCCTCTCTTCTACACTTACTCACACACTATTTCAATTTCATATTCTTCGGCACTTCCGGTTATTGTATATTTGACAGTAAGCCCCGAAAATTTAAATGTACCTGTGGCTTCTCCATCACTCAAATCTTCCGTTACGTCAATGCGCTCCTTAGCTGTAACCAAAAAGACCTTCCCATCTTCCTGCACCAATTCCGCTACAAAGGCATCCTCAGTATAAACACCATCACTCACGCCATCCGAAGCAAAATCATCCTCTGTCATAATAACCAATTTATCCGGCATTTCAACTTCATCTTCTAACAGAACATCAAACATCCGAACCTGCACTTCCTCACCATCTTCCACAGGAACCTCGATTTCCCCATATACAAGGTCGCCGCTCTCATGCCATGTTACTTCCTGCTCTGTTTTTTCGCCATTAATATAAACAATCGCTTTGCTGACCCATGTCTCTCCTGTTGTGGCATAGCAGACCCCATTTGATGTCACAAACGTAATCGCTAATGCTGCTGCCGCCCCCACCACATACTTAAACACATATCTCATCTTTGATTCTTTTTTATCCATCTCCATGACCTTTCCGAACAACATATCCGGCGCATGGATTTCATCATATACGTATTTTATGGTTTCCTTATTCTTCATATTCCCACGCCTCCTTCAACTGTGTCCTTAACAATTTTCTTGCACGGGCAAGTCTGGTTCTTACGGTTGCTTCCTTGATATGTAGTATTTCTGCAATTTCCTTGGAAGAATAATCTTCATAGTAAAACAGATATATCACTATTCCGCATTTAGGCGGTAACTGTTTTATAGCTTCATACACTTCACTGTTTTCCTTCATTGTAAACACAGGTTCCTTTGAAATTGTTTCAATAGAATCCACATTTTTTCTCCAAAAGGACGAAAACAAACTGTTACACTCATTGACGCATACCCGGATAAGCCATCTCTTGATGTGCTCCTCATCCGTAAACATAACCTTCTTGGTAAACAGCTTCATAAAGGTTTGCTGTACAATATCATCCGCATCCGCCGGGGTTTTGGTATAGCTTATGGCAATCCTATATATGATATCTATATTTTTGCGAACAATCTGCTCATAACCTCTGCTATCCAAAACGGTACCTCCTCTGCCCTTTTTTTCGTTTGTGAAAGGCCCTTCATTATATAAACGGTTGGGACGCGGAAAATGTGCGATTTCATTTTAATTTTTTTCTTATCCATCTCACGCCTTAATTCGTCGGCACCCGCTCACAAGCCTCTAGAGATATAGCGAGTGTACATCCATGCAAAAGAGCTCTGCAACCCGCAGGTCACAAACAACCTGCAAATCACAGAGCCCTTTTATAAACATATGAAACTTGTCAAATCCAATCAGACTTATTTCAACTGCTCTAATCTCTCAGTTACCTGAGCCATCATCAATGTATACTTCTCAAGCTTTTCTTTCTCCTCAGCAATCTTTGCCTCGGGAGCCTTGGAGATAAATCTCTCGTTGGAAAGCATACCGTTTACGCGGGCAAGCTCACCCTCAAGGCGTTTCTTCTCCTTCTCCAGACGCTCGATTTCCTGCGCGATGTCAACTAACTCTGCAAAAGGAATGTAGAGGGTTGCTCCGGGGATTACCACGGATACTGCATCCTGAGCAATGCCTGTCTTGTCCTTCTGCATAGTAACGTCGCTTGCGTAAGCCAAAGCTGCAAAGAAGAGCTTACCTTCGGTGAAGGTGCTAAGGATTGCATCGTCCTCGCTGACTACATAAACGCCTGCCTTGCGGGAAGGTGCTACGTTCATCTCGCTGCGCAAGTTACGGATACCACGAACTGCGCCCTTGATGGTCTCAATATCCCTCTCCTCCTTGGAGAAATTGCGCTCCTCAGTGTATACAGGCCATGCACTAATCATAATGGACTCTTCCTCACTCTGCAAGGTACAGAAAATTTCCTCGGTGATAAAGGGCATATAAGGATGAAGAAGCTTCAATGCGTCAATCAAAACATTCTTCAAAGTCCAAAGCGCTGCATTCTGGCTTGCAGCATCATCGGAATTGTAGAGACGAGGTTTTACCATCTCAATGTACCAGTCGCAGAACTCATCCCAAATGAAGTCATAAACCTTCTGAACTGCAATACCCAGTTCGAAGTTCTCCATGTTGTCAGTAACTTCCTTTGCCAAGGTATTCAGCTTGGAAAGAATCCACTTATCTACAGGCTCAAGTTCATTGGCCGCAGGCGCAGTAACCTCCTTGCCATCCATGTTCATCATGATAAAACGTGATGCATTCCAAACCTTGTTGGCAAAGTTTCTGGAGTTCTCCACTCTCTCATAGTAGAAACGCATGTCGTTACCGGGTGCATTACCGGTAATCAGAGTCAGTCTCAGTGCATCTGCACCATACTGGTCGATAATCTCCAGAGGATCAATACCATTACCCAAGGACTT
>CAYOGM010000031.1:0-21299 GCA_964403595.1 uncultured Acetatifactor sp. | reverse complement strand
GATAAAAATCCGTTTTATAATTAGAACTGCCCACACAAGTACGCACATTATTTACATCTGCCAGACTTTCTGCCTGCTTCAACTCACCAATGCTTCTGGCATGGTATACAGGACCTTCTCCAAAATCCGGCTCGTCCAACAAATCACCACAGCCCGTGGAATCAAGCTTAGCAGATACTACCATGGGTGCAATTGTCTCCATCTGTACTGACTCCGGTGTTCTAAGCAGCCTAAAGACCAATGAAGCAACATGTAAAGGGGCATCCGTGGTATTAATAATCCGATAAGAAACCTCCACCCAAGGCTTGCCGGCCCAGGCCGTAAGCTTCAGTTCAAAGTCCACATGAACATCTTCACTCACATTGCTTCCCTTTGTCTTCAAAATCGCACAAACCGGTCCCTGCTCCACAACCTGCCATTTACCAAGACACACCTCGTACTCCCGACCATCTCCATCCTTCAAAAGAGGACCCACGAACTGATTTTTCTGATAAACACGTCCACACGCCTTCAACTCTTCAAAAATATGACTGCCATCACCTGCCACAGAGAACTCAAAATCCTGTCCGTTCTCACCACAACCGGTATTTACAACAATTCTCTCTGCTGTAGCATTTACTACTACTTCGGGCGCATCAGGCTTTCTTTTCCCTGCACCACATTCCCCATGCAAATCACACTGCAGCACAGTCCCCTTATTGCCGGGCAAATCCGCCATAAAGCGCACAAACAAAAAACGCACAGAACCATCCTTATGTCTGGAGGTCACTTTCTTCTGCACAGGCAACACCTTATCGCCCTGATAAACAGCCACATGACTTATATCCGTAAGCTCGCCTTCCTTCACCGGAATACCGATATAGCAAGGCTCTGCCATCCTGTCATAACGATACAGTTTGTCAAAAAAAATGTCTATCATACAAGTACCTCCGTTTTTTCTTATAGATAAGCCTATAGTATCGCAAGGTATCCCCCTTATTCCTTCCTCAACAGAGCCACGACCTCTACCCCCGTAGTCCAAGGGAACTGATCAACCGCCACAGCCTTCTCCACCACATATCCTTTTTCCAAAAAGACCTCCAAATCCCTCACCAGGCTGGTTGGTTTACAGGAAATATAAACAATTCGCTCCACTCCGTAGGAAATAATCTTCGGAAGCGCTCTGGGATGGATTCCGTCTCTGGGCGGGTCTAAGATAATCATATCCGGCTTCTGCTCCACTTCATCTAACACCTTAAGCACATCTCCGGCAATAAACTCACAATTATTCAGACCATTCTCTGCAGCACTCTTCTTGGCAGCTTCCACAGCCTCCTCCACAATTTCCACGCCAATGACCTTGCCGGCGGCAGGTGCCATCAGCTGTGCAATAGTGCCGGTCCCGGTATAAAGGTCAAACACAGTTTTATTATCGCCTCCCAGCTCACCCACATAGGAGCGTGCCGTCTCGTAGAGCACCTCCGCGCTATGAGAGTTGGTCTGGAAAAAGGAGAATGTGGAAATCTTAAAGCGCAGACCCAAAAGCTCCTCATAAAAATAGTCTTGTCCATACAAAATGTCAGTACGGTCACTCTGTACTACATCCGCCACCGAATCATTTACAATGTGTAAAATTCCGGCAAATCTACCTGCCAGCTGACCGGATTTCTCCAAATCCAAAAGAGCCTGTAGAAAGCCATCCACAACCTCCGGCTCCGAAACACGTCCGCTACCGTTTTCACTCCCGCAGACAGCTCCCGTTTCACACGCGCTCTCAGCCTGCACAGCTTCTTTCCCTGCCCAAGGGTTCTGGGAGCTTGTCACCAGCGCCACCAGAATCTCTCCCGTCTTGGAAGCTTTTCTCACCAGAAGATGTCTCAGATATCCCACATGACTCAATCTGTGAAAAAATCCAACTCCGAGCTCTGCAAAATATTCTCTCACCGTCTTTAAAATCAAACGATAATCTTCGTCCACAATACGACAGTCCACAACTGTCACCAAATCATAAAAACTGCCCCTTTTATGCATACCCAGCGCCAAAGGTCCGTCCTTGTACTCGTCACCAAAGGAAAACTCCATCTTATTGCGGTACTCATACTCCTTGGGACTGCCCTTAATGCCCTCGAAGCTCCACTCTCCCTGTCTGCCCGTAAGAACGCCGTCCAAAAGACGTTTTACCTGTGCTTCCTTTATCTTCAGCTGTTCCTCGTAGGGAAGGGACAAATATGTACAACCTCCGCACAAGCCAAAATAGGAACACGGATGTCCGGTTTCCAAAGGTGACTTCTCCAGCACCTCTAAAAGCCTTCCTTCCGCCTTCCCTTTACGCACTTTACTCACAGAAAAACGAATCTTCTGACCGGGCAGGCACATCTTTACTACAGCTGTCTCCTCCCCCACCCGAACAATACCTTTACCGGGAAAGTCAACACGCTCTACTACACCTTCATATACCTGTCCTTTTTTCATTGATTTAGTTCACTCCCTCATCTTCGAAGAAATCATCATCGTCATCGAATTCATCCTCGAACTCATCATCGAAATCCTCAAGATAATCAGGATGGAAATAACGATATACTGCATATCCGATAGCAGCTGCAGCTACTACAAATCCAATAATAGCAAGAATCCAAATAATTATATTCTCTTTCTTCTTCTCTTCCTCTTTCTTGTTCAAAAGATCATTCAGTTTGAACTCGTTAGCAATTTCCAATGCCTTTCCCAATCTTTCCATATCTTGGTACCTCCCTTTCCAAAGAATTCGGTCTGTATATAGCATATCACATTTTTAACCAAATTACTACACTCTTTTTAATTTTGCAAAAGATGCATACATAACCTTTTGCCCCACTGCATCAAATTCCACCGTAACCTTATAATCCCGTGGCTCTTTTGAAATATTGGTAACAGTCCCCTCACCATACTTTATATGGCGCACCCTGTCCCCTGCCTCATATTCCAACTCCGCAAGCACACCATTTTGCATCCCCTTTTGGATTCCGGCAATTTGATTCAATTCGCCGATACCTCTGGCAATATAAGGCTTATCTATCTCTGCAGTCTTTTTGGGACGCACCAATGCTTTCGGTCTGCCAAAGCCGGCACTGCCCACACCTTCACTCCCCGAGCTTCCACTGCCCAAACTGTTGAATCCGCCTCCAAAGCTTGAAGGCAAATCCAATCCCAGCCTGTCATAAACCTCCGACGCTCTTTTGGTCCCGGGTATGGTATTATCCAACAGATTCGAAGGGATTTCCCTCACAAAACGGCTTACCGGATTATATTGTGTCTCTCCCCGAAGCATACGCATTCTCGCATAGGTAATGGTAAGCTCCTCTCTGGCTCTTGTAATACCTACATAAGCCAGTCTGCGTTCCTCCTCAATATCCTCCCTGTCGTCGGTTTTGATACTCATATAACTGGGGAACAAGCCATCCTCCAAACCGGGCAGATATACAAAGGGAAACTCCAGTCCCTTAGCTGAATGCAGTGTCATCAGCACTACTCTGTTGTCGCCCTCCTCCAGATTGTCAATGTCCGCCACCAACGCAATCTCCTCCAAAAACTCCGAGAGACTGACTTCATCGTGCGTCTCTTCATAATTGACTGCCTTGGTAATAAGCTCATCCAGATTGGCCAGTCTGTCTTCTGCTGATTCATCATCCTGATTGCGCAGATACTCCGCATAATCCGTATGCTCAATGATTGCCTGTATCAAGCCTGATATACCATAAGCTTCTCTTCCGCTTCGAAGCACCTGAATCAGATTGACAAATCCGCTTATCTTGGATGCTGCTCTTCCCAGTCCCAAATCATCCGCCTGACAAGCTGCCTCATACATACTGATATCATGCATCTCAGCATAGTCAGCAAGCTTATCTACCGTAGTTGCACCGATACTTCTCTTAGGCACATTGATGATACGACGAAGAGCCACATCATCCTTGCCATTATCAATGGTTTTCAGATATGCCAGAATATCCTTGATTTCTGAGCGGGCATAGAAGTTCACACCACCTACCACACTGTAGGGAATCCCCTCTACTACCATGCGTTCCTCCAACAGTCGAGCCTGAGCATTGGTACGGTACAACACTGCAAACTCTCTGTAATCCGCCTCTCCGTTTCGTACCTTGTGGCGAATATCATCCGCAATATATTCAGCCTCTTCGTAAGCATTATCAAACTGTCGCAGGTGAATACGACTGCCCGCCCCCTTGTCTGTCCAAAGAGCCTTATCTTTACGCCCCACATTATTAGCAATCACAGCATTGGCCGCATCCAGAATGGTCTGGGTAGAACGGTAATTGCGTTCCAGTTTAATCACCTTAGCCTCCGGATAATGGAGCTCAAAATCCAAAATATTACGGATATTAGCACCCCGGAAACGATAAATGGACTGGTCGTCATCACCCACCACACACAAATTGCGGTATTTATCTGCCAGAAGACGAACCAACTCAAACTGCGCCAGATTGGTGTCCTGATACTCGTCTACCATAATGTAGTGAAAACGCTCCTGATAATATTCCAACGCCTCCGGGCAGCTTTTAAAAAGCTCCACCGTCTTGCAGATAATATCATCAAAATCCAAGGCATTACTCTTTTTCAAAGTCTCCTGATACTCCCTGTAAGCCTTTGCCACAATCTGCTTGTGATAATCCCCCGCAGCCTTCAGCTCATATTCTCTCACATCCACCAGGTCATCCTTAGCAGAAGAGATAGCATTCAAAAGGCTCCTCTCCTTATACATCTTCGTATCAATATTGAGACGCTTGCAAACACCCTTCATTACCGTTTTCTGGTCATCTGTATCATAAATGGTAAAAGAGGTATCATAACCCAGTCTGTCAATATGTCTGCGCAAAATACGCATACAGGTGGAGTGAAAGGTACTGACCCATATCTGGTCCGCACCAAAACCCACAATCTGGTCCACACGCTCTCTCATCTCTCCGGCAGCCTTATTGGTAAAGGTTATCGCCAAAATATTCCACGCATTCACACCCATCTCATCAATCAAATAAGCAATTCGATGAGTCAGGGTTCTGGTCTTACCACTTCCCGCACCCGCTAACAAAAGCAGAGGCCCGTCCACATGACAGACCGCCTCCTTTTGCTCCGTATTCAGTGTATCATAAATACTCATTCGCTATCCATACTCCTTGCCGTAGCATTAAAATCCTTCAAAAATTTTCTGAACTCGCCAATGCTCATGGGCTTTGCATAATAATATCCCTGCACCATATCGCAGTCCGCCATGCGCATCCATTTCAGCTGTTCCTCTGTCTCCACGCCCTCTGCAATTACAGTAAATCCCAAACGTTTCAACATCTTGGTCAGATACTGAATAACTGTAAGTCCTCTTTCATCCTTATTGGCATTATTCAAAAACATCCTGTCAAGCTTAACGGTATCTGCAGACACCTTTGCCAGAATATTCAAGGAAGAATATCCGCTTCCGAAATCATCCACGGACACCTCAACACCCTGTTCACGCAGTTTGCGCATGTTGTTATCCACCTTGCTCAAATCAGCCATATACATGGATTCTGTCACTTCTGCCTCAATCAAATCGTGAGCAACCTTATGTGCATCCAATCGCTCCAGCACATGAGGCACAAAGTCTTCAAATTCATTATTTCTTCTGGAGAAATTCACAGACACAGGAACCACTTCTTCCCCATCGTTTGCCGCGCCCTCCAGATAATCCAACACCTCTTCCAATACCGCGAAGTCAATCTTGGTAATATATCCATTCTGCTCTGCAATATCAATAAACTGGTCCGGCATCACCTGCGTTCCATCCTGACGAATCCAACGCACCAGCGCCTCAGCCCCCTCAATTTTGCCGCTCTTTAAGCTGACCTTAGGCTGCAGATAGGCATGAAACTCATTATTTTTAAGACCTTTGAGAATATTAGAATTAATCATTCGCACATTCTCTAGCTCCATTCTCAAATCCTCGGTGTATATGCGCACCATGGTTTCTGCTGTCTGCTCCTTACATTTTTTGCGGGCCTCGTTGGCGTTATCTATCATGGCAGACACGTTTCTGTCCTCGTTGCGGGCTTGATAAATTCCTGTTGCAAGAACCAGATTGGTCAATGGAAATTCCTTGTTACATTCATCTGTAAATGCCTTAGCAAAAGTTTTATATTCCGCCACCAGCTTATCAAATTCCACTCCATGCACAAAACCAACAAAATTATCAGAACTCAACCGACTGAACAGGCCATCCTCTCCATACTTTGCTCCTAAAGCCTCTGCCAGCTGCTTAAGCACAGCATCTCCCATTTCATATCCGTACACTTCATTGTAATACTGGAATCCTGAAAAATCCGTATAAATGCAAGCCAGCCGTTCTGTTCCATTGCGTTCTATATACTCACTCACTTCCGTAATCAGCTTGTTGTATACCACCAAGCCGGTAAGTCCGTCATGATTAAGCTTTTTATCCCATGCCCGCTTCGTCTCCTCTTCTCTTTTCAGCATACGAAGCTTATAAAAAATCTGATTGGAAATCCGCACAAGAGTACTGCGAATCCCTTCCCAGTCACGTTCCTCTTTCCTGTCAGCGAACACAATACTTCCGGAAAAATCCCGCACAGAAGTAGAAAGCGCCACAAGTGTAGCACGTGATTTCCCCATCTGTGCCTGCGCAAAAGTAGTTTTGGTATAGGCAATACTGCCGTCCGGTCGGGCAAGATGCACCAGTCTTTTCCAATTATACACCCCCGGTTCACACATCTTCATGGCAAAGGGTTGCTTGTCCACAGCGCTCCACTGATAGAGTATGTGAACCTTGTCACCCTCATGCTCCGTGTACACAATATCATCCAGGTTAAAAAAGGCGCCCAGTCTCTCACTTATCAGCTTTAATGCAGACGAAATATCTGATACATTTTCCAACAATTCCATGCAGAAAAGCACCAATGCATCCATATCCTGTTCCGTTGTCTCATAAAACGCTTTCATACCACCCATAAACAATCCCAACCTGCTCCTGTAGTTTATACTTCTTTAACAGAACTAAAGCCCCATGTTTTTATATTAAACTCAACCACCGGGGTATCACAGTAACGGCACACCTTTGCTCCAAGGCTCTCAAGGGGAGCACCACAATTAGGACAATTCAGTCCCAGACCTGACTCACCAATGTTCTCAATGGTCTCTCTGTCCTGAATATACACAAGCTCTACATTATACTTAGACTGTGTTTTCAAATCATCTCGTCCCTCTACAATCTTGCCGGACTTTTCTACAAAATGCAAATATTCCACCGAAGTCTGGAATACTACACTGCAACGACCTTCTGTCTTTCTGTATTGATAAATTTCTGTCTGATGGACATTAATCCTCTGATAATTTTCCTTTACGCCTCTATCCCTGTTCATATTGATACGCATGGAAAGTTCGGCTTTCAGTTCATCCATACCTTCTGTGAGAAGTACCGAATTGCACTCATCAATACTACGCAAATAAGATACCAGTACATTTTCCACACGACGCTTCATCTCATCCAAATGAAACTCCGGAAAGTCCCTCATAATCTGTGGCAGATAAAGATGTGTTGCACCGGATACCGACTTAGGAACCTGGCTCCCCTCCATCTCCACTCTCTTCATACCCTCAAGAGGATTCTCTGTACCAAAAAGAGCATTCGAGTAACCTTTCACCGTATCCGTAACTTCTTTCGCCTTCCTATATGCCATAAACCCAACCACCGTAACTGTCAGGATAATTGCCAAAACCAATACTAAAATAATAATCAATGCAACTCTAGCCATCTGTTTAACCGTTCCCTTATCTTCCTTAATGCCAATCGGGCAGGCAGAAGTTTCCCTGCCTGCCGACTGGCACCTTATGTTAATTCATTTATTATTTTCTGTCGTTCTCGTCGAACTTATCTCCACATTCAGGGCAGAACTTAGGAGGATTTGCAGGGTCCTCCGGCTCCCATCCACACTTATCACACTTGTAAAGAGGTGCTCCCTCGGGCTTCTTAGAACCACATTCCTGACAGAACTTACCCTGATTTACAGCACCACATCCACAGGTCCAGCCTGCTTCATCGGGTTTCTTGGAGCCACACTCGGAACAGAACTTGCTTCTGTTATCTGTATGACCACACGCGCAGGTCCAACCGAGAACGGCTGCGCTACCCATGGGCTGCATCTGGGGATTCTGCTGAGGCTGCATACCCATCTGAGGCTGCTGTCCCATCATCTGCTGATTCTGGGCATTCATCTGCTGGTTCTGCTGGCTCATCTGGAACAGCTGATTAGAATTCATACCACCAACCATATTAGCCATATTCATACCCATAAAGCCCATCATAGGACCGGTAGCTTCATTGGAAGCTGCAAGCTTCATGGCCTCGGCCTGTGCAGTAACGAGTTGCGCTCCTGCCATACCGGGATCAGTAAACACTTTGGTCTTCTGCAGTTCGTTGAGAGTCGCACGATCCTCTTCCGGAATAGAAGGAGGATTCATGGTCATGCTGACTACCTGAATACCACGAGTCTGAGTCCACTTCTCGGACAGCTCCACATTCAGGAAGTTTACCAAATCATCCACATGACCGGGAATGCCACTGGGACGAATACCCATCTCGCTAATCTTAGCCAAGGAAGGCTGCAACGCTGTAATCAACTCTGCCTTCATCATACTGGTAAGTTCGGAACGTCTGAAATCTTCTTTCTTGTTACCTGCAACATTCTTATAGAACAACAGAGGATCTATAAGCTTGTAGGAATACTCACCATTACAGCGAAGCACAGTATCCATATCAAATCCGGTATTCTTATCATAAATACGGAAGGGAATCGGATTGGAAGTTCCATACAGATTACCCTTAATCTCTTTGATATTAAAGAAATATACTCTCTGGTCACGCATCAGGTCACCACCACCGGTACCACGTGTCCACATAGCCTTAAAGGAATTTACCACACTATTACCAAGATTACCGGTAAACAAACCATTAAAAATACTGGGTTCGGAAGACGCATCATACTTGAATGCACCGGGAGTCGCACAGAACTCCACAATTCCTCCCTGATCCACAATAATCATCGCCTGACCTTCATTTACTGCAATAATGGAACCATCAGAAATAATCTGATCATTTCCCTTATTTTGGTTCTTAGTACTCTTCTGACCCTTAACCATTAATATTTCATCAGAAAGAGAGTCACAGTAGAAATACTCTGCATACTGATCAGCAATTACGCTCCCAATTGCTTCTTTTGCAACTTGAATCAATCCCATTTTGCTTTTCCTCCATCATAGTTAATTTAGAAAACCAATTTCTCTTTCATTCTACCAAATTCTTACGATTCTCTCAACTGTTTTCACAATATTCTTTACAAATCTTCCAACTTCGACTAAACTATAAAAAAAGAAAAATTGTTTCTTTATAGTATATTAACACAAAGGAAGATATTTGACATGGGTAAAAAAGCTACAAAAGCAGCCGATAACATGTATTATCTCGCACGTTGCGAGGCCGCAGAGGGCAATTTGGACCAAAATAGCGAAACGACACCTCTCCCCGAGGATGTTCGGGCGGCTTTAAGCAGCCGTGAAAAAGCTGCTGAACTTTTGGGTATTGACCGAACCAGACTGGCCCGAATTGAACTGGATACCATCTCCCCCTATCCCGAGGAGGTCAAAATCATGTCCGAGGTATACAACACCCCTGAGCTATGTAATGCCTACTGTGCAAGAGAATGCCCCATCGGTAAAGGAAGTGTACGTGAGGTTGTCATTGATGGCTTTGACCGTCTCGCGCTGAAGGCACTGGGTTCCCTCAAGGACATCGACACATTACGTGCTTCTCTCATTGCCATCTCGGAGGATGGCATTATCGACCCCACCGAACTGGATACCTTCAATGAGATTTTGGAATCCCTGGAGAAAATCAGCACTAATGCTAAGGCTTTACAGCTTTGGGCAATGAAGAACATACATATCGCTACTGATGGCGAATAATCCACGGCTAACTCCTTATTTTCCTATATTCATCCTTTCCCCAAAGACGGCAGACCACCTACAAGTGACCTGCCGTCTTTAACTGTTACTTTGCTGCTTTTGTGGCAAACTCCGTATTTACCAAATCTTCATAAGGCACCTTCGCCTCCTGTACCCCAAACTCCATCAGAATATTCTGGAGCAAATCAAAGCTTTCTTCTTCAAAAACAAGGTCACTCTTCCAGGTATCCTGCGAATGATACCTCTCAACGATTTTGGTGAGTGTATCCATATCAGTCTCAGCAAACTGAGGAGCAATAACCTCCGCAATCTCCTCCGACGTGTGTGAACCCACGTAATCCATTCCCTTTTGGAGTGCATTAGTGAAAGCCTGCACCACCTCAGGATTAGCCTCGATATAACTTTTCTTAGCAGAAAAGGAGGTGTAAGGCACATAGCCGGAATCCTCACCCAGAGATGCCACTACATAACCGTCTCCCTTCTGCTCCAGCATAGTTGCATGGGGCTCAAATTCTACCGTAAAATCCCCCTGACCCCCGGAAAAGGCTGCTGCAGTGGAACCAAAGTCAATGCTCTGGTCGATACGCACCTCAGTAGAAGGGTCAATGTTATTTTTCAGCAGAATATACTCAAAGACCATCTCCGGCATTCCACCGGCTCTGCCACCCAGCACATCTTTATCTTTTAACATATCCCATGTAAAATCATCAACAGGCTCTCTGGACACCAGGAAATTCCCCGCTCTCTGGGTGAGCTGGGCAAAATTCACCACATAATCCTCTGTGCCCCCTGCATAGGTATACACACTGCTCTCGCACCCCATAAACCCGATGTCAGCCTCATCCGTCAGCACTGCTGTCATGGTTTTATCTGCTCCAAAACCGGTGACCAGCTCCAAATCAATTCCTTCTTCTTCAAAATACCCCTCCTCAATCGCCACATACATAGGCGCATAGAAAATGGAATGGGCCACTTCATTTAACACCACCTTGGTCATCTCACCCGATGTTGAGCCCTTCTCCCCAGCTCCTCCACAACCTGCAAAAGCCAGTACAGGCAACGCTCCTGCAAGCAATAAAGCACAAAGCTTCTTAAACCTTTTCACAATAAAATCCTCCACAGAATTTTCTGTCTTCGGGTTTATGTTATGAAATCAAACAAAAAAGGTGCCTGTATCACCACAGACACCCTTTGTACATCCTGTTATGTTCAACATATTCTTTCGTTTTGCCATCGTTTATCGGCATTTTAATCACAAATTACAGATTTGCTTTAATTTTCTCAATCATCTCCGCATACTCTGCATCACTCAGATAAGTCTTCCCGGGGTTCATCTGGAAAATGCCGCCCCACTCATCCTGCCCCTCATACTTGGGCACCAAATGAAAGTGCAGATGACAGCCGGTATCACCGTAAGCACCATAATTGAGCTTGTCAGGATGAAATGCCGCATGAATTGCCTTTGCCGCACGATTCACATCTGCAAAGAACTTATCTCTCTCCTCATCACTGATATCAACAATCTCACTCACATGATCCTTGTATGCCACAATACATCTTCCGGGCTTAGACTGCTCCTTAAACAAAATCAGACTGGAAACCTCCAGCTCACAGATAAAGATTCCGAATTTCTCCAAAATCTCACCTCTCATACAGTATCCGCAATTTGAATCCTTCATATGTCCTCCTGTCGCTCTAAAGCACTTTTTTCTAAAAGAGCAAATCTCATTATGCCCCTCTGTAGCCTATTATAGACCTATTCCAATGTTTTCGCAAGATGAATCATTGCTCTCTCAAATGCAAAAGCTTACATCTCCTGATTCATAATCTCACCAATCCTGTCCGGACAGAAATTCAAAATCAATTCCTTAGGAAAACTCACTGTTTCCACCACTTCAAGTGCCCGCTCAAAATTGCCTATGGTATAAGAAATATGACTGTCTGAGCCCATAATAATAGGCACCTGATATTTCTTGCAGGTTGTAAGCAGTTCAATAATATTCTCTCTTCCACCCTTTCTGGCTGACTTAGGATTCAGAGAAGAATTATTCAATTCCAGAAATACCCGTTCTACTTTTGCAGCCTGCACCAACACATCATAATCCAAAGGATATCTGGAATCGTCAGGATGCCCGATAATTTTTACATAAGGATTCTTCATGGCATTTATCAAAGCACTTGTGTTTTCCTCCCGGCTGCCCGGTTTTACACAGGGAATATGCATGCTGGCTATTGCATAATCCAGCCGCTCCAGACACCACTCCTCCAAATCCAAAGTTCCTTCATAGTCCATAATATTGACTTCAGCGCCACACAAAAGCTTCAGTTCCCCATATTCTCTTGGGATACAGCCATAACTGCTAAAGAAAAAGGGATGAGTGCTGCCCGGCATAGCCGGCGCGTGTTCGCTCAATCCCAGAAACTTAAGGCCCGCTTTCCGGGCCGCTTCTATATTTTCCTTCAACGTACTGTATCCATGCCCGCAGGCAATTGTGTGGGTGTGCAAATCCATACAGGGCAACACAGACAACTCCTTTGCCTTCAGCTCCATACTTATTTTTTCTCCTTTTTATCAGTTGCGCCACTATCACGCATACCATCCACAATCTTTTCAATCATAAGACGTTTTACATACACATCAAAACTCAAAAGACAGATGAATGAGAAATTACGCAGGAAAGCCTGATGTTCCTCGGGTGCGTCCTCAAAGGTCTCCTCTGCCAGCTTAAACTTCTCCACCACATCGGCCTTCATTACTTCAATCTGACTCTTCTCCATCCGGAAAACTTCCTGATAAATATTTTCGATATCGAATTCCTTACCGTTTTGGAAGAAATGTTCTGTAATCGGCTCCAGAAGTGTCTGAATATCCGTGATGGACAAAACTCCCTTGTAGTAATATATGAAAATCAATAAAAGCACATGCTCCTTGGAATATTTCTTCTTCACCGGCGGCGGAAGCAAATCATTCTTGGCATAATTATTAATCATGGTCTTGGTAAGCACCTTATCATCTCCGGGGTTACGGGAACCGGAGCGCAGTCTGCTATCCATAAAGGTAGTTACCTGGTCCATGTAAAGATCAATATTCGGAATATCAGAGGGCTTGATATAATCAATACGGTCAAGGCTCGCCAATATACTATTCAACAAATCTTCTGTATCTAATGTCACTTACTTGTCCCCCAATGTCTTTTATATGCATAAACCTGCTTACTAATACAGTATATAGTATTCAAAACTACATATCAACTGTTTTTTGCATTTAAAGATTAAATTTTAGTATTTACTTTAAAGGTTTAGTGTGTTAAAATGCCCATATAGGTTTGTATTGTAAAGCATTAAAATTTTAAAGCATAAAAGTAAACTAAATGAGGTGTGACTATGAATAAGAAAATCAAAACAGAAGCAGTCGACGCACTCTTTGATGCCGTTTTGTGTTTGGAAAACCGCGAGGAATGCTACAATTTTTTTGAAGACCTTTGCACGGTCAATGAGCTTCTCTCTCTTTCTCAACGCTTTGAAGTTGCTTCCATGCTCAAGGACCATAAAACTTATTTGGAAATCGCAGAAAAAACCGGTGCTTCCACCGCCACCATCAGCCGCGTGAACCGTTCTCTCACCTATGGCAACGATGGATATGAATTGGTATTTGAACGCTTACAACAGTAATCAATCTCCTACAAAAAAACTGCCGACAGGTTATCCTGCCGGCAGTTTTACCGTCTACTTATCCAATACTTTTTGCACAATCATTTTTCCGATAGCATTCAATGCAATCATATCCCATTCACTCCACTGTCTTGATGTATTAAACACATCAAAGCAGACAAGTCCCTTCACGCATCCCTTCAGGCGATGAATACTCAAAAGATTGGCATTGACCTCCAAATGCTCATACTTGTGGTAAAAGGATTTATCCTCCATCTGCTTGGCATCCTCAATGACAACCATATCATCAGCACTTATCAAATCCGTAAAATCCTTATGCTCCATCAATGAAAACCGCTGCAGCTCATAGGTATACTTGCCATATCCCATATAGTTTTCCAAATTGTCCCCTATATATACAGTAATTCCGGCTATATCAAACAAATCACAAATTTTAGCCGCAATATCAGCAAAAGAATCCTCAATACTTCCCTTTGACAAATCCAGCAGTATTTCAGAATACAACATAGAACGATTCGCACGATCAGCAATGGTTTTCAAACCCTTCACACGACGTCTCTCGTTTACAAGCTCCACCTGCCTATGCTTTTCTTCATCATAGAATACAAAGTTATTCTTACCATTTCCCTTCGCCACGTAAAGAGCTTTATCTGCTCTCTTAAACAGCTTTTCATAAGAATTTCCATCCTTGGGGTAACTGGAAATTCCGGTTGAAATAGTCACATGCAAATCTGCATGGGTTTCCTTAAACAACAGACCGATTTCACCATAAATGGTCTTTAGGATATTGTTCACCGTCTCACTGTTACAGTCCTCCAGAAGCACCACAAATTCATCGCCACCAAATCGCGCAACCACCCCTCTGAATCCTACAACGCGCTTAAGAGTCTCTGCAGTCCGGAAAATAACCTTATCACCAAACAAATGTCCATAGGTATCATTAATATTCTTAAAATCATCAATATCAATCACCATGAATGTAAGCGGTCTGTCATCTACCTCCTTAAGCTTCAACGCCGCATATTCCATGATAGCTCTCTTATTCATAAGTCCGGTTGCCGAATCCCTGCTGGCTTCCGTAGTATAGTAGGGCTTCTCCATCTCATCGGTGTTTAATTTAATCACACCTGCTACCAGCTTGCTTCCATCTATATCAAACAAAACACTTCCTGTTATCTGAATAGAATCACTCCGTCTGGCTTTAGAGAAAAAAGTGGTCACCAACTGAATCTTAAAATCCTCCAGACCATCCTTTATACAATCATAGAGTGCTTCAAACTTTTTCTTCTCGGAATCATTCCACAAATAGGAACTTATCATCTGCTCACGCCAAACATCCAAATCCTCTGACAGGAACATATAACCTTTGTCGTTGGCATACATATAAATATTAATCTTGTTGGTACTCTTAACATAATCAAAGAAAAAATAATCCACCAGCGACATCATACGTCTATATTTGGTCAGTATCATATCATTTCTTTTAAACTTCTCCAGAGAAGCAATGACATCCGCAACACATACTTCTATGCAACGAAAACCATCAATTACGAATTTACCCTGTTTCAGTCGAAGCAACATATACTTATAGTTTTTCTCAACAGTAATAACACGCAGCAACACATATTGAGTTTTCTCATTCACCTTCTCTGCCGCATCCAAAAAATCCGACCTGTCGTCCGGGTGAATTAATTCCATAAACGTTCTGTCCGAATTCACATCAAGGCACGCATACAAATCCTCGTCCGCAGACGCAATATAGTAGCCGCCTTTCAAAATCGCCATGCCCAAAGGCATAAGATAACCTGTATTCCCGTTATACGCTGTAATATTCACTAAAGTCACCTCTAACCGTTAATAGAAAGCAAATCCATAGGGTTAATATACTGATTATCCTTCATCATCTGATACCCCATCTTTTCCTTGCGTTCTTCAATAATATAAAGAGCAGTACCACACACTACAGAATCTCCTACCTGCACTCTTGGGTCTCCTGCATTGCGATAAATTGTGATATATCCATTGCCATGATCCACCCAGATACTATGCACATAATCTGCGTCATCCTTGACAGCAATTACCTTACCGCTCGCAGTAGCCACTACCGCACTCCCAATAGAAGCATCAAATACACATGCGGGAGCATCGTCAATCGTTTTCTCATCCATAGTTGCAGAACCATTTAAGGGGAACTCCGTAGGCAGACTCTGTTTCTCAATCTGCTCCCTCAGCTCCTTCTCACTCTGAGTTTTCTGACTGACCGTTTCACTGAGAATCTGAACGGTTTCATTCAAGCCCACAATCTCTGTTTCAAGAGCAAGCTTCTCCTGTTCCAGAATGGCCTTACTCTCTTCAAGATTCTTAATTGTAGCCACCTGTTCATCACTTCTCGCATCTACGGCAAGCCAGATTCTCTCCTCATGGTAAATATATCCCAGCATGGAACCGACAAGGATACAAAGCACCACAATTACAAGCCACAAAAGCCATGGACGCACCTGATAGCGTCTAACCTCCACATTCTTGTCATCTGTTGTGACAAAAACAAAATGATTCACCTTGGTTTTCTGCTTCTCATCTGTTTTCGCAACTTCAAGAGTTTCCTCAACAGGTGCAGAGTTCTCTGTCTTAGCTTCTATTTTCTCTTCTATTTTCTCTTCTATCTTTTCTTCTATCTTTTCTTCTATCTTATTTCTTTTTTTCTTTTTAGCCATAAAAAGTCACCTCCGGTAAACACATTCCATTGTATCACAGGTAACTTTTTCCATCAATATTGGCTTAACATTTTTGTAATTTTTTTCCAATATTATTTCGTAAACTCTATCGAAAACGTAAAAATAGTCTATCCATTTTTATACAATTCCCACAATATTTTTACACTTCCAATTTCATATCGCCCTCAGAAATCCAGCCTGCTTTGCGCATCAGCTCCGAAACACCCAGACTAATCAGACCGGGAAGCACAAAATGCATTACTGCTATCAATCCAATTGCTGCGGTGGCACTCATTCCTTCATCCACCATGGAACCATATGCCGCAAATTGTCCTACAAAGCCCGCGGAACCCATACCGGAACCCACAGGCGTGCTGGTCATATGTAACACCGCTGAAGCCACAGGCCCCAGAATCGCACTGGAAACAATGGCAGGAATCCAAATAACAGGCTTTTTCACAATATTAGGAACCTGCAGCATGGATGTTCCCACCCCCTGAGCCACAAGACCTCCCATCTTATTCTCGCGATAACTTGCCACAGCAAAGCCTACCATATTACAACAACACCCAACCGTAGCTGCTCCTGCTGCAAGACCATTTAAATTCATCGCCACACCAATAGCCGCCGAACTAATGGGAAGAGTCAAAATCATACCCATCAGCACCGATACCACAATACCGCCTACAATGGGATGTTGCTCCACATTTACGTTTACCAATGCTCCCAGCCAGCTCATAAAAGCGGAAATAGGCGGACCTGCTACAAATCCCGCTACCGCACCGGCCAGAATTGCCACAAGAGGTGTCACCAGAATGTCCACCTTGGTCTTACCTGCTACCAGATGCCCGATTTTTATTGCCACTAACGCAGCAATAAATGCTCCCAGAGGCTCACCGGGTTTGCCCAATCCAAAAGCCTCCATCTGCGTAACACCGGGAAAGGCACCAATCATGCCTGCCACAGCCGCAGAAACCGTAACCAGTGGTCCTTCCTTGTACTTACATGCCACTCCCACACCAATACCTGCACCTGTTATGGTCTTGGCTACATTACTCACAGCAATCAGATATGCACCCGGTTCATTTCCAATCAGACTGCCAATCTGGGCAATAATCGTCCCAATTATCAAAGTGGAGAAAAGCCCCAACGCCATACCACTCAAACCATCAATAAATATATTCTGCAACCAATTTTTGATTTTCTCTTTCACGGTAATTCCCTTTCACTGTCTTATCACTTGTCATCACTTTAGCATAGCTTATCAATAAAATCAATTCAAGAATTCATCCCGATTCGCTCCAACAAGCGAATTGGAATTTTTATGAACATATCTCCAAAACATCCTCCCATTTCAACTGCCCGCCAAAAAGTTCCAATGCACTGCCAATCGTTACATTTAATCGGTTTTGGCCCAGTCTGCGTATCAACTGCAAATCCTCTATACTATGAACACCTCCCGCATACGTCAGTGGTCTTCCATGCCAGTTTCCCAAAAGACTCACCAGCTCCTGCTCAATGCCCTGATTCTTCCCCTCTACATCCACAGCATGAATCAGAAATTCATCACAATAGGCTGAAAGTCTGTCCATAAGCTCATGTGTCACTTTTTCCTCCGTCATCTTCTGCCAACGGTCTGTCACAATCATGTACCCCTCCGGAGTCTTCCGACAGCTTAAATCCAACACCAAATGCTCTCTTCCCACAGCCTGCACCATACGCTCCAGCCTGTCATAATGAATCACACCATCCTTGAACACATAGGATGTCACAATCACATGACTGGCTCCGGCTGTCAGATAGTCCCCAGCATTGTCAGGTGTGATACCACCGCCCACCTGCAAACCACCGGGATAGGCCCGAAGTGCCAACAATGCCTGTTCCTTCGTAGCTTCATAATATTCACTGTCCACACTGTTTAACAAAATAATATGACCACCCTTAAGTCCTGCCCCCTGATACATATTGGCAAAAAAAGCAGCATCCTGAGTAGCCACAAAGTTTTCACTGGCCTTATCTCCCTCATCCCGAAGACTTCCGCCTACAATCTGTTTTACTTTTCCGTTATGTATATCAATACAGGGTCTGAATTCCATAATTTCCTCCCAAAATAAATTCGATATAACTACTTTAATAAATATACAATAAAAAAATTCAAATAGCTAGTATATTTTGTAGTAGGACGAGCATATTATGTACAAGCCCCTATTTTTGAAAGGGACATCAGATTGGAGGATATTATGAAAAAGAAGTATTTAGCACTTGGACTGGTTCTGACCTATGTATGTATGGCAGCAGCCTGCTCCGGCAACACCGACAAAAACAGTGGCAATTCCGGCAGTATGGCTGGAACTGAGACTCATACAGAGTCTCAGACCGAAACTGCTACCCGCGAGACCATGGATAGTACCAACTCCGTGGAATACCCCATTGACGACAATACCATGGGTACCGACGGCGTTAACGGCAACAATTCTCTTATTGAAGATGCCGGAAATGCTGCTACCGATGTAATCGATGGTGTTACCAATGGCGTAAATGATGTAATCGACGGAGTTACCGGCAACGATAATATGAATGGTGTCGGCACTAACAATGATACTACCGGCAACAATGGCGCAAGCAGCTCTACCGTTGCCCAGTAACGGTAGCAACTACATTTGTTGTACAACATCAAAATGGGGAGAACACTTCTATAGAAGGTCTCCCCATTTTAATTTTTTTATTCCGATTATCCCTCTTCCACTATGGAACCTTCCAGATATGCAGACAGCAATTCTTCCAAATAGTGAATATTCTCTTTGATATCCACGCCGATATCCGTATCTGCTACCAATTTGCGGTGATGGAAAGTCTCCACCTCTATGGTATCTGAGAGAATGTCTGACTCGTTTTTGATTGCCGCCTCCGTAGACTCGAAGGGTTCATGGGCAACCAATCGCATTCCTCTGGAATTACATACCAGGGTATAACCTGCAATTCCGGTTTTCTTGTGATATGCCTTGGAGAAACCACCATCAATAACCAACAGCTTACCACCACATTTAATAGGCGATTCCCCATGTATCTGCTCCACCGGAACATGTCCGTTGACAATATGGGCGTCCTCCGCGTCCAATCCAAACTCCTCTAAGATTTTACGCACAGTCTCCTCTTTTTCATAGAGCTTGTAGTAGCTGTTTTTCTGCTCCTTGTGAGTAGTCTCATCCTCTATAAAATACCGCTCGAAGGTGGTCATCTTACTTTTACCATATACAGGCGACCCCGGGCCGGACCAGATATACCAGATAATATCCTGTGCCTCTGTACGCTCTGCTGCATCTTTGGCATAATACCCTCTTCTCGCATAATGCTCCAAAACATCATACAGAGCCTTACCACAATATTCCTTACCAAAAATTTCCGCCTTCATAAAGCTGCCATCCTCGTTCATGGGTACACAGCCATGATATAAAAGATTGCCGTTGTAAATCTTATACATTCCGCCCTTGGAATAAAGAAAACGCACATGTCTTTGAAGCTTCTCGCAACGCACAAACGCCTGTTGCAGACGCACCATAAGTTTTCCCTCTTCTTCCGACAATTCATAAGGATTCTCCGGGTTCACCGTAGGAAAATCCACATCCTTCATAGCATACTCTTTACCGTCCACGAGAACTGTCTTCTTGTCAAAGTCAATCTTATCCAGAAGCAGTCTGTCCTCCATATGAAACTCAGGATGGCGCATGACAAACTGCCCTTCCAGCTTAAACTGCAGAAGTGCCATAGCCTTATGAATCTTAGTATCAAGACTCAAATCCTTGGTATTATAATCCGTATTGTACTTGATGGCAAATACACTGCAATCTGTATCACCATAAGTCTCTAATACAAAGGTCGCCAAGGGCACCAGATTGATGCCATATCCCTCCTCCAACACGGAAAGATTGCCATATCTGGCTGCCAGGCGAATAACACTGGCAATGCACAGCCAGTTACCGGCAGCTGCTCCCATCCATCCAATATCATGATTTCCCCATTGCACATCCACAGAATGATACTCGCAAAGAGTATCCATGATAATATGGGGACCGGGACCTCTGTCATAAATATCCCCCACTATATGGAGATGGTCAATCACCAGTCTCTGAATCAGATAGCTGAGTGCCACAATAAACTGAGGCGCTCTGCCAATTCGTATAATGGTATGGATAATTTCGTTATAATATGCCTCTTTATTCTGAATCTCCGCCTTCTCTGTAATCAATTCCTCGATTACATAGGCAAAATCCTTCGGCAATGCCTTACGCACCTTGGAGCGGGTATACTTAGAAGATACTCTCTTTAACATCTGCACCAGTCTGTGCAGGGATATCTTGTACCAGTCCTCCAGATTGTCTTCTTCCTTTTCCGCAAGCTCAAGTTTTGCTTCCGGATAGTAAATCAACGTAGCAAGGCTTTTTTTATCCTTGTTGCTGATGGTATTACCAAACTCCTCATCAATCTTACGCCGCACGGAACCTGAGCCGTTCTTTAACACATGATTGAACTGCTCATACTCTCCATGAATATCTGTCAAAAAATGCTCCGTCCCCTTAGGCAGATTCAAAATAGACTGTAAATTAATAATCTCTGTGGACGCCGCCGCAACATTCTTATACTGGCGGGATAAAGTCTTTAAAAATTTCAACTCCTGACTGTCCATGGAGCACCTCTCTTCTTTCGTTTATTTATTGAATATCCCGATTTGTATATTTTATCCAAGACACAAATATACAAATCGGGATCATTAACTTAACCGATTACATCGGACATATCATACATTCCGGCGGGCTTGCCTGCCAGGAACTTGGCCGCCTGAACGGCACCCTTGCCAAATACTGCTCTGGAATATGCGGTATGGGAGAAAGTGATTACTTCGTCCATTCCGGCGAAGATTACATCATGGTCACCCAC
>CAYOGM010000030.1:0-22857 GCA_964403595.1 uncultured Acetatifactor sp. | reverse complement strand
TGTAACAGGCCCTCTGTTCCGGCATCCACTGCTGCCGTGGGCTCATCCAAAAGGAGGATGGGGGCATTTTTCAGAAAGGCTCTCGCAATAGAGATTCTCTGACGCTCACCGCCGGAAAGACGCACGCCGCGCTCACCCACCAAAGTATCATAGCCGTCGGGCAGATTCATAATAAAATCATGTATGTTGGCGTTTTTACAAGCCTCAATCACTTCCTCCCTGGTAACATTTTCCTTGCCGTAGGCAACGTTTCGCCAAATGCTCTCCGGGAAGAGGAACACGTTTTGGGACACATAGGAGAAACAGTTTCTGGCTGCTCCCAGCTCCCAGTCCGCAAAATCATGGTCAAACAATTTATAGCTTCCGCCGCTCTTGGGGTAAAATCCACACAAAATCTTAAAAATAGTACTTTTACCTTCACCGGAACCACCGGCAAAGGCCACGGTCTGCCCCTGACCAATGGTGAGATTCATGCCGTTAAGCACCTGCCTCTCGCCATCGTAGGAGAAGGTAATGTCCTTCCACTCCACCACATTTCCATTGGTAGTCTCCATGGGAAATGCCTCCGTTCCACTTTCCTCCGGCTCCTGGTCATAAATTTCCTTCACACGGTTTAAGGATACATTGACCTCGCGGATATCATTTACACAAAATACAATATTGCTCAGAGGCCAGAGAATACGGTTCAACAGCACGCTGAAGGCCAGCATGTCACCGGTGGTAATTTTGCCTGTCATTACTTCATGCAGGGCAAACATATAACAGAGCACCACAGGGATGGTGTTGATGGAATGTCTCAGCACATATCCCATGGAGGTAATCTTAGTACTCTTACATCCCTGTTCTGCCACATCATCTATGTAGTAGTTGATTTTCTTCTGCATGACCTCGTAGAGGTTGTAGCTACGCACCACTGCCATACCCTGAATAGCATCATAGGCCACCTGGGTTCTGGCATCCAAGCTGGTTCTGCGCTTTTTTACCACAGAGGTCAGATAGCGTGACAGTCTGTCCGCCACCACCAAAAGCACCGGATAGGTCACGAACAACACGATAATCAACATAATATCCATCTGCAGCAGATATACCGTAACCGTTGCCACTGTGATAAAATCTACGATTAGGTCCGGCATAATTTCCGCAAAAAACCGCCCCACTTCATTGATATCCGACACCAGCTTGGTCATGATACTTCCGGTGCCCTTCTCGTCATAGTAGGAATAGGGAAGCTTTAACAGATGCGCCCCAAGCTTACCCTTCACATCCCGCTGCACCTTGGCACTGTAATTGTTGCCACAAAGACTCCTGATGTAAGACATAATGGTGCCCACCACAATCATTAGCGTCAGGGGCAGGAAGAACTCCTGAAACTGCACCGTTTCACCGCTCAACAGAGAATCGGTGGCCCGCGCCAGATACTCATTGCCGGCAATGACTACGGCGTTGATGATAACAGCTGCTGCCACATACATTACCAGCAATAACCCATGCCTCATACCAATATCTATGTATAAATTTTTCTTCTTTTTTGTACTTTTATCTACCATTTTACTTTTCCTTCCGTCCATACTTTCTCACCGGGATGTCTGTCATTTTGTTCGATTCGTCCCAAAATGTGCGCCTCATGATATTTCCCGATTATCTCCATGGCGCGCTTTATAGAAGTCTTGGGCACAACCACCAGCATACCTACGCCCATACTGAAGCGATGGGGGAAAAAGTTCTTCCCCACCATATCCTGCTCCAGTAGGAATTTATATAAAGGTTTTAGGGGGATTGCAGTCATATCAATATTGGCACCCAAGCCATCCGGAATTGATTGTTCATATATATAGTCCTGAATAATACTATTAGTCACCCTGCAGACTCCGCGTAAAACTCCGGCATTCTGCAATTCTTTGATGACATGCGTATATGCCACATTTGGCTTCAACACTTCTTCTACAAATAAATGGCTCTCATCTATCTTCTCATAAGCAAGCTCCGGTTTTCTGTCCAACATGATTCGTACAAAAGGATAAGAGCTTGCCTCAAGTCCATCAGTCATGATACCTATAATTGCATCTCCTGTCTCCACCTCCTGATTTGTAATCAGTTTCTTTTTGTCAGCCACGCCCACAAGTCCTACAGAAACCTCATACTCATTAGCACTGAAATTGACCGGCTGGCAACTGATTTCCATCCCTGCAAAAATAGCTCCATTCTCCTCACACACTTCCTTGAAACTCTGTGCCATTTCCTGCAATTGTTGGTTGTCCTTGCTTCCGCACACCACATGTGCCTGAAACACCTTAGGCATGAATCCAAAGCGAACCACATTATTGATGGCACGTACTGCCACATCCACACATATTTCCCGATCAAATCCCATCTCTCTTGCCAATCTGGCTTTGGACCCAGGTACCACAGTAGTAAATGCCAACACTGGCTCCTTTATTTCAGAACCGATTTTAAAAATTACCGGATCAACATAATGGGCATACAATAAATCGGCATCCGGTGTCACCATAGTATCTATTTTATCCTTGAGCAAGTACAATTTCTCTGTATCCAGTCCCGTATCCAAATAGCAGATGTCACGATTATCCAAAGCCTTATCACTCAAAAGAGAATCCACACTCACCCCCAGCACCTGTGCCACATCATAGAGCATATCCACAGTGGGAAGGCTTTGCCCCGCCTCCCATTTCGATACACTTTGCGCCGTGATATTCAAAAGGTTCGCCAACTCCTTCTGATTGATGTCCCTACGCTTGCGGTAGTTCGCTATATTTTTGCCTACGATTTCTTTATCTAACATAAACTACTCCTTTGCGGCATTGAATTTATTTATCATTCACGCCATCTCCAACTCAATACATTTCCAGTCCTGCCCCATCATCTGATAAATCTTATTAAACTCCTCACCCATCTCCGTGAATCCCACCTTCTTATAGCAGTGGTAAGCCGAAGGATTATTGTCGAACACCCCTATCGTAACCTTCTCCACCTTCATAATATCAAAGGCTGTCATAGTATAGTAGCTGTCCGAATCAGCCATCTTGTCATAATGAGCATTCAAATCCTCCGCCGTAATAGGGTAACTTCCCAAGACACCGGCGCTCCATTTATAAAAGGCTTCCTCGTCCTGAATCCAGCTTACTATGTTTTCTGCATCACATCTTTTATATGGTCTTAATCTCAACATAATATTTCCTCCCAACCTCTTCATCAACCAGTGTTTGACCGTAATCAAACAGAATCATCTTCGGTTTCCTCATAATCCCGCCCCCACTTCTTCAATAAATATCAGCAAATTGGCCTTACATTAATACTACCACCTACAAAGTAAAACACAAGCACTTTTCCATTTAGAACAGCGCAAAACATCAACCGGTAGTTGATTTTTATACCTTTATACACATCTAATCCATCCCTTTCACCACATTAATGCAAAAAAAATTCCATTTTTTGAAAAAAAATATTTTACATCTGAGAAAAATGGTGTTAAAGTATTTTTGTTAGAAATCTAAAACTCATCTATACTTCAAGAAGGAGATTATCACGATGAAGAAAATTTATGAAGGTAAGACCAAAGACGTATTCAGCCTTGACAATGGCAATGTAATGCTCAAGTTTAAGGACGACTGCACCGGCAAGGACGGCGTATTCGATCCCGGTGAGAACAGTGTAGGTTTGACTATCGAAGGTATCGGTAAGGCTAATCTGGAGACCTCTATCCACTATTTTGAGCTTTTGAAAGAAGCTGGAATCAAGACTCATTATGTAAGCGCAGATATTGAGAACGCTACCATGGAAGTTCTTCCTGCAAAAGTATTCGGTAATGGTCTGGAAGTAATTTGTCGTCAGGTTGCTACCGGAAGCTTCATCCGCAGATATGGCGAGTACATCGCAGACGGCACCGTATTGGAGGGTGGCTATGTTGAGTGTACTTTCAAAAACGACGCTCTTGGCGATCCCCTTGTTACCGGCGAAGGCCTTGCAGCACTTGGTGTTATGACTCCCGCTATGTTCGAGAGCATGAAGGAGCAGACTCTTAAGATTACTAAGATTGTTTCCGATGATTTGAAGTCCATCGGTCTGGATCTTTGGGACATCAAGTTTGAGTTCGGTTACAACAACGACGAGGTTATCCTCATCGACGAGATCGCATCCGGTAACATGCGTGTTTACAAGGATGGCAAGATTGTTGATCCCGTTGAGTTGACCAAGCTGATTCTGAACAGATAATTTATTTGAATTAACCCAGTTAAGACATAAAATAAGGACCAACCGCAAGGCTGGTCCTTATTTTATGCATTAAACATGAATTTCTTTCTCATCGCCAAAGTGTCTTTGACTGTAAACAAATACATTATCCCCTGTGCGAAGTATCATGCTGCCATTGGGAATCAGTGCCTTGTTTTTACGTTTTACCAGCACAATGACCGAATGGCGTGAAATATCCAAATCCCTGATTCGCACATTTGTCCAAGGATGTTGCTTACGAAGAACCACCTCTTTGAGAACAACATCTTCGTCATCAACAAATGGTTCAGCGCCCAAAATAATACTGTCTTCGTCCTGCAAAACCACATCACCCCGGGGAATAATAACCTCTTCCTTGCGCTTGATAATCGCAACAATCATTCCTACCGGAAGCTTTAAATCCTTAATCGCTTTTCCTACCCATTCATCTTTTTCATTCAGAAAAATCTGAATAAATCGCATATGAGCCTCATAACCATATTCTGTCTTCTGCTTAATGGTAGTATACTGGTCAACAAATCCAGCAGAAATAATACCGGTAGGAATAGCCACCATGCCTACACCCAAAAAAGTGATACAGATACCAAATATTTTACCCATCATGGTGATAGGATAAATATCTCCATAACCTACTGTAAGTAGCGTAGATGCAGCCCACCAAATTCCGGAAAACGCATTGGTAAATACATCCGGCTGTGCCTCATGCTCCAGACTATACATACACAGGCTGGACGCCAGCATCAGTACCAAAATGATAAACACTGACGATATCAGCTGTTGACTCTTCCCTTTGATTACCGCTGTAATCACACTGACAGAATCGTAATATGCATTGATTCGAAACAATCGGAATATCCGTACAATACGAAGTAATCGGAACGCCGTAGTGCCTGCCGGGAAGAAAAACGGCATGTAATAAGGCACAAACGACAACACATCTACAATTCCATTAAAGGAAAACATATACTTGCGGACAGCATGCCCTTCCTTTAACTGCGGATACAGGAATCGTGCAGTTAATAACCTGCAAATATAATCAATCGTAAAAAATACAACCGTAAACCCCTCTGCAATCTGTAGCCACGAACCGTATTGCTCCCTGATGTCTGAAAAAGTATATAGAATACTGATAATCAGATTCAGCACAATAGAGCCTGCATTTACATAATCATACGCACGGCTGATGTAATCAAAATCGGTTCCGACCTCTATAATTTCAAAAAGTCTCTTGCGTCGTTTCACCCATTTCTTTTTCATGGTTCGTTCCTTTGTTAAACCTTCCCCCATCTTACTGATTCTGAAGCTTGTCCATCAAGGCCTTCAATGCCTGAACATAGCCGGCGTATTCTTTCTTGATAAACTCTGCATTTGCTTCCTTCCCCGCCATCTCGTGTTGTAAAGAATACTTGGAGAAATTGGATGCACCAATATTCAGGGAATTACCCTTTAGCGCATGAGCTACAACCGCATACTGTTTCCAATCCTCTGCATTAAAATGCTCCTCCAGCTTGGGCAGATACTCCGCTGCCTGATTGCAAAACTCTCCTTGCATTTCCACATAGAAGTCTTCCATATTCATACAGTAGGACAAGCCTAATTCGCGGTCAATCTCCAGCAATTCTGCCGGAAATTCCTCTACCGGGGCACTATCCTGCACCACTTCCTTTTCTTCTTTCGCAACTTCCTTTTTTGATCCTTTTTTAAAAAAGAACATCTCATTGTCCTCCTGTTAAATTCACCAGTTCTTTCGGAAGATGCTTCACGAGCATTTCTTCCAGCTTATCTGCCTTTATGGGCTTAGCGAAATAATCATTAAATCCATATTGGAGATACATTTCCCGGCACCCGGCAATCGCATTGGCTGTCAATGCAATCACAATGGCATCTCTGTTGGGATTGGAAACTTCTGCCCGCAGCAGCTTCAATGCCTCCACACCATCCATCTCGGGCATCATATGGTCCATAAATATAATATCATACTTTTTCTCTTTTGTAATCTCCAAAGATTCCCGACCACTTTTTACCAAATCAACCTGCAGCTCGGTACGCTTGAGAAGTCCCTTCATCAAAGAGAGATTCATGCCATTGTCATCTACAATCAATACCTTGGCATTCGGTGCGGTAAATAATTTATCCGATACAGCAGTCGCCTTACGATTCTCACTCACGGATTCCTTCAGACCACCCAGGGGCTTGGTATCCATAACTTTTTGCGGAATCATAACCGTAAAGGTAGAGCCCTTACCATATTCGCTGTCCACCACAATACTTCCACGCATCTGCGTTACCAGCTGCTTGGCAATATTAAGACCTAATCCCGTTCCCTGAATGTTGCGGTTCTTATCAAGCTCCAGTCGCTTAAAGCCATCAAAAAGCTTGGGCAAATCCTCTTTCTTGATTCCAATACCGGTATCTGTCACCGCCATACACAGCATAATACGTTCTTTATCCAAAGGCGTATAGGATACCTTCAATCTAACACTACCCTCTTTGGTATACTTCACTGCATTGGACAAAATATTAGTCAAAACCTGCTTGATACGAAGCTCATCACCATAGAATTTGGAAGGAAGCTCCGGGTCTATATCCACATGAGTAGATAATGGCTTACCTGCTGCCCTTGCATTCATAAGTACTACCGCATCCTGCAGCATGGCTCCCAGATGATAGGTATCCTCCACCAGCTCCAGTTGACCGGATTCAATCTTTGAAAAGTCAAGCACATCATTAATCAGCCCCAAAAGCATATTACTTGCACTCTGAATGTTATGTGCATAATCATTTATGGTATCATTTTCATTCTCACGAAGAATCATCTCATTCATACCGATAATGGCATTGATAGGAGTACGAATTTCATGAGACATATTGGCAAGGAATTTGCCCTGTGCCTCGCGGGCTGCAATAGCCTCCTGCCTGTTCTTCTCTGTCTGCGACAAATCCTGCCCGGTCTTAATAATCGCCATGACGAGTAAAAACAAAAGACCAATACCCAGAACAGTACCGAGGGAAAGCGTTGCTCCATAATAATATAAAATCATTTCCAAAATCGCTGTCACAAGCAAACCACTTACTCCAATTCCCACAGCGATATATTCCTTTAACCGTCCGGTAAAGGCATCTATCACAATTGTTACGATGATGCAAACCAGTGTTATCAGAATTCCTGCATGAATATAGATTAACTGCTCCACAAACTGCACAATATCCAAAATCTGCAATACCGTTCCCGTCACCGCGACCACAACCGCATATATCATTGGCCCAATATAAACCTTGCGATATCTTTCGTTCTGCACTTCGCCGATATAAATCATTAATGACAACGGTATCAACATCAGACTCCAATATGTAAGGCTGGATAATGCAGATATATTACGGAACATAATCTGCCTGAAATCACTCTCTGACAGCATCCACACAGCACACAGACAAACGGTCCACGCCAAATAACTCAAAGGCAGCGTCTTCCCATAAATCCATCTTAACACCCATGTTACAACGAGACAAAACACAGATAAAATAATAAGGGCAATAGACAACATGGTACGGAACCCCGATGTACTTACCCTGTAAAACCATATACTTGCTCTGTCTCCGATGTATATGTGCTGCATATTACCGGCATACTTGGAGTTACTGGAAAACTGATAGGTCAATGTCTTACCGGAATCAGCCTCAGACAACTCCACAAACAAATACCTCATGGTACTGTTGGTACCAAATGGTCTGGAATTCTCGGTATTATAATTAACTCGTCTCTCTCCATCAACATAGATAGCCACATCCTGCCATATCGGCCGAAAACAAAGAGTCTCTCCATTGCGAAGATTCTCCGGCAAAACAGTAGTCAACGTAACCACTTCCCCATGTTCTGCCTCAACCTTTCCCGGAACTTCTACCGGCACACGCTCCCCATTTTCCAAAATACGTTCCCACTGTGTCTCAAAAAGTTGACAATCTGTACTTATTACATCTCTTTCTTCCGGAAGCCAGATGCCGCATAACACCAAATAAACCAAAATTAGTATAATAAATCCTATGAAAAACATTTTAATTGGCTTTGTATACGATGTTCCAATTAACTCTTTCTTTTTCTCTGCCATAAGCATTACTCCTAACAAACTTATTATAGCAAATCTTATGAATAAGGCAATCTTCCTCTTATCGCTTCTTCACTCTGGCACTGAGATACTTTATCAATATCTTCTCCAGCTTATCCGTCTCTACAGGCTTACCAAGATAATCCGAAAAACCTTTCTTGCGGTATTCCGTCTCCACATCTCCCACCACATTGGCCGTAAGCACCACCACATTGGTAGTATGATTTGCATTTTTCTTGTCATTACGCATCAAATGCAAGGTCTGTACGCCGTCCGGTTCCGGCATCATATGGTCCATGAGAATCAAATCATACTTTTTCGTCTTGGTCATCTCAAGGCACTCCGTACCACTAGAAGCCAAATCCAACTGTACCTGTGAACGTTTTAAAAGCGCCTGCATCACCTTCAGGTTCATCTTGTTGTCATCCACCACCAGTACTCTTGCATTGGGAGCACAGAAATATTTTTCCTCTTGCTTGGAAACCTCATTTTCCACCTCACTCTTACTTACCGTACCAAGCGCCTTTTCATTTATGACTTCCTGTGGAATCAGTACTGTAAAACAACTGCCTTTGCCAAATTCACTTTGCACCTGAATCTCACCACTCATCTGTTCCAAAAGGCGCTTAGTAATACTCAGGCCAAGACCCGTTCCTTCCACATAACGGTTCTTTTTCAACTCCAGTCTTCGGAAGCTGTCAAAAAGGCTGTCCATATCTTCTTCCCTGATACCCATTCCGGTATCCGTAACAGACATCTTAAGCACAAATCCGGCCTCTGTATGTATCCCCTCCGCACCAAAAGTAACTGTTCCCTTATCTGTATACTTGATTGCATTAGATAAGAGATTGTTCAAAATCTGTCGGATACGAATATCATCCCCTCTCAAAACAGAAGGCATATTCTCATCAAATTCCGTTTTCAATTCCAAGTGCTTTTGCTGAGCTCTCACTTCAACACCAAGCACCACATCCTTAAGCATGGTTCCCAAGGAGTACTCCGTCTCCACAATCTGAAGCTTACCTGCATCTATTTTGGATATATCCAGAATATCATTGACAATTCCCAGAAGCATCTGACTGGCACTCTTGATACTTCTTGCATACTCCTGAATGTTTTCGTCCTCATTCTCACGCAGAATCATCTCATTCATACCAATAACCGTATTGATTGGTGTACGAATTTCATGAGACATATTAGCAAGGAAATTGGCCTTTGCCTCACTGGCTGTAATAGCCAGCTGCCGTTCTTTTTCTACTTTGATAACATCCTTACCGGTCTTTAAGCCTGCTGTAAACAACAGAAATACCAAACCAATACAAAGAGCAATTCCATTCTGATTGGTATCTGTTACATATGCCAGCGAAACCTCCCAAATACCTGATACAACCAGACCTCCAAAACCAAATGCAACCTCCTTGTATTCCTTAATATATCCCTTCCTGACATCCATCATTATCGTTCCACACATAACCAGACATGACATAATCAGAACAATATGTGAAGAACCCATGGTCTCAAAAAAATCCTTCACCTTAAATACCTGCAAAACAGTAACGCCGAAGCCATTAATTACCATTACAGCATAAATCATCATATAAAACACCTGATACCGATACTTTTGTATTTTATTCAAATATGCCAGAAAAGGATACGCTATCAGCATAATGACCAAAAAACCCATATTCATGGCAATGGTACTGTTTGGCAACAGAAACTGTCTCAGCCTGGACTCAGACAAAAGCCACGTAGATGCCAACATAATACCATTTCCCAAATGCCAGATTTCTACTTCCTTTTTGTAAACCAGTTTCGATATGGCTCCATAACTGAAAACAACCAGACTGATTAAAAACATAAATACCGCCACTATGGTGGATGGTGCGTACCTACGTATAAAGGTTCTCCATATTTCCGACTTTTCTCCTGTCAGAATCTCACTGATAGAACCACTGTATGAGGAAACTGTTACAAGCTCTATACGCAATGTCTCACCGGCATCTTCTTTCTTTATGTCAAAAAAAATGTAAGTCATGGTACTGGTCTTACCAAAAAGCTGAGTGTCCAATGTGGAATATTCCTGTCGCAATTCGCCACCCACATAAATCTTCATATCCTGCTGCATGCTGCGAATACAAAAGGTACGATCCTCCTGATTCTGTGGCAACACAGTTTCTATTACAACCACTTCTTTGGAGCCTGCCTCACAGTGTCCCGGAACCTCTACCGGCACACTACTGCCATCCGGCATAATACGCAGCCATTCTGCCTGTAAACGTTCACATTCACCTTCTGTAACAACATTTTCTGCCGGAAGGGCAATCTGTCCCCAGACAAAAAATGCAAATACAGCTATTACCATATATCCAAGAATTTTCTGAACTATATTAATCCCGCGATATTTTTTCATATTTTTTGCTCCCAAAAGCATTTTTGATTATACATTTCTTTGATTATAACACAAAGGAAGAAATCCTACAAACTACATTTGCAGAACTTCTTCCTATTTTTGACAAAAAATATTCTTTTAACCCTGTACTACCTTGTTAAGCTGCTCTGAAAGCGATTTTATCTGCTCTACGATATCTGCAAGACTCTCCGTTCCTGCGGCATTCTCCTGGGTCGCCGCTGTTACAAGCTCCACGGCACTGCAATTTAGCTGGGTGTTATTGCTGATTTGCTTCATATTGTCCGCAACCTCACCACTCTTCTTCCTGATAACCTCTGCAGCCTTGTCAATTTCATGTATCTGACCTGCCAGTTCCTCATTGGACGAAGTAATCAATGTTGCCGACTCATTAGCCTTTCGAATACTATCCATACCCTTCTGGGTTGCATTCGCATTCTGTTCCATCGCTGCCACTGCATTCTCCGTATTTTTCACCACCTCATGAACAATTTTGCCAATATGGTCCACCGCCGTTTTCGTCTGTTCCGAAAGCTGCTGTATTTCCTCTGCCACCACAGCAAATCCCCTGCCATGTTCGCCGGCTCTTGCTGCCTCAATGCTGGCATTCAGTGCGAGAATATTGGTCTGTCCGGAAATGTAGGTAATTGTCTCAACAATACCAATAATTTCCTTGGATTCCTCTCCAAGACTGCTGATAATCTGTTTACATGCATTAGTGCTGGTATGTATCTGTTCCATGCTGTTTGTAGCATCATCCATGCGACGCTGATTTTCTCTGGTATTCTCGCTGATGTGGTCCGTCAGTGCCGCAGTTCTATGATTCAAACTGCTAAGTGCTGTAAGCTGCTCTGAAATATCCTGTATCTTGTCATCTACCCGCTCTATGGCAACCGTATTTTCCGTGGAACCTGCAAGAAGCTTCTCTGTCTCTGACGAAATACTCTGATTGGCCTGCAGGGAATTTTCCGTGATACATGCCAGCTCAGTTACCATAACCACCATGCTCTCAGAGGATTGGGCCGCATTATCCTTCATCAGCCTCATGCGCTCCAGCATTTCCTTTTGCTCCTCGGCGCCCATAAGATTGGACAGCATTGCCGCTGTTCTGCTACAAAGAGTGGTAAAAATTGCCGCCACTGCAATAACCACCAACGCTCTAGGAATCACTCCAAAAATGATTGTATCATCAAATTCCGTGAAATTATCATCCTGCAGGGTATCCATGTAAAAAGCCATAACCTGCCCCACTGAGGTACCTATTACCGTAAGCCCTGTTGCCACAATATTAAGCAGCTTGGAAAAGTACAGACTGGCAATAGCAATGGGATACACATAAATAGCCACCACATGATAGGTAAGAGTAATACTTAATACGGTTACAAAAAGTGCCGCACAAATCACATTGACATAAGGAATATAAGCAATATAATCCTTGTCCTGTTTCATCATCTTTACCAGAATCGTAGGCATCCATAAAAGCGCTGCACTTATCAGGTATGCAATGGTCATGATGGATTTATCCACTACAAAAATTCCAATTACATTCAACAAATAAATCAGTGTAAAAATAACAAAAGTAATCCGCATCACCTTTGCAACCAAAATGTTTGCTTCTCCTGCATTTTTCTTCAGTAAAGTCATAGGCTGCCTCTCTCCTTTTCCTTTTTTATTTTTCATTCTTTTCCGCAAGCGTACTTTGTTCCTTGCTGTTGATTGTCTGATATGCCAACTCTACCTGCGGACGAATATCCAAAAACACCTCCACAAGCCCCGGGTCAAAATCCTGTCCACTACCTTCTTGAATAATCTCAAAACACTTATCCAAAGGCATTGCCTCTTTGTAACACCTTTTTTCCGACACAGCATCAAACACATCCGCAATTGCCATAATTCGTGCATTATGCTTTTCTATATATCGCCAACGTCCAAAAAAGGTTGCCAGACTAAGTACAATATACACCCCTGCCATGATAAAACAGGTATATGCAGACATCCCCATGGAATAATTGCTGATTGCACCCTCATAATATTTCAGTTCCGGTATGTAGATTATCACCAGAATCACATTTATGACAAACGGACTATATAAAAGAACTTTTCGAGGTCTGCTTTTCGGCAAACCGGTTGTAATGGACACCATATATAGAAACAGGCAAAATATAAAGGAATCCAATCCCAGCAAGAACAGCAGATGCAACACCATATTCACCGTACTATTCACACTGTCTAAATGATTTACTGTATATGCTGTGGCTCCATCAAACAGCACCGTCAGCATACAGAGACTCAACATCATATCAAACAGCGAAAACCTGTTATGCTGTTTAAACCGCCTTCGCTCCTCACAGTATACAAAAGCGATATACGCAATCACCAGCATACAACCTATTTGTAATTTACAATATTCCAACATATCAGCTCCTTTCCTTCCTGCAGGAAAACCGATTGGAAAAAACAAAGCCGAAACTCCCCTTTTGTACTGTCTTTTCTCTATAAATCCATTGTAGTAATAAAATCACAGTTTTTCAGTTGTTTTTATCACGAATATCTTGTCATATTTGAGATTATATGACATACTAAGGATGACATTAAGGAGGTTTCCCATGCCTACACCATTACCCCATGGACAACAAATTGTTGTGACACACATCCACTTCAATGAACAATATCACATGGATTCCATGCAGTTGGCCACAGACCACTACAATATCGGAATCACCTTACAGGGACGCCGCAGAACCATCACCCCTTCCTATGCCTATTCCTATCAGGCGGGAGATGTGGCTCTGCTGCCACCATATGTTCTTCACCGCACCGTCTCCGAATATGACGGTCCCTATGAACGCATCATGATAAAATTTGCTCCGGAATTCGTAGAGCCTTTTATCCGCGAAGTGGGACAACTGGAGTTTAACCGTCTGTACCAAACCTTTGTGTACCATTTTTCAGAAGATACGCAGGCGCAACTTAAAACAATGTTTTTTGACATTCTGAAGGAATACCGGAAGAATACTCCCTACCGGGAATTCATTATGCAGGGAATGCTTTTTCGGATTTTCACTACCATTTTGGAGGAACATATTCCTACAGAAATGTCCTGCACCCCATTGCCCCTGTCACCTCAGATTATGGATGCTATTGTCTACATGGAAAACCATTATAAGGAACAACCCTCGTTGGAAGAAACTGCACTCCACTGTGGCTTTTCGACCGGCTACTTTTCACGTCTGTTCCACTCACAGCTGGGCATGCCCTACAACACCTATCTGAACAACATTCAGATTCGACATGTACAGATTCTTCTGGCCACCACGGATATGTCCATCATGAATATTGCCCACGAAACCGGCTACTGTCACGGGGAGTACATGTCTGCCCAGTTCAAGAAAAAAAACGGTTTGACACCCAGCCAGTATCGAAAGCAATGTCGCGCCAAGAAGGATACGGTGTATCTCCCGGAGTCCTGACAACCATAGATCAGAGTACATATTTTGCAATGGTTCTTTCTTGTCCCTGATATTTTCCCGGGCCCTCATACATCTTGGTAAAACCACTCTTTTCCAAGACCCTCTTGGAAGCGATATTTTCCGAAACACAGATACCGTATATCTTGTCCAACTGCATTTTCACTTTCATAAAAGACAAAAATGCAGTTACCGCTTCTGTTGCATACCCATTACCTGTGTAAGCCTTAGCAATATGGTAGCCTACCTCGAAGCCCTCATCAACCGGCACCAGCTGCACATATCCAATATTGGTATCATCCTGCAAAAGCACCGGATATACAAGAGGGCCTTCTCCGGATTCATAACATCCCATCAGAAATTCTATGGTCTCTGTAGCTTCCTCCACTGTCTCAAAAACCTCATCCGGCACAAAGCGTCTGTTATCCTCATCCAAAGAATTCTTATGTACACTTTCCGCCATAGACAAATCAAACTCTGTAATAATTAAACGACTTGTTTCTATTCGCATTCTATGCTCCTTTCCAAAACCAACTTTTCCACCTATTTGCCTAATCCGTTGGTGAAACTGTAGTTTGCATCCAAACTACAATTTCTTTTTGACTATCCCACCGGCAATGTCTTCCGCCTGCAAATCAAGCATTTCTTCCACGTGCTTACTCACTGCTTCATATCCTGCCGGGTTGCCGGCATATCCCAAAGGCACAACCTCTTTGGTAGACTCACCACCCAGACGCCATTTCTTCATGCCCTCCTTGGTCAGCGACGAAGATTGCAATTCACAAGCTTTCTTTATATCCACCTGTTCCGGACACATATAATTCATAACTGCCGTCTCAAAAGCTCCTGCATGAATATCGTAAAGCCCCTGCTCTGAAGGGTCCTGCTCCTCAAACCACTCCATAGGATAAGGGGGATTCGATACCAAGAGAAATTCCTCATCACCTTTCCAACCATACCGCCGCAAATCCGCCGGTGCAATGATTTATACCCCAGTAGTAAGGCGGTGCAATGATACTCTCACAGCCTTTTTGGTGCAATTTATCCTTCACCATTTTACAAATGTAATAGCTCCAATTAATATCGGAAGCCAGCGTCAAATGAGGGCCATGCTCCTCAATGACGCCCAAGGGAAACAATACCGGCAACTTGTCCGCCGCCGCCTTCTCAATTTCCAGCCAATTACATGTAACCATGGTATCTTCAAAAATAGATGTAAACATATAAAATCTCCTTTGCAAACAGCTTTTCCCGATTATGTTCTTCCTTCAGATTTATCTCTTTGTAATAGGCAACCAAAACTCCACCGTATCACCTTCTCCTGCCAAATACACCTCCAGCTCCGGTGCCAAAGCATGCTCATAGCCACTCTTAGGAAGCCACTCCATAAAGGCATACATCTCTGCATTCACCAAAGACATAGGCAGCTTCCCCTTGCCCCTGAAAATTGCCCATGTTCCCGCGGGAACTACATACTCCTCATATCCTTCCAAACCGCCACACTCAGATGCAATATAGAAATCAAATGCCCGGTTATTGGGATCCTTTTCCACACAGGAAACACCCAAAACATCGCTTTTTGTCACGTTTTTGGCCGGATTGGTAGCCGCTTTCAATTCCTGCACCATGCCACACTTGTGCGCTTCGCTCCAGAACTTCCCAAACTGATTGTTATCCTGTCCACTGATCCAGACCTTCCTGCCGCATACCTTGAAGCTCTTGTGGTCTTCGATTCGCATATCAGCCTTTTCACAGGCTACGATTCTTGCAAATGCCTTAGCACCTTCCACTGCTTCTTCTGTCTGAAAAGATGCTTTGTTATCTGTATCTCTCACAGAGTACATGCCTATGTACTGCAAATCAGAATGCTTGCAAAGTCTTTTCACTCCTATCTCAAAGGGGTCTGTTGCATACGCGCCACCATATCCATGAGTTGCAATAATACCTACCTTTTTACCTGCCCACAGAGAGCCTTCACAATCACCATAATATTTGTTCAATCCGTAGTGACGGTCCAGAACTGCCTTCATTTTGGTCGTACAGTACCATGCGTAAATAGGTGTTGCCAAAATGATACAATCTGCCCAACCGATTTCTACAACAACGGAGTACATATCATCTTTTTGAACGCATCCATACTCGTTTTCCACATTCTGACACTTGTAACAGCCCTTGCATGCACCGATATTCAGCTTTTCAAGCTCCACATATTTTATTTCTGCCCCTTGCGTCTCCAACTCCTCCATAAAAGGCTTGCACAGTTCCACTGTGTTTCCGGAACTTCTGGGACTCCCCATCAAAATCAACACCTTCATACTTTATCTCCTTAACTCAATTAAAACATATAGACGCAGATACTAAATTTATTGGTTCCGTCCTAAATGTCAACTTAAGTGCATCGCTGACATAGGATTCAAATTCCTTCAAAGATTTGTTTTATTGTACGCTTTCTCCCCGTACTCCGTCAAGTTGTCAATCAATTTATTTAATATTGAAAAATTTTCGTCAACTTAGTATAATATTTTTAGACGTCGCTTAACTGTGTACATTAAATCATACACATACCAACCAAAGATAAAGGAGTTGCCTATGAACCAGAGTATAGCAAATGCCTTAGTATATACTAATGAGAACTGCCAAGGTTGTAATCGTTGCATTTCCGTTTGTCCGGTGCTGACAGCCAATTATTCTGTCCCTTCACCCGACGGACAAGGGCAACGCATTGAGGTGCACAGTGAAAACTGTATTAATTGTGGTGCCTGTTTTGATGTCTGTGAACATAGGGCAAGAAGTTTTAATGATGATACCGAACAATTTTTTGAAGATTTAAAAAAAGGCCACCGTATCTCTGTAATCTTAGCGCCTGCCTTCAAAGCTAATTATCCCAACCAATATGGACGGGTTCTTGGCGGTCTTAAAAAGCTTGGTGTCAATCACATCATTAGTGTTAGCTTTGGTGCAGATATTACTACTTGGGCTTACATCAATTATATTTCAAAAAACAACTTTACCGGTGGAATCTCACAGCCTTGTCCTGCAATTATCAACTACATAGAACATTACGAGCCGGAGCTTATCAAAAAGCTCGTACCTATACACAGCCCCATGATGTGTACCGCAATCTACGCCCGAAAATACATGAACATTACAGATAAACTGGCTTTTATCAGCCCTTGTATTGCCAAAAAGGCTGAAATCACTGACCCTAACACTAATGGTTATGTTTCCTATAATCTGACCTTCGCACATCTCATGGAATATGTACGTAATTACAATATCATGGGTGAAAACATCTCTGATGAGGTTGACTACGGCTTAGGCTCCATATATCCCATGCCCGGCGGTCTGAAGGAAAATGTATACTGGTTCTGCGGTGAAGATGTATTTGTCCGTCAGGTAGAAGGTGAAAAACGCGCCTATGAGTTCCTTAGAGATTACAAGAAGCGTATGCAGAGAAACGATAAACTGCCCTTTATGGTTGATATCTTAAACTGTGAATGCGGCTGTCTTTATGGAACCGGTATCGAAGAGGATAAAAGCGAATCCGAGGAGAATTACTATAACATCGAGAAGATTAAAGCCGAAAGCAAAAGGAAAAATGTTTTTCATCCCTTTTCACAGCTTCTGACTCCCAGGCAACGCTTATGGTGGCTGAACCGTAAGTTCGGAAGACTTCATTTGGAAGACTTCATGCGCAAATACACGGATAAGTCCTCCGGCATCTCCTTGAGGGAGCCCACCTCCTTCCAGTTGGATACCGTCTTTGAAAAGCTGGGCAAACATACCGCTGAAGCTCGCAGCATCAACTGTGGTGCCTGTGGCTATAATAACTGTACCGAAATGGCTTCCGCCATATTCAACGGCTGTAACACTCCGGCAAACTGTATTCACTATATCAAGAACGAAGTACAGCAGTTCTCCTTGCAGCTGGAAGAGCAAAACAACCGAATTCTGCGTAAAAATGAGGAAATTTCCAACTTTATTGCAGAGGATTTCGAGGCACTTAATTCTTCCATCGACGGAATGCTTCAGGGCAACTCTGTAAATGCAGAAGAAAGCAATGCAATCAGCGCTGCAATGACTAAAATTTCTGAATTTTGCAGCAGTTTGGAGAGTTCCTTTAACAGCATCCAAAACCTGCTCAACCAACTGGAGAAAAACAACGAAAATATCTCTCGCATTGCCAGTCAGACTACGATTCTGTCATTAAATGCTGCCGTGGAAGCCTCCCGTAGCGGCGCTGCCGGCAAGGGCTTTGCCGTGGTTGCCGACGAAGTCAAGGCATTGGCAGAATCCAGCAGCATCATGGCAGAGCAGAGCGATTTGAATCGTGAGGAAATCGTCCGCGCCATCGAAAAACTGATGTCTGAAACCGAGGAACTTACTCACTCCATCGCTGACATAAATGACAGGCTTACCAATCTGGCTGCATGTACACAAGAAGTATTTGCAGAGTCTGATGTTGTGAAGGGTATCTCCAATACCGTCAAGGGCAGACTGGAAAGCTTAAGCCATCGCGAATAAACAAACACCCTGCTTAATAAATCATAAATAGGCAATGGGCGGAATCTTTACATCTGAAAGATTCCGCCCATTTTATCATCCTATTTTGTTCTTACCGATTCAACTTTTTTGCCTTGTCGTTCAAGGCCATGATTACTCTGGTAACCTCTTCCACTACCAAAGCATTTGCCTCACTTTCTGCCAAAGTCTCACTGGCGTGAGCCGATACCTCTTCCGAAACAGCAGACACAGTATTAATATTCTCCACAATACTCTCATTGGACTTAGCAAGTTCACTGACAACATTTTCAAGTTGCGAACTCACCTCATAAATACTACGAGAACATGCCTCAATCTTCTCAAAATTAAGAGCCATCGTCTCCGCCGACTGGTTCTGCTCCTTGTTGCTCTCCATAAGCTGATTAATCGCACGGAATACCTCATCGATAGAACCGGTAATTCCATCAATGAGCTGAGCAATATTAACCGTAGCCTCACTGGTCTGCTTTGCAAGACTGGAAATCTCACCTGCAACCACAGCAAATCCTCTGCCTGCCTCGCCGGCTCTTGCGGCCTCAATGGAGGCATTGAGACTCAACATACTGGTTTGTCGAGTGACAGAATTAATCATTTCCAAAATAGAATGCATCTTCTCAGTATTCTCTGTTAATTCATTCATCTTCTCTGCCACCAATGTACTAGCCTTCTCAGACTGGTTAACATAAGAAAGTAAGTTCTCAATATTCTCTTTGCCCACAAAAATACTATCTTCTGTCTGCTGTACATTTTCTGCAATATTCTGGGAAACCAGCTTCGCCTTGTTCACCTGACCCACAATCTCTTCCGTCTGCATCAACTGAGACTGCATAGCCGTCGCTGTCTCAGTAACACCAACAGATACTTCGTTCATGGACTCCTTGGTAGTGGAAACCGACTGATCCAGCATCTCCATTTGGGAATACACAGAATCAATGTCCTCGGAAATCCCCCTTGATACCTCCAAGGTATGAGCCAGAAGTGAATCAATTTTCTCTTTTTCCTCATTTAACTCATCCATCTTCTGGGCATTTACCCGACCAATTACCTTAGTCGCAAGACCGGTGAAAATCGCTGCCAAAACAACAGAAATTACTTGAATTTCAACCATGGCCAAATCCGCGGACGTAAGCGTTCCACCCGCAAACCCTATCACAACTGATATAATGTTTGCAATCGCTGCAATACCACCTGTAATATAACACAGCTTCATATCTCCGTAAGGAACAATCATAAAAAATATCAGAAATATGTACACAAAGGTGGTAGGGACTGCTGCTGTCAACAAAACAAAAGCATACAGCACAGAAAACCCTACACTTAAAATATACTTAACCAACGTAGATTCCTTATTCTTGAAGTAAGTTACCACATATGCTATATAAGGACCTAAATCCAGCAAGGAAAATACTGCTGTATATCTCAAGGTTCTGCTTCCCTTTATATACTCCAGCAGATAGGCAGCAAAAAGTATAATTGTAAAGACAGAGTAACATATCAATACTGTAACATTTATCCTATGTGTCTCATGCATACGCTTTTGTTTCATAAAGCTTCCTCCTTATCCCGCAGAAATACTCTCTGCCACCCGATATATAGTTCTATGTAATTTATTATACCACATCTCAGGCTGCATTGAAAAGAAAAAAAGAATTTCACTCCTTGTCAAATTCATCTATAATTACTTATCCAACAAACAACACAAAATCGCCTGCTCGTTTGAATATTTCATATATCTCTTCCTTTGAAAAATCATCTATAAAAATAAGCTTTTTACTCATACTTTTGGCTCCTCTAGTGTATTTCATTTCCTAAACATATTCTACACGTGCTTTTATTTGCATTAACTACATCATACCTAAAATCTACTCCATCCCCTCCACATACTGCATAATAGTTACCCCTCTCTTCTCACACTCCTCAATGACCTTCCTCTGAGCGGTAAACATTCCCTTCAAAGCCTCCCAAAAAAGCTTGTAAATAAACGCCAACACCACAGCCGTCACTGCAAACACAACCGTAGCAGCTACCGGCCCTTCTGCCACCCACATGCGCCAGGTAGATATCGCCACACAAAGAATTGGAAACACAATCCAAAGTATCTTTGTACCAAGCCCCCACTGAGTCTCTTTCTTCATAAGCTTAATGAATTCCTCCATGGTATATTCCGGCTTGCCCTGCTTCTGATTCTTGGCCTGAAGCCTCTGAAAACGTTTTGCCATCCCCTTAGCTGAGCTCACCATATCTGACTGTAAAGTGAGTTCTTCATCAAATTCCTTTTGCTGTGCCTTTTCCTCCTTGCTAAGCTTATCCGGGTTTCGGAAAGAGCCGTACTTACTATATCGATAAATCCATGTACTCACAAGGTACAAAACGCAATAGCCGCCGGATATTCCTGCTGCCCAGAAAAGATTCAGATTCAAATCCGCCTCCTTGGTAGCAACCAGCAGTCCTCCGATTCCGCCCAGAAACAAAGCTACCAAAGCCACATAATACGCCGCCGGCTTGGTCTGGGTATTCCGAAACATGAGTTTGCGTTGTGCGAACTTTCCAAAGGTTATCAGAACGCCACCCACAAAAACTCCGATTAAAATAGGCTTCATATCGATGGTCGCCTCCGAGAGAGTTCCCCCTTCACCTCTCATAAAATAATCTATGAAAATAAATACAAGAGCTATTACTGCCACATGAAACAGTCTTTTGAAGATCTCCTTTGCCCAAATCCCTTTACTGTCTGCCTTAAAATACTCCTTGCAAAACTCTTCCAAATCTGCTCCCACAATTTTCTCCACAGGCTTGCCATTCTCCTGCGCCTCAATAAACATATCATAAATATTCATCATTCTGTCATTTACAAACTGCTCATTTCCGAATGTCAGATTCGCATATAATGTAATCTGTTCAAATGTCTTGCGGTACTCATCCTTTAAAAGCTCTGCCATTGCAAATGTATCTGCCATAATTTCGCATCTCCCTCTTTTTTAATACCACATTGCCTTTTACTTATTCGTCAAACAAAATCCGATTGGTACTTTGGGACAGTTTTTTATAACTCTCCTTAAATCCAGCCAACCTCTCACTGCCAGCTTCTGTAATACTATAATACTTCCGGATAGGCCCCAATGGTGACTTCGCTTTCCTACAGGAGATAAAACCATTCTTATCTAATCGGGTAAGCACAGGATATAAAGTTCCTTCCCCCAGCTCATCAAAACCTACCTGCTCCATGGACGAGAGAATCTCATATCCATAGGTCTCCCCCTTGGCAATTATCGCCAGAACGCAGCCCTCCAGTATTCCTTTCATTAATTGTGTATCGTCCATACCTTCCTCCTCGGAGACTACTTTGTATTATCAAGTAGTTGCAGATAAAAATACCACAACTACTTTGTATTGTCAAGTAGTTGTGGCAAATTTTTATTTCCTGCAGTAAATACAATTTTAATTCTCCAACAAAACCTTCTCTATCTCGTACTTCTCATACTTCCTTGCTTCCTCCAGTGCAGTCTCATTATACAATCCACGTATATCCGGGTCTGCGCCATACTCCAAAAGCAGCTTCACAATCTCCGCCTGTAAAGTCTCGTCGCTGTTGTAATTGTTCTTATGTATCACATACACCAGAGGTGTTTTCCCGTGATGGTCCACCGCATTGACGTCTGCTCCATTTTCCAACACTACCTTTTTCCATCCTCTTACGATAGAAATGTGTTCCTCGCTCATATTCTGTGTTTTTTTGATATATATTCATCAATAACCGATGTATCTTCCCAAAGTTTTCCGCTAATAATTCTTACCACATCCAACGGCAATCCTTTGCGCACAACTTGTACTATATCTTTAGAATATACTTCAAATTACTTGTTGCTCCTATCTTCATAAGTACCCCTGCATCACACATATCAGCAAGTATCTTCCATGTCCTTCTATCCTGCAATCCTAACAATACTCTTGCTTCTTTCGTTGTTATTGTTTCATTAGCCAAAACATAATTATAAACCTTCAACTGCTGTCCATCCAATTTTGCAAGTTTTGTATCTTCGGCACTCCACCGGAATACAGCTTGGTATACTTATTCGTGTTTCTCATACCG
>CAYOGM010000029.1:0-22947 GCA_964403595.1 uncultured Acetatifactor sp. | reverse complement strand
CAACAATAATTCTCAACTTGAGTATTATAAAATTGATGACCATTTTGCATCCAGGGATTGGAGAAATATTTCGTCATCTAGCCGATTTGGGCATATACAAATTTTTTGCTTCAAAATGCCCAAAATCAGTACTTTTTTCATGAATAAACACATGTTTAAGAAGCTCTATGGGCATATGCAGAAAAAACGAGCTCTGCTGCCCAAAATATAGGAAGAATCTGGGCATTTTCAAGGGATTTTTTCGCATATACCCATGAGCACCTGTTAAACTCATTTTTTACTAAGAAATAGGATGGCTTTTGGGCACTGCGCTTAGATTTTTCTGTATATGCCCAATCCTAATATTGGGATATTTCCCTAGCACCCTTCAAAATCCAGACGCTTTGCGTCTGCCGTGCTTCGCACTTTTGATTTTGTCGGTATCGCGCCAGGAAAAGAAAATACTCACTTCGTTCGTGCATCCTTTTCCCTTGTGCGCGGTAACTTCAAGTTTGTTCGACAAACTTCGATAAAAATGAAGCAATAACGAAAGGATGAGATTATTCAGGAGACAAAGGAAATACATGCGCCGATTCAGTTGGAGGATGGCAAGTGGTATATGGATTATGTTCGTATCCGAATTGGGGAAAGGAAGGTGAATTAGTATGAAGGTAGCATTTATATGTGTACATAATTCTTGTAGGAGTCAGATGGCGGAGGCTCTAGGTAAGCATCTGGCCGGGGATGAATTTGAGAGTTATTCGGCTGGAACGGAGACGAAATCCTGGATTAATCAGTTGTGGCCATTTCCATGGGCTGTGATGTGGGATGCCCCTACATTGGCAGAGCCTTTGATGACAACTGGGGCTTACCGGACCCTGCGGGCAAGAGCGACGAGGAATTTGTGGCAGTAATCAAAGAGATTGAGGCGAGGATTCTTGCATTAAAAGAGAAACTTACGAATTAGGTGGAGAAAATATTATGGATATCAAAAAAGGATTTAGAAAATTGGCGGTGATGATAGCACTGGTTGTGTTGGTAGGAAATATGGGGGGCTGTGGAGCGGCACCGGAAATAGAGGAAGTGGTTTCTTCCCAAGCAACAATTGTAGAAGAGCCGGAAACGAAGATAGCAGCATCAGGAGAGACGATGCAGGAATCCTCGATGGAATCGGTATTGGTGCCCACAGTAGAACTGCTGGCAGAACAGATGGTCGAGCCTGCAACTGAACCCACATCTGAACCTGTTACAGATGTGGAAAAAAATGGTCGTCTCATTGTAATCGATCCCGGTCATCAAGGCAAAGGTAACAGTGACAAAGAACCTATCGGGCCCGGAGCAACAGAGATGAAGGCTAAGGTTGCAAGTGGTACCAAGGGTTGTGTCAGCGGGCTTTATGAATATGAGTTGACCTTGATGGTCTCTGAGAAGCTTTGTCAAGAGCTTAAAGGCAGAGGATATGAGGTTATAATGGTGCGTACCTCTCATGATGTGAATATCAGCAATGCAGAGCGTGCACAGGTGGCAAATGAAGCAGGCGCTGATGTATTTATCCGCATCCATGCCAATGGTTCGGATAACACAAGTGTAAGTGGTATAGAAACTTTATGTCAGACAGCTTCCAATCCCTACAATGCTGCATACTATGAAGAGAGCAGAGCGCTTTCCGAACAGGTTTTGGAAGGGATGGTTAATGCTGCCGGAGCGAAGAAACGTAGCGTGGTAGAGACGGATACCATGTCCGGTATCAACTGGTGTCAGGTTCCGGTGACCATTGTGGAGATGGGATTTATGACCAATGAGGCTGAGGATTCCCTGATGGCTACGGAGGATTATCAGACGAAATTGGCACAGGGAATGGCGGATGGAATAGATGCTTATTTTTACTTATAAATAAAGGATACACGGCGTTTTGCACAAAATTGACAGGGTGTCACATGAGCAATATTCACGAAAATCAAATTTGAAAGCAAAATTAACTGACATTTTGCAGATTAATTTGTTAGAATATGGATATAACTTTATTGTGGTTTTTGGCGGCTTGCAGGTAAAGGTTGTCCTATTGTTAAGACAGAGAAAGGAAGATTTTTGTGTTTGAAAAAGGCGAGTATGTAGTAAGCGGTAACAAAGGCGTCTGTGTGGTAGATAATATTACCACCTTGGACATTTCGGGATTGGACAAGGAGAGAGAATACTATATTTTAAAGCCTATATATGTGGCAGGAAGTACAGTATATATTCCTGTGGATACGGCAGAGGGTACGCTTAGAAGGGTGCTGAGCCGTGAGGAGGCAGATAAGCTTATTCAGGGAATTCCGGATATTCCGTTGATTACCAGTGCCAATGATAAGCTTTTGGAACAGGAATATCGTGGCTGCATGAGGACCAATGACTGTACAGAATGGATTCGTATTATCAAAACGATTTATTTACGCAAGAAAAAGAGACTTGAGGCAGGGCGTAAGGTGACTGCTGTAGATGCCAAATATTTCCGTCTGGCAGAAGACAATCTATATGGTGAACTTGCCGTATCATTGCAGATACCAAGAGGTGAGGTAGAGAGTTATATCATCAAAGAGATGGAAAAATAGGACTTTACATTTTGAATAGAATGGTTTATGATTAGGTATCATATAAAAAACGTTGACGAGGACAGTAGGATGTAAGAGGAATCCCAGAGAGAATCGCCTTGTAAGTCGTAAGAGGAGCAGGTGCTGTGAGCGGTTTGATTCGGATACATTTGAAGACCACCTCTGAGTGGCTGCAAACCAGCCCGGCAGCTCCCGTTATGAGCAAATTGAGTGGCAGAATGTTGGCGCGACAGTGCGCGTTTGGAGACATCTGCAACGAGGGTGGAACCGCGTATAATTGTTATGTATTACGTCCCTTGCAGTCGGAGAGATTGCAAGGGATTTTCTTTTGCAACTCTATAAAAAAGGAGGAAGGAAAATGAAAATTACACTGAAAGACGGCTCCGTAAAGGAGTACAGCGAAGCAAAAAGTATTTATGACATCGCGCTGGATATCAGCGAAGGTCTGGCAAGAGTGGCTTGTTGCGGTTTGGTAAACGGTGAGGTGAAAGACCTTAGAACTGTGCTTGACAGCGACTGCGAGCTTTCCATCTGCACAGCAAATGACAAGGAAGGTCTGGCTACCATTCGCCATACCACTGCTCATGTTATGGCTGAGGCAGTACAGAAGCTGTTCCCCGATGCAAAAGTTACCATTGGTCCCAGCATTGAGAATGGATTTTACTATGACTTCGACCACGCACCTTTTTCCAGAGAGGATTTGGATGCAATCGAGGCTGAGATGAAGAAGATTATCAAGGCAGGTGCAAAGCTTGAGAGATTCGTGCTTCCCAGAGAGGAAGCTATCAAGTTTATGGAGGAGAAGGGGGAACCCTATAAGGTAGAGTTGATTCGTGACCTTCCTGAGGATGCTGAGATTTCCTTCTATAGTCAGGGCGATTTTGTAGACCTCTGTGCAGGCCCTCATCTGATGAGCGTTAAGGGCATCAAGGCATACAAGCTGACTTCTTCTTCCGGTGCATACTGGAGAGGTAAGTCTGAGAATGCTATGCTTCAGCGTATCTACGGTACTGCATTTAACAAAAAAGAAGAGCTGGAGGAGTATCTGGCTTATCTTGAGAATATCAAGACTCGTGACCATAATAAGCTGGGTCGTGAGATGGGATTATTTACCACTGTTGATGTAATCGGTCAGGGTCTGCCTCTTCTGATGCCCAAGGGTACCAAGATGATTCAGACCATGCAGAGATGGATTGAGGATTTGGAGGAAGAGTGGGGCTATGTGCGCACCAAGACTCCTCTCATGGCTAAGAGTGATTTGTACAAGATTTCCGGACACTGGGATCATTATAAAGAGGGTATGTTTGTAATGGGTGATGAGGAGACTGATAAGGAAGTGTTTGCTCTTCGTCCCATGACCTGTCCCTTCCAGTATTATGTATATAAGGCAGAGCAGCATTCCTATCGTGATCTGCCTATCCGTTACGGCGAGACCTCCACACTTTTCAGAAATGAGGATTCCGGTGAGATGCATGGTCTGACCCGTGTACGTCAGTTTACTATTTCTGAGGGTCACTTGATTGTCAGACCTGACCAGATGGTAGAGGAGTTTAAGAACTGTCTGGCTTTGGCGAAGCATTGTCTGGAGACTTTGGGTGTAGGTGATGATGTAACCTATCGTCTGTCCAAGTGGGACCCTGATAACAAGGACAAATATGTGGGCGAAGCAGAGGTTTGGGAGGAAACTCAAGAGAATATCCGAAAGGTCTTGACTGAGCTTGAGATTCCTTTCTACGAGGGCGTTGGCGAAGCTGCTTTCTACGGTCCTAAGGTAGATATTCAGGCCAAGAACGTGTACGGCAAGGAAGATACCATGATTACCATTCAGTGGGACGCTTTGTTGGCAGAGCAGTTTGATATGTATTATATCGACCAGAACGGTGACAAGGTTCGTCCTTATATTATCCACAGAACTTCCATGGGTTGTTATGAGAGAACTTTGGCATGGCTCATTGAAAAGTACGAGGGCAAGTTCCCTACCTGGCTGTGTCCTGAGCAGGTTCGCATTCTTCCTATCTCTGAGAAGTTTGCAGATTATGCAGCTGAGGTGGAGAAGGAGCTTAAGAAGAACAGCATTCTGGTAACTACAGATGTTCGTTCTGAGAAAATCGGCTTTAAGATTCGTGAGGCACGTCTGGCAAAGGTTCCTTATATGCTTGTTGTGGGTCAGAAGGAGGCCGAGGAAGGTATGGTATCCGTAAGAAGCCGTTTTGCAGGCGATGAGGGCACTAAGCCTTTGCAGGAGTTCATTAACCAGATTTGTGAGGAAATCCGCACCAAGGAAATCCGCAAAATTGAGGTTGTGGAAGAATCCAAATAAATTTAAATATTGAGAATTTTTTGCAATAAAGCAATGCCGAATGGGAACACTACTTCTGCACGGTTTACATTAAAATAAGCGAACTGTGTAGAAGGAGGTTTTCATGGCAGAATTGAAATGTGGTGTAGAAAATTGTACCTACAACAAAGAGTGTCTTTGCAGTAAGGGAGATATCATGGTAGGCGGCAAGCATGCCGACAATGCTGATGATACCTGTTGTGAGAGTTTTATGGAGCGTAGAGATGGTGCATTTACCAGTTCCACCGCGCATCCCAGCAAAACTATCAGTATCGACTGTGAGGCTGTGAAATGTATTTACAACAGTAACTACAAATGTGTGGCAGACCATGTGGATATCACAGGAAGTGGCGCGGACAGCAGCAGAGAGACCAATTGCGCAACCTTTGTAGAGAGATAAGGTTTATAACAGAAGGGCCGGGCTGATGTTTCGGCTCTTCCCTACATAAAATCCAGGAAATGCAGAAAAATAAAAAAAGTTGTTGACAAATGAATTATCAGGTGTTATTCTATACGAGTGTGTGAGCAACAGAAGAGTTGTGAACCCCTTTAACAAGCAGAGTATCCACTCTCACCTTACGGCAATCGGGCTGGTAAGCGTTCAGATTTTTTCATATAAGAAATTTGTGCAGTGATTTATTATTGTGCAGAGAATTATGTGTGTGATTTGAGTGGATGGTTATGCTATCCACTTTTTTGTGCGGAGAAGCACAGCAACCAAATATTTTTATTTCTTATGTATGGAGGTATACAGCCATTAGCGATTTAATGATTAACGAACAAATTCGTGACAAGGAAGTACGAGTAATCGGAGAGAACGGCGAGCAGTTGGGAATTATGTCTTCCAAGGAAGCTATGAGACTGGCTGAGGAGGCAGAGCTTGATTTGGTGAAGATTGCACCTACCGCACAGCCCCCTGTTTGCAGAATTGTAGACTATGGTAAGTTCAAGTACGAGCAGATTCGCAGAGAGAAGGAAGCGAAGAAGAAGCAGAAGGTTGTTGAGGTGAAGGAGATTCGCCTTTCTCCCAATATTGATACCAATGACTTGAATACCAAGACAAACGCTGCCAGAAAGTTTTTGACCAAGGGTGACAGAGTGAAAATTACTCTGCGTTTCAGAGGTCGTGAGATGGCTCATATGAATAACAGCAAGCATATTTTGGATGATTTTGCTGAGGCTTTGGCTGACATCGCTGTTGTGGAGAAAGCTCCCAAGGTGGAAGGCAGAAGCATGACCATGTTCCTGGCACAGAAGAAGTAGTCGGGACATAAGGATACGTGATGCAGGCGCAGGAGCAAGGGCTCCGTGTGCATCAAATAAAGCGGTGAGGACTTCGGCGATTGCCGTATATTCAATATTATTTAGGAGGAAATAGTTATGCCCAAAATGAAGACAAGCAAAGCAGCTGCTAAGCGTTTTAAAGCAACCGGTACCGGTAAGTTGAAGAGAGCAAAGGCTTATAAGAGCCATATCTTAACCAAGAAGAGCACTAAGAGAAAGCGTAATCTTAGAAAGCCCGCAATTACTGATGCAACTAACGTAAAGAACATGAAGAAGATTTTACCCTATTTATAATTCGGGCAAGGAGGATAATGAGACATGGCAAGAATTAAAGGTGGCTTGAATGCCAAGAAGAGACATAATCGTGTATTGAAGCTTGCAAAGGGCTATAGAGGTGCAAGAAGCAAGCAGTATAGAATTGCAAAGCAGTCCGTTATGAGAGCACTTACCAGTTCTTATGCAGGACGTAAAGAGAGAAAGCGTCAGTTCAGACAGCTTTGGATTGCTCGTATCAACGCTGCAGCTAGAATGAACGGCCTTTCCTACAGCAAGTTCATGTATGGTTTGAAGCTGGCTGGTATCGAGATGAACAGAAAGATGCTGGCTGAGATGGCTGTTAATGATGCAGAGGGCTTCAAGACTCTTGCAGAGCTGGCTAAGAGCAAACTGGCTTAAGTCAGATTATATGAGAAATGTGAGACTGTTACACTTTTGTAGGTGTAGCAGTCTTTTTACATAATGCAGGGATGAGGTTGTGGTATGAGTCATAAGCATTTGATGAGCAGTAAAGGACAAATAAGCATATTTGTAGGAATGTTGATGCTCGCTGTACTGGTGGGGTGTGGCGGAAGTGGAACCAAAATAACGGTTGGGCATATGGTCGAAGAAACGGCGGAGACTGCCATATCGGAGCCGGCATCCCAGTCGGCAGATATCGACGGACAGAGTCTGGCGGATGTTTCGGAAAATGATGCAGAGCCGTTGGTATCGGAAGAAGCTCTCCAAGAACCGGAGGGGTATAGTCCGCCCACATTGTCTCTTGTGATGGTTGGGGATATTTTGTTGCACACTCCTCTTGCGGAGAGTGGGCTTAGAGAGGATGGCAGCTATGATTTTACAGCTGTTTTTGCTAATACTACGGAGGAGATTCAGGCAGCAGATTTGGCGCTGGTGAACCAGGAGGTAATTATTGGCGGCGCCGAAATGGGCGTCAGTGGATATCCGGCTTTTAACGCGCCCTACGAGCTTGGAGAAGCATTGGTGGAGGCGGGCTTTGACGTGGTTTGTCACGCCACCAACCATACTTTGGATAAGGGGCAGAAGGGTGTTGTGCGCTGTATGGAGTTCTGGGAGACCAATTATCCTGAAATAGCGGTACTGGGTGTCAATGAAACAGCAGAAGCACAGGATGAAATCTATATTTATGAGCAGGATGGCATTCGTGTTGCTATTTTGAATTATACATATGGAACTAATGGGATTCCTTTGCCGGAGGATATGCCCTATGTGGTAAATCTTTTGGAGGAGGAGCGTGTGGTGACAGATTTACAGAAGGCAGAAGCACTGGCGGATTTTACCGTAGTGTGTCCTCACTGGGGTACGGAGTATTTGCTTGGGACGGACTCGTGGCAGCAAAAGTGGACGGGAATTTTTCAAGAGAGTATTGTGTGGAGTTGTGCGATGAAGTTTGGGGAGAGTTGTGGAAATAAGTGCAGTATATTTTATAATAAAAATAGTGGTAAAATGGGAAACTATGTAGTATAATGAATTACATGCAGATGTAGTTCATCGGTAGAACATCAGCTTCCCAAGCTGAGGAGGCGGGTTCGATTCCCGTCATCTGCTCTAAAAGCCCAGTAAGTGCGATAAATGCGCATTAACTGGGCTTTTCTGATACTCAAATGATACTATTAATATTTATTGTTGGTGCAAAGGTTCTCTAATTTCTCTGCTACTTCTATCTGTTTTGATGGGAACAGATGGGAGTAGATATTGAGTGTGGTAGATACGTTTTCATGTCCTAAGCGTTCAGATACCAACAGGGCAGAGAAGCCCAGCTCTATCAACAGGCTTGCATGAGAATGCCGGAGGTCATGCAGTCGTATGCGTTTTACTTGGGCTTGCTTGGTGTGTTCCTCCATCTGCCGGGCGTATGTGCTGTGTGATGCTATAAATAACCGCATATCGGGCTCGTGGGCATATATGTGCGTTTCATATTCTCGGATAACAGCAGACAGGAAAGGGGGAATTGTGATATTCCTGTTAGCCTTTGGAGTCTTTGGGGAAGTAGTCACGCCGGAGCCGTTTATAAGGTGGTATGTTTTGTTGATGGTGATCATATTGTTGTCAAGGTTTACATCACCAATGGTGAGGGCTTCTAGTTCCCCGATACGAATACCACAATAGTAAAGCATAAGGAAGGCCACATAATAGGGGCTTGCCTTGTCAAATGTGGCAATAAACCGATCAAACTCCTCTTTTGTCCAGAAGTTCATGCTGCGGTTTTTCTTGCCCACGGTATTCCCGGCCACATGGCAGGGGTTACCGGACAGGCCATAAAAGCGCACGGCAAAATTAAAGATACTGGACAGCTCTGTCACAAGGTTCTGCATATATCCCTCAGAGAGTGGCGCACCATTAGCATTTAGTGATTCTTTCAGAGTGGCCTGCCATTTGCGAATATCAGGTGCAGTAATCTCATTGATTGGCTGTGTGTTGAAATATGGCAGAATCCATGTATTAATGCGGTTCTTTTTGGTCTCGTAGGTGATTTTCTTGGTGTGGGCTTGTTTGTCCTCTAAATAGAGCTGAGAGAGTGTGCTAAAAGGCATATCGGGCTGTGCAGCCTGTTTTGTCAAGAAGTCATGTTCCCATTCTTTAGCATCCCTCTGGAGCTTGAAGCCACGCTTCAGCTTTTGCTTGCGGTTCCCGGTATAGTCCTCATAGTAAAATTTACAGTACCATGTGCCGGTCTTTTCGTCCTTGTATACAGGCATTGTATCAATCCTCCTAAAAATGGGCATAAAAATGCCCGGAATAGCAAAACAAAGAGTGTTTTGCAGAAGTTGCACCAGTGCAACTTGCAATTAAGCCCGGGAAATGATACAATATCACTTGTCGAAGGTGGATTGTATCGGGGTTCCCGGTATGGTTCCAGAAGCCGCTCTCTGTTGGTAGCAGGGGGCGGTTTTGATTTTGTCAAACCTAGGCTTTACAAAATCTGTGTCCAGCGATATAATATACTTAACAAGAGGGCCGAAAGCTAGATTAAGCCTAGCCGCCGGCAGTGTAAATACTACAAAAAGTAGCGCTTAACTTACCAGGTCGAGGCGCTACTTTTTGCGTTTAGTGTTGATAACAAGAGTTATAACCGCACAAAGCATAATTACAAAAGTGAATAGGTCGCTATATGTAACCATTGGCACCAGCTCCTTCCATAGTGTCCGGCAACTGGCATCTTCGCCCCTTCGGCCCCCGGGTTAAGTATATTATATTGTCATGGTTCAAACCGTGACAATTTGTCACCGATTGCGGCTCTATGGCAGCAGGACTATTTGTCCGATTGGTCCGGACGGTTTCCGGTTTCAGAATCTGAAAGGGGAATTATTTTATCCCCAACAAAAGTCTTTATAGCGTTTCGGTCATGAAAAAGAGACCAGTAAGCTTCATAGCGTAATAATTCTAGCGCATTTTCTATTAACTCATTCAGAGCATCACCGTTCAACATTAAAACCAAATCAGAGAGCATTTTGCGCAGTTTTTCCTCAGACTGTTTCTGCTGATTTATTAATCTGCTTAGTTCTGAATCAAGCATGTCAAAAGTATATAGTTCTGATATGTTAATATTGAGGGCGGTTGCAATTTTATTAACAATCTCCTTATCAGGCATCTGAGTATCTCTTTTAGTAATCGAATACAGTGTATTTAGTGAGATTCCTGACATTGCAGAAAGTTCTTTTATTGTAATTCCTCTTTTTTTTAATATTTCTTTTAATTTATTACCAAATCCCATTTTGCACCTCCTACGCATATTTTAGCACATATTAGTGCAAAGTCAATCATTATTTGCACAATATTTTCTAAAAATGCACTAAAATAGTGCTTGACAAAATATAAAAATGCACTATAATAGTGCCTATAAAGCACTAATTTAGAAAGGAGGGGCATTTGTGAAATTAAACAAGCAAAAGTATGAGTTAGCAAAGGCAAGGGCTTGCATGAGTTCAACGGACATAATAAAAGCCGGAATTGCCAAAGGTACGCTTTTAAGGGCAACAAGTGGCGAAGATATAAAGCCTGATACAGTAGGTCGCATTGCCAAAGCTCTGGGCGTGGATGTAACAGAAATTATTGATTAGTTGCGACGTCGCAACAGGAAGGAGGCGAGCGTGGCAAGATTAACACCACTAAAAGCTATTCGGCAAAAGTGTCTTGAATGTAGCTGTGGCTCATCACATGAAGTTAACTTATGCCCTATCACGGATTGTGCTTTATATGAATTTCGTTTTGGCAAAAATTCTAATCGTAAGGGTATAGGGAGAGCCGCTAATTTGCAAAAACAACCCAACTCAATGAGCGATTTATAAGATAAATAAAAGTCAGTGGAGAATTTACCAAATTCGAAAAAGAAATTATTAAATAGCTTATTGAGTGCAGTAAAAATGAAAAGGAGAATAAGAACATGAGTAAAGCAATCGATATGGTAACAATCAAAAGCAATGATGTAGAGAAGATGCAGGAGTTTATTGAGCTTGCTGCAGCATATCCGGAAGAGTGTGAAGTGCTTGAGCACACAGAGGACATGATCAGCGTACGCATTCCTTTGGACTGGTTAGAGATTGGCCCTCAATAATTTCTACACGCATTACTATGGGCGTGAGTGAGGGTAATTTTAACGAAAACCCCTTCAAGGTAGAATTTAGCCTAAAGAATTTTAAAAGCGTTTTTTGACGTAGAAAAGCCAAGAAAGGAGAATCACATGGGAGAAAGTAATTGTTATGATTGTACAACATGCCGTTGGAAGTATGTACACTTTCCTTGTATGGATGACTGGGAAATATCAATGCAAGAGTGCTTGTGTGATGGTGAAGATTACGAAAGAGAGGAGTGAGCGCATGAGCAGAGCAACCTACAATGCAAAAGAACTGGGCGAGCTGTTAGGAGTATCCGAGAGCAAAGCATATCAGTACATACGGCAGATGAATGACGAGCTTAAAAGCAAGGGCTATCTTGTAGTACGTGGCAAGGTTTCCCGAGTCTATGCAGAGCAAAGGTTTTTTGGTGTTACGGCTCAGGAAGGAGCAGCGGATGGAGTATAACAGCATAGCAGAGAAGCTTCTGTACGTCCAGCAGAACCTCAAAGCCCCAAAAGGCCAGTATAACTCTTTCGGTAAATACCATTACCGGAGTTGTGAGGACATACAGGAAGCACTAAAGCCTTTGCTTGCAGAGGTAAAAGCAATCCTGCTGATCAGTGACGAGATAGTCCAACTGGGCGAACGGTTTTATATCAAGGCTGCTGCCATGTTTCAGGATGCAGAGAGCGGTGAGCAGATTGTGAATGTAGCCTATGCCCGGGAATGCGAGAGCAAGGCCGGCATGGATGCGGCACAGATAACCGGCTCATGCAGTAGTTATGCGAGAAAGTACGCCTTAAATGGTCTGTTCTGTATTGATGATGCCAAGGACCCGGACAGCATGGAGCAGGGAAGTGAGCCCCGGCAGCAGTCCTCTGGTACCACAAGGGGCAGGAATACAAGCACAAGGGGCAGCAGCCGTACAAGTGGTCCTGTGTATGTGGACAAGCAGCACATTGCAACCATACAGGCAGAAATGGCCCGAACCGGCATAAATGAAAAATCTGTATGTTATCAGTACAAGATCAAGAGCTTGCAGGAAATGACCATGCAGCACTTTAAGGATGCAATGGCCAGATTTAAGCAGATGCCGAGCAAGCTGACCGAGGAGGAATACCAAATGACGCTGGAGGGCATTGCACAATATGAAAACGAAATGCCGTTCAGGTAGGAAGGAGAAACAAGACAGAAAATGAGCTACAATAAAAAAAGTTTTATCATATACTGCGACAATGAAGTAATTGTGGGACATCTCCCGGATGATGAAGCAGGTATGTTGTTTAAATCACTATTTCCGTTTGTAAAGGAACGTATCAAGCCGGAGTTTCTAAAGGAGCACAGTGCCCTTGCAATGGCCTTTGATATTATTGCAATGTCTATAGTGCGAAATGATGAGAAATATGCAGAACGTTGCGAGAAGAACCGGGAAAACGGAAGAAAAGGCGGTTTAGCAAAAGCTAGCAATAGTAAGCAATCGCTAGCGAATGCTAAGCAAGGCTTAGCAAATCTAGCCGATAATGATAATGATAGTGATAGTGATAATGATAGTGATAATGATAGTGATAGAGATAAAAATATTAATTATCAGCTTATAGCTGATATGTATAATGCCACTTGCGTGTCATTTCCTCGACTCACTAAATTATCAGACAAGAGAAAAAAGGCAATCCGGGCACGGTTAAGGACTTACAACATGGATGATTTCAAAAGACTGTTTGAACTGGCAGAGGGCAGCAGCTTTCTAAAGGGCCAGAATAACAGAAACTGGTCTGCCACGTTTGATTGGCTGATATCGGATGCTAATATGGCCAAGGTACTTGATGGGAACTATGCAGACAGTAGCAGTAGTTACAGAAATACCGGCCGGCAGCAGGCTTCAGAACCGGCACAATCTGATGGTTATGCAGTATATGCCGAGATGTACCAGAAGTACAGGAGAACCCCGACTCCTGATGATCCATTCCAGTAAGGGGGTGAGCAGATGGAAAAGAATAGTTGCACCGGTGCAACCGCACCAAATGGGGAATATCTTGCAAAATTCAGATTGCTAAAGCCCGGTGGCATGGATTACTACGCAAAGCGCATGAGCTTGAATGAGCAGAGCGAGAGACGCATCTTTTTGCGCAAGGCCTTGGCACCCTATCCAAGATGGGAGAATCTAAGCAATGAGCAGTTAGAGGATATACGCTTCTACAGAGTGGGGCATATTACCATGATCGAGGATGCAGAGGGCAGGGAGTACCTGTTGCAGTCTGCGAAGGTAACCACGCAAGAGTCAGAGTTCCGGCGTATACGTGCCATGATGCCTTTTGAGTTTTTGAACGTCACAGCAAAGGATTTTGACTGGAGCAAGTACACGGCAGATACTACAGATGCCAAGGATATGATAAACCGGTACATAATTCACTACAAGCAGCTTAGGGACAAGGGCATGGGCCTGTATATCCACTCCGGCACCAAAGGGAGCGGTAAGACAATGCTTTCATGTTGCCTTATTAACGAGATAGTGAAACGGTACAAGGGCAGTGTAAAGTTTGTGAATATCCTTGATTTCCTCGAAATGACCAAGAAAGGCTTTAGCGGAGATGATGCGGAAGTAAACGCTATCCGCCAAGCAGGGCTCCTTGTTGTGGATGATATCGGGGTACAGATGTCCAAAGAGTGGATAGACACCGTTTTGTATGCGCTGGTAAATGACAGGTATGTGGGCAGATTACCCACGATATACACAAGCAACCTTCCACCGGACAAGCTGCGGATGGATGACCGTATCATTGACAGAATAGAGAGCACCACCTACCCGGTACTGCTGCCGGAGGAGCCCATCAGGAAGGCAACAAGGGAACAGGAAAAGCAGAGAATCATGCAGGAAATAGAAAACGCCCTGCCGGTACTACCAATACCAACAGGGCAAAGCACAGCCGGAGCCGTACAACCTACAAATACATAATAACACGGCTTTCCGGGGAAAGGAAAGAGAAAATGAAAAAAATTGAAGAATTGTTACAGATGAGTGAAGATGATTTGTATAGTCATTACAGTGAAGGGAGCCCCAGAGCTGCATCACAAGCAGTAAGAGATGCCGGTAATGACCATAATATGGCACTTGATGAATACATAGCTGCAGTGTCGGTGAATAGTTTTGCTGATGGATTCTTGTACGCTGTCTCGTTAATGAAAGAGGGGAACTTAAAAGCATAACAACACCCCTGCACCCTCCGGGGAACGGTGCGCCAACACCCGAACCCGGCGGCGCAGGGAATTGGAACCATACCGCAAGAATCGATACAGACCGCCTTTTGACAAATTAATAAAGTTACAATAACGTGGGGTTGGCAAAGTGAGGTGATTATGATACAATGGCTGTAAAGGTGAGAGTAAGCTATACAACAGAGCAGGAGCTCCAAAAGGTGCTTATACTGTTAAAACCTGCAATAAAGTCATACAAGATTAGCAAGGATAATGCCGGACGGTACAATAAGGCCTATATAGAACTGAATACATGACCTGAACAGCGGTAATTTGCAAACAAGCGAGTTACCGCTGTTATTGTTAGAATAAGGCGTTGATTTAGGCAAAAAAACGTATATAGCACACATTTCAACAGGGCAGGCCGGGAAAATGTGTATAGAAAATAAATTGCAGAACAAGGTATAATGGGGCTGGTGAGTAGAATATATCGAGTACCCCGGTCCCCTCTGACCGGAAGCCGATTAAAAGGCGCGGGAAATACACTCTTAGGCGTAGAGAGTGTTTTCCTGCGCTTTTCTATTTGCTTAAAATAGCCCACTGTAGGCGTAAAAAACAGGAGAATGTTATGGATATTAACACAAATGCAGATGTAAGCACTGCCACCCCGGCAGACACCAAGGGGGAACATAAAACCTTCACCCAGGATGATGTTAATCGTATTGTACAGGACCGATTGGCCAAGGACAGAGCGAAAGCGTCGGAGGAAATGGGAAAGAGGGAGCAGGAGCTCAATAACAGAGAGTTTCGCTTAAACAACCGCCAGAAGCTTATTGACAGGGGATACCCGGAGAGCATTCTGGATGCGTTGAATTGCAGCAGCACAGAAGCCTTTGACAAGGCATTAGATACTATTGATGCCCTCATCAGGGAGCGCACACCCAGTGCAGAGCAGGCCGAGCTGGAGAAGAACCGGGCAAGGTTTACGGCACCCATGAACAATACAGCTGCTGGGCGTGAGGATCCGATTAGGAGGGCCATGAATTTAAACTAAAGGAGTAGAATATGGCTATTAATTTAACAACTGAATTTCGCCCTTACACGGACGAGTTATTTGCAACAGAGAGTAAAAAATCCCTTCTGACCAATCAGGATTTTGACTGGAACGGAGCGCACACCGTGAAGGTGTACAAGGTTGGTACCAGTGACATGGCAGATTATAACCGTAATCCTGCGGAGGGATTCACCGGTAGCAGGTATGGTACCGTGAAGGACCTTGATGCAACTACAGAGGAGTTTACACTCAAAAAAGACCGCTCTTTCACATTTGCTATCGATAAGCTCGATACGGATGAAACAGCACAGCAGCTTGCAGCAGCGTCAGCATTGGCCAGACAGCAGAGACAGGTGGTAATCCCAGAAGTAGATGCTTATACCTACGGTGTTATGGCAACTAATGCAGGGCACAAGCCTGAAGCAATTGCATTGACCTCTGATAATATTTATACCGAGATTACCAATGCAAACAATGCACTGGATAATGAAGAGGTACCCGAGACAGGCCGTGTGTTGGTTGTATCCCCTGATGTATATACCTTGATGAAACACTGCAAGGATATTGTCATGGAGACTGATATCACTGCTGAACTGCGCTTGAAGGGTGTTATTGCAATGATTGACGGTGCAGAGGTTGTAAAGGTACCTGCAAAACGTTTGCCGAAGAATTTTGGTTTCATGTTGGCCCATCCTGTGGCCACAGTAGCCCCCACCAAACTGGAGGACTACAAAATCCATCAGGATCCGCCCGGTATTAGCGGCTCTCTGGTAGAAGGACGTATCTGCTATGATGCGTTTGTTTTGGACAACAAGAAGATGGCTATTTACTATCAGGAGCAGAGCGCATAGTGAAAGCCGGATAAATTAAAATACAGTGCCCTTGCTTTCGGATTGATTGCAGGGGCATTGTTCTATGGGAGGTAAAACAGTGAGAGTGAGAGACGCATCATACCGGGATTATGGATTGAGTGAATCAGACTGCAATGCATTGTTTAAGAAGTGCCAGGCAGCAGACCGTGACACAGAAAAGATACTCTTTGCAGCGGCACAGGAGAGCAATGAAGAGATGGCAGCAGACCTCTTTTATAGTCTGCGCAGGGATGTGTCTTTTGAGTGTTTGGATACTGCTGCCGTTCTGCCATATAACAAGGTTGATTTTTACGGATACAGAAGAAAAGCGTTGTATTTGTTCAGTGAAAAACTACAGGAGCAGAATAAGGAGGTTGTGGACATGTTGAGAGATGCAGGATATATCAGACGGTATTGCAGTATTGAGGATGCTATGGAGGAAATGCAGCTAAGTGAGGACAAACTCCGGAAGATAGCAAAAAAAGCAAGGGCCATTGTGAGGATAGGGACTTTTATACGTGTCAATATGGTTGCGCTGTATCAGTACATTGATCAAGAATATGCGTTACAGTAAGGCGGTGCGCTATGGGTGGATACGGTTCCGGTGGACATAACAAAACGCACAGACAGGTGGAGGACTATCACAGGATAGACAGTTTTGCCCTCTATGACTTTTTAAGGGGTGACAAGTACCTGTACTATAAAACGGATGTCTGTTACTCTACGCCAATCTGTGATATTATTTATCATGTGAATAACCAGACTGCAAGTATGTGTGTAAAAGGCGGATACAGTGCTCTTGATTTGTCTATAGTGCCAAACATAGACGGAAAAACAAAGCGGATGTATTTCCTTTGCCCAAAATGTAAACAGCGTGTCAGATATCTTTATGGAACACCTGAAGGCTGCGTGTGCCGTAAATGTGCCGGGCTGAATTATGGGAGCCAGCAAAAGGGCGGTATAGATGCGCTGCTTAATAGAATGCGGTATATTGTGGAGAAAGAGCTGGGGTACAGTTTTGACCTCTGTTGCGACGTCGCAAGTCCCCGATATATGAGACTGGAAAAGGCTGTTACAAAGCCCCGATATATGAGATTGGAAAAGTATGAAGCATTGGTAAAGGAATTGGATGAACTTCAGGAAACACTTATACAGAAGTTGCGCTCGTGATACTAATTTGATACTAAAAAAATGTGCAGACTGTAAAAAGTGCCTATTTTTTGCAATTGATACAACAAATATTTAAGGAAAAACGGCGTATATAATATGTAAAAAGGTAAAATGCAATTCCCGTCATCTGCTTAACAAAAGAGGTGTTGCCGGTAGGTGATGCCTCTTTTGCTGTATATTGAATAAAATACGCCCCTACAAGAAATTTTTATATATTCCGTGTATATATATTGAGAATATGGCAATATTAATCTCGTAGCTTGTAGCTTGAAGCGTAGTTACAAATCCTGATTTGGAGGCATGAGATAATGAATCACTCTGATAAAAAGCTCCCTGATATGAAACTTTCCTTTCGATGGTATGGGCAGGATGATAAGGTTCCCTTGAAGCATATTGTACAGATTCCCGGGATGAGTACCATTGTGACGGCGGTGTATGATGTTCCTGTGGGAGAGGTATGGCCCAGAGAAAGCATTGCGAAGCTGAAGCGTGAGGTGGAGGCGGCAGGTCTTGCTTTTGAGGTGATTGAGAGTATTCCTGTGCATGAGGATATCAAGATGGGAGCCCCTGCAAGAGAGCTTTATATTGCAAACTACTGCGAAAATATCCGGCGTGTGGCGGAGGCGGGAGTCAAGTGTGTCTGCTACAATTTCATGCCGGTGTTTGACTGGACGCGAACAGAGACTGCTCATGTATTGCCCGATGGTTCCACTACCCTTGCTTATTATGAGGAGCAGGTGGAGGCTGTTAATCCTTTGGACAGTGAGAGCGACCTGACTTTGCCCGGTTGGGATGCCAGCTATTCCAGAGCAGAATTGCGTGATATTGTGGCTCGCTATCAGCAAATAGATGAGGAGAAACTGTGGGAGAATCTGACTTATTTTCTCAAGCAGATTATTCCGGTAGCTGTGGAGTGCGGCGTGAATATGGCAATTCATGAGGATGACCCATGCTTTAGTATCTTTGGGCTGCCTCGTATTATTACCAATGAGAAGAATTTGGACCGATTTTTACAGATTGTGGATGTGCCTAACAATGGGATTACCCTGTGTACCGGGTCTCTTGGATGTTCCGGGCACAATGATGTGGTGAAAATGGCGGCAAAGTATGCTGCTATGGGAAGGATTCACTTTGTGCATATGCGCAATGTGGCACTTTTGCCCAATGGTTTTGAGGAAAGAGCGCATTTGTCTGCCTGTGGAACTTTGGATATGTACGCCATTATGAAGGCTTTGTATGACAATGGATTTAACGGTTATATTCGACCTGACCACGGACGCATGATTTGGGGAGAAAGTGGAAGACCCGGCTATGGTCTGTATGACAGAGCCCTCGGAGCAACGTATCTGAACGGACTTTGGGAGGCTATCGATAAACAAGCCCGTCAATTATAAAATTTTCAAAAAATTGGCGTGATATATTGACTTTTTGAGTTCAAATAATTATACTTTAACTTGTGATTGCAAAGCAATTTGCATAGGCTGCGCAGTAATCTGTTAAATGAAGAAACGAAGTTTCTTCGATAGATTGCGTAGCAATCTATTTTCCTCGATAGCTCAATGGTAGAGCACTCGGCTGTTAACCGAGTTGTTGTAGGTTCGAGCCCTACTCGGGGAGCGTTCGGGGAGCCGTTAGGCTCCCCTTTTTGTTCCGGACAGAAATCGAAAGTGGAGGTAATGCATGGGAGTATTAACAAATTTGGAACCGAAGAAGGTATTTCATTATTTTGAGGAGATTTGCGGGATTCCTCACGGTTCAGGCAATATCGGACAGATTAGTAATTATCTGGTGCAGTTTGCCAGAGAGCGTGGTCTTGAGGTGATTCAGGATGAGGTTAAAAATGTCATCATTATCAAGGAGGCAACACCGGGGTATGAGAATGAGCCTGTAATGGTGTTGCAGGGTCATATGGATATGGTGGCAGTGAAAAAGCCTGACTGCGATATTGATATGAAGACCGAGGGTCTGCGTCTGGCTGTGAATGGTGATGATATCTATGCAGAGGGCACCAGTCTGGGTGGCGATGATGGTATTGCTGTGGCTTATGCACTGGCACTTTTGGATTCCGATGATATCAAGCATCCCCGTTTGGAGGTAATTATTACTGTGGACGAGGAAGTTGGCATGGATGGAGCTATGGCGATTGATTTGTCTATGCTTAAAGGTAGTCGTCTGCTGAATCTGGATTCGGAGGATGAGGGTATCTTTTTGACCAGCTGTGCCGGCGGTGCAAGGGCTTGTTGCAGTTTGCCTGTAAGCATGAGCGAGACCAAAGGGGTTCTGGTGAAAATTACAGTGGCAGGGCTTTTGGGCGGACATTCCGGTGTAGAGATTCATCATGAAAGAGGTAATTCCAACTGTTTGATGGGCAGAGTGCTGTGGTCTTTGCAGGAGAAGGCACCTATCCGGCTGGTAAGCGTAAACGGTGGTCTGGCAGATAATGCAATCCCTCGTGAGACCAAGGCAACGGTATTGATTCCGGAGGGAAGCAGTCTGTGCAGCAAAATGATTACAGAACCTGCGGAGCCTACTGTTTTTGATGAAACATTAGAAGACTTATTGATGGAGATTTCCGATGAGCTGGCGACTAAGGATCCCGGATTTTCGTTGAGCTGGGGCAGAGTGGATGAGGTTGTGAGTGCGGAGGCTGTATCTGTTGAGGATACTGCCAAGGTCGCAGCATTTTTGATTGCACTTCCCAATGGCGTGCAGAATATGAGTGCAGATGTGAAGGGCTTGGTTGAGACTTCCCTGAATATGGGTATGTTGGAGATTGATGGAAGCGAGAGTGCTATGAAGGCAGTGTTTGCTGTACGCAGCAGTGTGGAAAGCGCCAAGACAGCACTTTTGAACAGGTTGGAGGCAATTGTACAGCTTGCAGGTGGCAGTTGCAGTATTTCCGGTAATTATCCGGGATGGGTTTATCGGGTGGATTCTTCTTTGCGGGAGAAAATGATAAAAGTATTTAAGGAAATGTATGGAAGAGAGCCTGAGGTTGAGGCCATTCATGCAGGGCTTGAGTGCGGAATCCTTGGCAGCAAAATCAAAGATTTGGATTGTGTGTCCATCGGTCCCGATATGAAGGATATCCATACAACAGAAGAGCGATTGAGCATTTCTTCCACCAGGAGAGTATGGGAGTATGTGGTAAAGCTCTTAGAGACCAAGGAGGCATAAAGTGGTTTTGTTTCAGTGTGATTATACCGAAGGCGCTCATCCGAAGGTGTTAGAGCGCCTTGTGGAGACCAATATGGAGCAGTGGTCCGGCTATGGAGAAGATGATTATTGCCGTAGTGCGGCTGATAAAATTCGCGCGGCTTGCGGTAACGAGAATTTGGCGGTGCATTTTCTTGTGGGTGGAACCCAGACCAATATGACGGTAATTGATGCGGCGCTTCGTTCGCATCAGGGAGTGATTTGTGCAAATACCGGTCATATTAATGTACATGAGACAGGAGCAGTGGAGTCTTGTGGACATAAGGTTTTGCCTATTTTAAGTGATGATGGCAAGATTACGGCAAAGCAGGTGGAGGTAGAATATCTTGGACATGTAAATGATGAGGCTCATGAGCATATGGTGCAACCCAAGATGGTCTACATATCAAATCCGACAGAACTGGGCACTATTTACAGCAAAGAAGAGCTTAAGGCTTTGTACGGCGTGTGTAAGAAAAATGGTCTGTATCTTTTTCTGGATGGTGCAAGATTGGGATATGGGTTGATGGCACCGGATAATGACTTGACCTTGCAGGATATTGCAGAGAATACAGATGTATTTTATATTGGAGGAACTAAGGTTGGGGCGCTCTTTGGTGAGGCCGTGGTGATTTGCAATGAGTCTTTGAAAGAGGATTTCCGCTATATTATGAAGCAGAAGGGCGGAATGTTGGCAAAGGGACGGCTTTTAGGTGTGCAATTTGATGAATTGTTTACGGATGGTCTATATTTTGAGATTTCGGCGCATGCCATTCGATTGGCAGAGAAGCTGCGCAATGCATTCGTACAGAAGGGATATGAGTTGGCAGCTCCTAATCACACCAATCAGATTTTTGTAAAGATGCCGGATGCACATCTGGAGAAGCTTCGGAAGGATTTCGGTTACAGCTATGACCATCGTGCGGATGAGGCTCATAGTGTGGTGCGTTTTTGTACCGGTTGGGCAACCTTGGAGTGTAATGTGGACGCGCTTATTGATGCGATTAATGGGTTGTAGAAAGGGCTTGGTGATAAAGTGCAGGATAATGATAATTTGCAGGGGAATGATGGTACTTGGAGTAAGGGAAAAATGCGCCAGATACGCGGCCTGATGATATTTGCTGCAATTTTGATACTGGCCCTTATATATAGCAATACCATTTATGGTGGTGCTGTGCTGGTGCTTGAAATGTTTAAGCCCTTTTTGTATGGCGGAGCTATTGCTTTTGTATTAAATCTTCCTATGAAGTGGATTGAGAATAAGCCTTTGGGGAAGTGGAAGGGAAAGGCAGCAGATAAATTAAGACGTCCCATTGGCATTGTGGGAGCGATTTTGTTTCTGATTGTCGTGATTGCTGTGGTTGTAAGCATTGTAATTCCCCAGATGACTCAAGCAATGATAAAGCTTGCCAACGAGGTTCCTGCTTTTCTTGAGAAGACAACAGCCGTGCTGATACAGTATAGTCAGGAGTATCCGGAGCTTAAGACTCAGGCAGAGCAGCTTCAGAATCTGGAGATTGACTGGCAGGGAATTGTAACCAACGTGGCCAAATTTTTGAAAACCGGTGTTGGTAATATGCTTACATCTACTTTTAGTGTGGCAGGCAGTATTATTGGTGGTGTAGTGAATTTCTTTATTGCATTTGTGTTTGCAATTTATATCCTCACTCAGAAGGAGCGTCTTGCAAATCAGGGATGTCGTATTCTGTCTGCGTATTTGCCCAAGCGTTTTGCAGCACAGATTATGAAGGTTCTGTCCCTGTTGCACAAGAATTTCAGCAGTTTTATCACAGGACAGTGCCTGGAGGCTGTGATTCTGGGAACCTTGTTTGTAGTGGCGATGTCTATTTTTCGAATGCCCTATGCGGTAATGGTGGGAGTATTGATTGCATTTACATCCCTGATTCCGGTGGTAGGTGCGTTCATTGGTTGTGCAGTTGGTGCTTTTTTGATTTTGATTGAGAATCCTATGATGGCTTTATGGTTTGTGATTCTGTTCCTGATTATTCAGCAGATTGAGGGGAATCTGATTTATCCCAAGGTGGTAGGCAATTCCGTAGGGCTTCCTTCTATCTGGGTGTTGATGGCAGTGAGTCTCGGTGGCAGCCTGTTTGGTGTAGCAGGTATGTTGTTCTTTATACCTTTGCTTGCTACAGGATATACCTTGCTTCGAGAAAATGTGAATAAGCGAAATGGTGTAGTTGTGTCTGCAACAAATACACCTCAGGTTCAAAAAGTGGTTGCAAAGCCTCAAAAGAAACAAAAGGTGCAAAAAAAGAAGCGCTAAAAAGCTTGTAAAATAAGGGTTTTTGAGATTTTTGAAAAAAATATAAAAAATTTTCAAAAAACTATTGCAATTTATAAAAACACGGGTTATAATATTACTTGTGTTTCGGGGTGTGGCTCAGCTTGGTTAGAGCGCCGTCTTAGGGAGGCGGAG
>CAYOGM010000028.1:0-23443 GCA_964403595.1 uncultured Acetatifactor sp. | reverse complement strand
GTTGCGAGATAAATCTTCTCAGCTTTCTTGACTTCCTTGCGAAGGTTTGCCAATATATCGCCCTTTCCTCTGATTGTAATATATTTGGGTTCATAATCATTTTCCACATCAATACCCAATTGGCTCTTAGGCATATCACGCACATGACCATTGCTTGCAGCAACCTCATAATTTGATCCCAAAAACTTCTTAATTGTCTTCACCTTGGCAGGTGACTCAACGATAACCAAATACTTTGCCATTTTCCACTCCCCTATTGATTAAAGTCAATCGTGAAACACTATACACCAATTTTAGCCATGACGCAAGTTATTTTTAGGAAATTTTTAAAATTCCTTTCCCTTTTTCTTCCTCAGACCCACTAATTTCAAAAACGTATGTCTTGAATAAATTAGTAATGGGGCGGCATCCACAAGGATGTCGCCCCAACTATTAACATAAAACTATTAACATAAAACCACTAAAGAAAATCTTACTGCAACTGGAAGTAAATAAGTCCACGATCAGCTTGACCTGTGCTGTTATCCAGTGCATACTGCTCGTATCCGGTCAGTGAAGTATAAATCTGTCCACCCATTTCGGTATCAGGATGAGTATCACCCAAAACAACCTTATAAATCTTATCCTTCTGAAGATTGGTTGTCACAAGCTCCAAAGTACCGGTCTGTCTCTTAGGGTCATTACCATCAAAATTATTGATAATCTGAAGTTCTCCTGACTTCACCCAGGTACCACCGTTATACACCCAAAGCTGTGAATTACCACCAAGGAGATTATTAACACCCGCTTTCCAGTTAGAACCGGGACCTACGGTTGTATAGGTAATCTGAACATTGCCATCCTTATTTAACAATAAAGGCTTGGTCAAGGAACCGATACCACTTCCTTTATCTGTCAGATATCCATTCGCATTAAGGTCAATGGAAGCATCACTACCGGACTTCGCCTTACCAAACTGAACCTCAATAGGATCAATCACCCATGTATAAACGAGTGCAGGGTCCTGATTGGGATTAGAAGCATCAAATCCTGTAGGATAAGTACACTGTTCATTATTCTTGTTACTGTACGTAAAGCTATATACCAAATCCAAGGTATATTTCTTCATATATTTCATATCTTGCAAATCAGCAGCCTTAAACTCAATCTTTTTAGTGTCCATACCTTGATAGCTCAACTTCTTCCAGCCATCATAGGTATAACCAGCCGCTTTTGTATTCGCAGCGGTAGAAAAATCCTGTCCATCCTCAGAAATATAACGGATGTGATGATTACCGGTATAACCTGCATTGTAACCATCCTTATTGGCGTCAAACTCCTCACCGGGATGATTCTTCTTCCAATCCTCTTCAATCTGAGCATCCAACTCACGATAAATCTGGATATCGAAGTCATCACCACGCAGGAAATCACAATCACCAACCATGCTGCTCATCTTAATAGGGAAATACTCCCTCTGTACATCATATCCAACTACAGTGTTCTCAGCTCCTGCCATGCCAGCCAGTCTGGAAGCCTTGTTGGTCCACTGACCATCATTTTGACCGCCTCTGGTATGAAGAGAATTAGCATATACTTTTATGCCATCACCATACTCAAGATCTTTTTTCAGTTTAACAGCAACTTCTCTCTCATTAGTAGGGCCTACAAACTCAATCCACTCATCCCAGTCACTTCCGTCATCCATTTCAATTGTCCACTGGAAGGTCTGAGGATCAATATACTGGTAGGGATCCACACTGTCACAAGCACCCATTACCTCTTCAAGATTGGTTCCCTCTGCTGTAGCAACACAACGATAAACGGTTCCTGCCTTGTAGGGTGTACCTTCATTGGTAACAGTATCAAGAACAACTTTTTTAACACGTCTAACATTTACCTCTATGGACTTTGTAAAAGGATCACCTTCTGCATCCTGTACATCAGTAGCGATATTCACATAGAACTTGGCATCATCACCACCGGTCTCATTAGCAGCAACCTTAATCATAATGCCGCCGGGAACTTCATGCACTTTTGTCAATGTAGACACATTGCCATCCAAATACGCATCAAATCCCGTATTAGAAGTTCCTACAACATTAACACTCATAAAGTACTCCTGCTGAGGCTCCAAGGTAATAGGAGTATCACAGTTAATCAATGCTACCACTTCAGGTACATCGCCGGAGCTGGGGTCATTTCTGGAAGTAATATTATAGTTGCTGGTGAATTTACTGTTACCATTCTCCAGAGTCATCTCAATATCAACAGTACGAGCCACAGCAAAGTTGGCTGCATTCACCTTGAATTCTTTCACATGCTCTGCCAAAAGCTCGTTATTCGCAATCAGATTAGTCGAATCATCAGTCTTAAACTGCGTGTAACGCAAAGTCTGCGCACCTGAATCATAAGTGATAATATAGGTGTACTCTGCATTCTTAATAGTGAGTACATTACCTGTCCAAGACACTTCATTGGTTGCATCAATAATCAGGGACTCAATTGCGTTGACAGTAAACTGTGCTTCCTGCTGAAGAGCAGTATCCACAGAACCCGTCCTGTAAGAATTACTTGCAAACACCATCGCACCACCTATGGTCGTGGAAATGATGCTTAAGATTGCAAGGGCACAGACAAGCTCAATCAATGACAAACCTCTCTTGTCCTTGCGAAGTTTCCGCATAAACATATTTTTTCTCCTCCTTTTTTAAAAACCGTGTGTTGCTTTATTGCACATACACTTTACCGGTTAACGGTACCAACGTTAATTTGTAGGTTCTTCCACCACGCTCTACAATAATCTCTGTACAGTAAGTGCCATTTCCCTGCTTCTTAAAAGCACCACTGGAACGGTCAAACTGCAAGGTAAGAGGTGTAGTGGTCTCCAGAACCGTAGTTGTGGGAGATGAACCCGCGCCACTGGCCGAACACACATAACTTATTTTCATTTTCTTGTCGCCAAGCTTATATTCATTAACAGGTTCAGCAAAAACAGTAACATCTTCTTCGGTACTAAGATATTCCTTCGCATAAATATCACCGTTTGCCTCGCGACTTAAAACATACTGTGCACTGGCCTTACCCATTGTCGAAGTACGATGTTTCTCAAGGGAATACATAATCTGCTGTACACATTTCTGTGCAGGTTTGCCTGTCATGGCATTAATACCCATTATACCTACAGCCCCAAGTATCGTAACAATAGCTACAACAACCATTACTTCCACAAGAGACATGCCTTTATTATTCATCTTTAATTTCTTCATCTCTTGCTACTCCTTCAACCAATCAGAATAGATAACACAATCCACCGGTGTAACCAGCTCCTTATCTCCTACAGCCGCTCCATCTATAATACCGGCAGGAAGTGCAGTCGCAGTTCCGTTTGCAGACCAGTCAATAGGCGGTGGTGTAAGCTTAAAGTTTGTGCTAATCTTGGTAGTATTTTTGGTCTCAGGATCCACATACTTCACCTTGATACCTTTAATTTCATAATATCCATGATTTTCATCTTTTACTATAGCTTCGCTTTTATCCAGACTACCATTGTTATTAGCATCATACTTATCCAAATTCATCTCAACTGTAAAGCCAGCTCCCGGAACTATATTTCCGGTATCCGGATCTATACCGGGATATTCCAACTGCGCAGTCTGCGAATAACTATTCATCCAGTTATCCACAGAACCATACATAGTCATTCGATCTGTAATCAATTCATCCATACGCTCGTAAAAACATGTATAATACATACTCTTTCGCATATCCTCACTGGTCAGACTGGCATAATAAACAGCCATATCCTCATGAGCAAGCAAAGCCGCATCGGACACATCCTTTATCAACCGTGACTTCATTTCCTCCAATGCTTCCTCACCGGTGTAGAAATTCCTCTTATTCTGATAATCTGCCTGCTTAATCTGATAATTCATTCCTGTGATGTACATCAGAATTGTTCCCAATATAGTCAGAAAAGTCGCCACAAGAATTACCGTCAACAGAGCGGAACCTCTGTTATCCAGGCGTTTTATTCTGTTCCTCATACGTTTCCATATCTTTCTCAAAGCAAACACCTCATCATTCATTCTTAGTACCATCAAACCTTGCAAGCTCCTTACCGGTATTAGGGTCGAAAACCTTCACAACAACATCATATTCTAGCTTTACATCTTTTTTAAAACCATCTTCATAAGTCTTAACATTAGCACTATCAATTCCGTTAATTATAACAGGCGTTATCGGAGAGGGAGTTGCAACACCGCTGATATTCTTATCAAAGTTGGATATAAATACCACTTCTCCTCCACCGGAAATATTCGCATCCACTCTTGCAGAATATGACTGCTCCTCAAGATTTATCTGAGAATCTAAAAGGCCACCGGTGCTATAAAGCTGTTTGGTTACAATTATACGAAGAGGTGTATGTCCTGTTGCCTCAGGATACTCTGACTGAGAAGGGTCATACAAATTACTCAAAGTTGCATTCACTTTAATATTATCCTCCGCACCGGAGCCATAAAAGTGTTCATATGCAGGCACAAAATACAAATACACTTGATTAAGCTTACACTGTCTGGAAGTATCAACTGTCTTATTAGCAATGGTTGCACTATTGTCGTATACAAGCCACTCTATATCTATGGAACCTTCATCGGGAAGTTCCATACTAAACGCCATATCAGAAGCTGAAAATGTTCTTTCACCACTGGTAAGAGAACCACCACTAGTATATCGATAAGAAACTTTTGCTTTCGCTTCGCAATCAACCTTTAACTTAACGGTCTGTACTCCACCGGCATCGTCTACTTCAATATTAAAAGTACGCACAAAATCTGAGAAATCTACATTCTTTACATCATCCGCAGTTCTGGACGGATACGCTGCAACATAAAGAGCCTTCGCCTGTTCCTTCAACTTATCCTGAATTCGCTTATTAAAATCTGCATCCAATTTAATAATCGCATCGGAATACGCATTGGGGGAATCCATTCGGATCACTTCCGGATTGTACTTCAAATTACACATAGTCTGAACATCATAGTGTTGTTCCTCTGATATAACATCATACGCCATAAACTCATAACAACGAGCTTCCGGTTTTAATGTCTTATCCGGACAAAACACTTCATTTTCCGCCGTCCATGTGCCATCAACCCATGCCGTACCATCATAGGTGGCATTCAAATAGGCCTTAACCCACAAACTCGAAGAACCGGTAGGTGACTTGGTCACACCATTAAACGCTTGCTCTTTGTACTGTGTGCAAAGAGCCTCCATGTCATATGCTTTAAAGCTCTCCAGCACGCTTTCTCCCACTGTCGTAGCTCTTTGACGCAATCTGGATTCCAAGTTGGTTTTGCCCGATGATGCAAATATTTGCATGGTAGGCAACGCTACGATAGTAAATACCGTAACAGCCACAACTACCTCAATCAAACTCATACCCTTATTATTCAGCTTATGTTTCTTCAATCGTCTAATTATACTCATAGACCCTCAACCCACATACTTTCCTAAAATTACATTTTGCTCAACATCAAATAAAAACACATCTTTACTCTTCATCAGCAGGCTTCTCTTCACCCTCTTGATAATACATCTTAGCGAACAAATCCTGTACGCCACTCAAATAAGAATCCATGCTGGGATATTCATAAGGCTTGTTCATACCACTGATGGTATAGTAGGTGATATCAATGGTACCATTGATAAAATTGTTATCTTCCTTATCTCTTTTATAGGAAATGGTATCAATACCTACTCTATAATCATTATCAAAAATCACCTGCAAAGCATACTTCAGATTCGCATAATCTGTAGAATTACCATAGCTTGCTCTTCTCTCATAGAATTCAATCTGCTCCTGATACTGCTCCAATCCGGAAGCTGCAACTACTTCCTGAGGAACAGTATGAATCACTTCCTCTGCCTCGATATTAACTGTATCGAAATTGATGATAGATTCCTTCTGCATATCAACAGCAGTCATAATAAAATCTTCTTCATTTGCCTGACTGGTATAATCCTCTGTCAGTTTTTCTATTTCTGCTACCATCTTCTTGGTATCCGTAATATAGGTCTGCATATTAGTATAGTAAACTTCCAATTCGCTTACCTGAGCCTGCAAAGCCTTATTGGATGCCTGTAAAGCCTCTGTCTTGTCATTGTATTTTGTAAAAACCATTACATATACCAGCAGACATGCTACAAATGCAACTGCCAGCACACCTGTGAAAATTGACTTATTTGTAACCTTTTTCATTCTTGTGCCCTCCGCTTACTTCTTTTCTTCTTCAATCTCTTCAACTACAGGACGATATACGCAGTTGATGATAATCTTGGTATGAGTCTGCTTAATGGCAAGTTCCTCATCCTCTTCCTCTTTGCTCTGACCTTGCTCTTTTGCAAGTTCCTCGTCAAAGAAAATATCACCATCTTCCACTTCTTCATTCTCATAAGTCTCAACGTATACATCCATAACGCTCTCGAAGTTACGAAGAGTATTAACGGTCTTAGCAGCTACATTCTGGTCTTTTACATACATAATCATAATACACTGCTCATCATTGGAGGTAAACTCATCCAGATAAACCTCGTCAGGCAATTCTTTCTCCAATTCCTCCAGGAAATCAAGCAGATTGTCATTGGGATGCTGTGACATATTTGTACCGAGTACAACCGCATTGTAGAAATTCTGTGTTGCAGTATACTGGTCAAATGCCTTCTTACCCTCTTCATACAAAACAAGCTGAGCCTGCAGCTCTTCCTCCTTCGCCACTTCTTCAGTGTAAGGAATCACAGACATAACCGTCAAAGCTGCACAAATGATAACACCCAACAAAAATACCAAAACAGATAACAGGATATAATTAGGTTCCTTATTTCTCTTCGCCTTAGGATCATCATGCAGGAAACCATCTGCTGCAAAGCCTGCACCGATACAGGAGAAGTAAGCATCACTCTTCTGCTTAACATCCGCATCCTGTACATCCAAATCCTGGAACATACCCGCCTTACGGCACACAATACCAAGTGTCTCGCCCAAAATCTCAGGAACACCGATAAACTGAGCACCGAGACCAATGATAGATACATTATCAATTTCACTTCCGTCAAAATGAGAGTTGAAATAATCAAACACTCTCACAACGCCGTTGAGCAAAGGAGTCAACGCTTCGCTTACAGCTTCTCTCGCCTCAGGACGACCTGCTTCCTTTACATTGGAAACAAGCTCAGCGGTACAGTTCTGTCTGGTAATCAGACGCCACACACCCAAAGTATCACCCGCAGCAAAGCTGGGCTGGGTAGCAACCTCGTTCATCGCATCGCCTACACCATAGTTAATGCTTCTCTGAAGCATCAACACGCCATCCTTCATCACACTGATAATGGAGTATTTTTCCTCCATCTTAATGATAGCCTGACATCCGGCAACCTGACGACCTCTTGCTGCCTCGATGATACTTGCGCCACTACAGCATACATTCAGCATCTGAAGTCCGCAAGCCTGTGCCAGCTTTCTATAAGAATCAATCATGCTTCTCTCAGCTGCGAATACAAGCACTCTGTGCTTACCCACATCAATGCCGCTACCGATAGTCTGAACAAGAGACTGTGTAACCTCATACTCTGCAAGGCTAACAGGGAAATACTCACTCAAATTCGCCTGTACCACAGAACTAATCTGTGCCTCTTTTACAGCGGGTACAGTAACCTCACGATTAATAATCTTAGCAGATGCTACAGTAAAGATTACCTTATTGGTCTTAATACCATTACGAGCAATCGTCTCTTTAATGGCATATGCCAGTTCCTTCATTTTATTTTCCGCAATGTAACCATCGTTCACTGCGCCCAGAGGAGTAATTGCCTCCTGACACTGATAAATTTTAGGTTTCTTTACCTTATAATCCATCTCACAAAGCTTGATTACGGAATGTCCAAGCTCAATAGTAAGTACTTTTGCCATTCTATGTACCCTCCATAAAATAATAATTGCTTATCTATAGTCTTTTTGTATAAAACAAAATAACTTTCCTATTTAAATTATAAATAACAAAACATCATTTGGGATTTAGTAACTAAAGCCCAACATCCCTAAATACCATTTCAAAAAAACATCTCCCACCAGAACCGCAATAGCAATTCCAGCTGCCAAATAAGGTCCCATAGCAAGCTGATGATCCTCGCCGGACACCTTCATGCGAATCGGATGAACAATCGAACCTAATATACAGCCGACACAAAAAGCTAAAATATTCAATTTCCATCCCAGCAATAATCCACTGGCGCCCATAAGTCTCACATCACCGCCACCAATGGCAGTTCCATTCGAAATATAGAATATTGCAGCAAGCACTGCACTGACAGCCAGGAAGCCGATCGCGTAATCCAGCCAGTTGGATAAATCATTTACTACACGAACTGCCCCCAGCGCCAGTATGAAACAATTAAAACCTATCGGAATCTCGAAGGTTCTAAAATCAATTACACTCAAAGCAAGGAGTGCACTAAACAATAAGCAATAGACTAGGGAATCTACGCTAAAACCATACTTGGCAAAAACTGCCACATACAGTACTCCGTTCAGCCCCTCTATCAGAGGGTACTGAACAGAGATTTTTTCTTTGCATTTACGACACTTACCTCCCAGCGCCAGCCAACTGAACAGAGGAATCAAATCATACCACTGCAATTGATATCCACAGCTCATACAATGAGACCGTGTGCGGACAAAATTCTCCTTTTTCGGTATCCTATAAATGAGAACATTCAAAAAGCTACCGATGATGATTCCATACAGGAAAACAATTATGTAAAGCAGAATTACTGGAAACATTTATCAAGTGTCCTTTCAAAAATCAATTAGTCACTTCTACTTATCAGCCATTATCAGCTGTTATCGCGGAAGATTTATGAATCCCAGCTAGGATCAGCAGTGAAAGTACCGGTACTCTCAGTATAGGTAAAGGTAATGGTCTGAGAACCTTTTCCATCGTACTTCTTAGAAGTAAAATCGATAACGTCAGGAATAGTCTTCTTAAGCTCAGCGGTCATCTCATCGAATCCACCATCTACCTGAGAATCCTCAGCCAAAGTAACAGTAAAGCTAGGGGTAGGAGCCTTCTTGTAAACTTCCTCAACAGAAAGAGCAATCTTAGCTGCGTTCATAACTTCTGCCATAGCAGTCTCATCAGTCTGGATTCTGGAATCCTCAACATACTTCAGAAGAGAGGGTGCCAGTACACCCATGAGTACTGCCATAATAGCGATAACGATAATCAGCTCAACGAGAGAGAAACCTTTGTTGTTCATTTTTTTCATAATACATCTTCTCCTTTACTTGTGTTTATTTTATCTACTTAAACACCCGGTCCCTACTCCGGATGGTTAATGCTATATAAATATAAATTTTAAATATTACCCAAAGCCTCGTACATGGTAAGCATGGGAGCCATACATGCAGCAATCAAGCCACCGCAGACACCTGCCAGTACAACGATAATCATAGGCTCCATAGCTGCCATCAAAGACGCTACAGCCATCTCCACCTCTTCATCGTAGTAGTCAGCAAGCTTATCCAGCATTTCCTCGGTATTACCGGCTTCTTCACCGATATGTATCATGTGATACACCATAGGAGGAAATAATCCACATTCCTCAATCGGTCTGGAGAGGGGCATACCAATGGTAATCTCATCTTTCGCCATTGCCAACGCTTCTTTGAAATATACATTTCCTACAACACCGCTGACAATTCCAACCGCCTCAATAAGAGGCACACCGGAAGCCATCAGAGTACTCAACGTTCTCGCAGTCAAGGAAGACGCTGACTTAATGGTCATATTACTAAGGATAGGTACCTTCAGCGCCAACTTACCAAATACATGTTTACCCATATCTGTCTTAGAAAAGGTAATTGTACCAAAAATCAAAGCAAGTAACACGGGAACAATAATAAACCACTGTTCTATAAGTATATCGCTCAGCGCCATATACATCTTGGTGATTCCGGGAAGCTCCGTTCCCAAATCTGCAAACATGGTAGCATAGTTCGGTAAAACCACAACCAGCATAACTACAGAAACCACAATTGCAACCACCAATACCGCAATAGGGTAAATCATCGCTTTCTTAACCATCGCCGTAGTCTTGGCACTACCCTCCAACTGTGAAGACACACGTTCCAGTGCAATATCTAGATTACCGGAAGCCTCACCGGCCGTAATCATGTTAATCATAATCTCCGGAAAAATTTTAGCATGAGCTGCCATGGACACAGCCAAAGTCTCGCCTCGTTCCACATTCAGTCGCACTTCATAAAGCGCAGCCTTCAACTTCTTATTCTCCGTCTGCTCCGTGAGCATCTTCAGAGTATCAATCATGGTTACACCTGCACGGTTCATAGCCACGAACTGTCTACACATAACACCCAAATCTCTGGCAGTAGGTTTGCCACCGATATCAAACTTAATATCTGCACTCAAAAGAGTCTGTTCCTTCAGACTCAGCAGAGTCAAGTCTTTATTCTTAGCTTCCTGTCTCGCTAAATCAATACTTTCCGCATCAATTGTACCTTTTATCTCTTTACCGCTTTTATCCACGGCAGTATATGCATATGCCGGCATTTTTCATCCTCCCGCCTTTATTCATCTTTATTCTTCAAGAATATTATTCATCAAAGGATACTCTAAGCATCTCATTGTAAGAAGTCGTACCATCCAGCACATACTCCGTAGCACTCATACGCAAGGTTCTCATACCCTCCGCAAGCGCCTGAGCTTTCAGTTTTTCCGTACCTTCCTTCTTACTAATAATACGTTTGAGATCAGGCGACATAACCATAATCTCATACACACCGATTCGACCTTTGAATCCGGTTTCTCCGCACTGCGGACATCCACAGGGCTGATAGATTGTAACACTTTGATGTTCAGGAATATTCATAACCCTCTTCTCATCCACATCAGCCAGCACCGGTTTCTTGCAGGCAGGGCAAAGACGACGAACAAGTCGCTGCGCCACAATGCCCACCACAGAGTCCGCTACCAGATAGGATTCCAGACCCATATCCTCCAAACGGGTAACAGTAGCCGCCGTAGAGTTGGTATGCAGTGTACTTACAACCAAGTGACCCGTAATAGAAGCCTGAACCGCAATTCGTGCAGTCTCCTCATCTCGAATCTCACCGATCATGATGATATCCGGGTCCTGACGCAGAATAGAACGAAGTGCTGATGCAAAGGTCAGATTCGCTTTGTTATTGGTCTGAACCTGATTGATACCATCAATATTCGCCTCGACAGGGTCTTCAACCGTGATGATATTAACATCTTCTGTGTTCAGCTCACTAAGAGCCGTATACAATGTGGTAGATTTACCGGAACCGGTAGGTCCGGTTACCAGAATAATACCATTGGGATTCTTCAAAACATGATCGAACTGAGCCATCTCATTAGGCTTGAAACCAAGCTGACTCTTCTCTCTATTCAAGTTCGCTTTCATGGCAAGACGCATTACGACCTTCTCGCCATAAACCGTAGGAAGAATAGATACACGGATATCGTATTCTACACGGTCAACCATCTGTGTGATACGTCCATCCTGCGGTTTTCTCTTCTCAGAGATGTCCATACCACCAATAATCTTGATACGGGCAATAACAGAGGACAATACACTGGGACTGTATCTCATACGTTCATACAGAGCACCATCAATTCGATAACGTACTCTTATGTATGTTTCCATAGGTTCCAAATGAATATCGGAAGCTCTCTGACGGGCAGCTTTCTCAATCATCTCCTTAACCAATGTTACGATAGGAGAATTGCTGACTGCCTCCTCCGCCGCCTCATCTGCCTGCTCCACCAGACCTTTTTCCTTAGCATAAGCCTCCAGCGCAGAACTCATTTCCTTCTGTCCAAAGAACTTATCAATCGCCATCATAATGGTACGACTGCTGGCTACTACAGGTTCTACCTGATAGTTAGTAATCAGATTGATGTCATCCTGCGCATTGTAGTCCAGGGGGTCAGCCATAGCCACACGCAGAACATTCAGATTATCTTCTCGGAACGAATAAGGGAAGATAACATTCTTCTTCAGCACATCAATGGGAACGAGTTCCAAAATCGACTTATCCACAGAGACATTCGCCAAATCTACTGTATCCAGACCCAACTGCTGGCTGAGAGCCGTTACCAAATTATCCTCAGATACAATATTCTGTTCAATCAGATATTCTCCAAGCTTCTTGCCCGCTTTTCGATGCTCTCCAAGAGCAATGGTCAGTTGCTCATCTGTAATCAATCTGCTGTTAACAAGAATTTCTCCTAAACGAACTTTTCTTCTACCAAAATCCACTTTTCGTCCCATCCTAATTTACATTTATTAAAATTATATAAATTATGATACATTATCACAACTGTCATGTCAATATATTTATGGCACTTTTGTTATTTTTTTATGGTTTTTTTGTTATCTTTTTGTGGCATCCATACATTTTCTCTGCCTTCCTCACCAAACATAATATCATACAACACAGTCTTGGAATGATTAAGAATCTCCAGCTCCTCATCTGTACATTCCACAATGGGATTTCCAGCTCCATCCAGCACATATTCTCTTCCATTGGCACGAAAAACTTTTCTCTGACGCTCCAACATGCGGCTCATTTCACATTCCGGAAGTCCTGCACTCTCCAAAATCATCTCTGCAAGATAATAAATACTCTCTCCCTCAAAATCCGGTTCTTGTTCCAGTTCAAAATTGCTCCACATAATTACAGGAACGGAATACAATCGTTCCAACACTTCAAAGGGTTCATCTTCTGTAAGTACCGCACTATCCAAATTGCTGCTTTCTGCCGGATTTCCCTCTGAGACATCCTCACTAAACCAGTCCCAAAAGCTGTTGCCACCGGAGACATCCCCGGTCGGCTCCGGCTCCTTACTGCTCAGTCCCATTGCCACTCTGGTTGCCGGTGAAAAATTAGGCACATGGTCGCCAAACATAACTATTATTACCGGTTCTTCCTTTTTCGAGAAATAATCCACTAGCTGCCCATAGGCCTTACCGGCATAATAAATTCCATTTACATAATTGACCAAAGTCTCGTAGTCCTCTTCCTCCATCTCCTCCGTATGGGCTTCCTCTGTAAATTCCACCGATATGGGGTAATCATAATCCTCCACAGAATCTATGTGATACGCCAATGTTCTACGGTGATTGGACACCGATACCGACCAGATAAACTTATTATCTTCCTCTCCCTGCTCCTCATATTCCGCAATAATTTCTTTTACCAGAGAATCGTCGGATATATACCGGGTATAAATCTCCCGATTATTCATATCCTCCTCAAAAATCGCCTCGTCAAATCCCATGGTTTCATACACTTCCTTGCGATTATAGAAATCACCATAATATGGATGTATCGCCACAGTCTCATAATCTAATGCATTAAAATAATCCACCACCGACGGAAGCTTACGATTCTTAGTCTTTTCATATATTGTAGAAGAAGTCACATAATACTTGGTATTCAATCCGGTCAAAAACTCCGCCTCCGAACTTATAGTACCGCCTCCGTACACATTACTGGTCAAATGCCCGGTAACACATCTTTTATATAACCTCTTATAATGAAGCATGGGGTCCACGGAAAATTTCACCTTATCCGAATCCACCTGATTGGTATTCCACCATGATTCATTCATAATCACAATCACATTGGGCTTTACCTGAGTTTGTTCTTCTTCCCGACTCTCCTCTACAGATAAAAGATATTCATAGCTTTTATCCGTCATCTCCTCCCTTGCCTGAGCCAGTCTATCATTCATCACAAATCGGTATAATACATATCGATTACCTTCCTGTTCCACCAGCCGGGTACCATCCTCCTTTACGGATATCAGTTGGGCAAGCATAAACTGTTTCGCTGCAAACACCATGACAAAAAATACAAAGCTGGCCGTCAGAAGCCTTGCTGCCGCAATCCATATAATTTCCCTATCATTCTTCTTATTACGGGGAATCAAATACTTCGCGCGCACCCATTCAAGCCCTGCTCCCGCAACCATCAGCAGCAACAATCCACCGGCAAGCAATACCAGATATTTGTTAAAATCAAACCTTAAATATCCTGCCGCCATCCCTGCCGCCTCTGTCAAAAGGAAATCTTCCAGACGAAGCATTTCCTTTCGATTCATGTATTTCACATAACTTCCATGGGTCAGCAAAAACACTAAAATCGAAGTAATACCAATACTTACACCGCCATTCCATGTCAGGCAGAACACAAGCACTACCACAAACGCCAACAATGTACTTTCAAAGATATAAATGGAATTATTTAGATTTTGTTTCAAAAAATAAGCAAATGACACATCCGGACGACAGACATAGTAGTCCATGAAACAAGGCACATACATGGCATATAACCACACCAGCCCTGTTACCAATAATAGATATATTAAATTTTTCCGCCACTGCTTATCCATAATGCAAACTATATCCTTTATCTATACTGTATTATTCCACTACTATAGGACTCCAAAGATTCTCTCTTGGTTCTTCTCCAAACAAAATATCATAAATTACAACCTTACTGTGACGCAACATCTCCGCCTGTTCTTCTGAGCAACTTAACACCTGCGCCCCCTCCGCGTCCGTTACAAACGCTCTGGAATTAGTCCTGAATAATCTTCTTTGGCATTTTAATATTCTGCTCATCTCACTATCTGGCAATCCGGCACATTCTAAGAGCATTTGTGGCAGATAATAAATACTCTCTCCCTCAAAATCCGGTTCTTCTTCCATTTCAATATTGCTCCACATGACCACCGGAACAGAATAAATGCGCTTTAACATCTCTAAAGCGCCTGCCTCCACCTCCCGTTTTTCATCATATTCCGTCTGCCACTCCTCCGGACGCAAAGCATCTACTTTAGAAGCATCCACCTTCTTGGTTAAACCAAGAAGTTCTAACGCATCCATTGAAAAATTCGGTATATGATCTCCAAACATCACTACAATGACAGGTTCTTCCTTCTCCGAAAAATAAGTAATCAGTTCCTCATATGCCATTCCTGACAAATAAATCCCATTCATATACTGTACCAGAGTTTCCTCTTCACGTTTCGGCAATTCTCCTTCTTTTATTTTTACCGTAATGGGATATTCATAATTTTCTGCCGGCCCCTCTCCATATTCCAACACATCCCGGTGATTAGCAACGGACACAGCCCAGATAAACTGGTTCTCTTCAACTTCCGAATTTTCTTCATATCTTGCAATAATCTCTTTAACAAGAGAATCATCTGATATATATTGTTTAAAAGTTTCCTTATATTCCATGTCATCTTCAAATACCAGTTCATCAAAACCCATCGTAGAATAAACGGATTCCCGATTATAGAAGTGTCTGTAATAAGGATGTATGGCGGTAGTTCCATAATTCAGTTCTTTAAAATAGTCCACCAGCGACGGCAGCTTTCTCCCCATTGTTTCTTCATATACAGTGGAATCTGACACATAATATTTAGTGTTGATTCCCGTTAAAAACTCCGCCTCTGAACTAACCGTTCCGCCACCATACACATTACTTGTCAGATAGCCGGTAATACACTTGTCTTTCAACCTATTAAAAGGTTCCATCGGATTTTGACTAATCTCTAATTTGCTCAAATCCGCATTATCTGTATTCCACCATGATTCATTCATAATCACAATCACATTGGGGTTTACCGTAAAATCTTCCATCGTCTCTTCCGATGTTCCCGTCAATAAGAACTCATAGCTTTCGTCCACATGCTCTATACTAATGTCAGCCAGGTTGTCATTTTTTACAAAATGATATAATATATGGCGATTCTTTGCGCCATTTACCAAATCAGTATCATCTGCATTTGCCATGTTCATATCAGCAGCAAAAAAATGGGTAACATATATAATTCCCACCACCCCAACTATCACTGTTGTTCCCAAACGAATCAGAATCTTTTGATTCCGAAAAAGACATTTCCTGCGAAACACCTCAATTCCTACACCAAGAGATATAAATATTAAAAAGCCTGTTAACATTACTGCCAGATAGCTGTCAAACTCCATACCAAGATACTCTGTCGCCATCCCTGCAGCCTCTGTCAATCGCAAATCTGCCAGGCGCAACAATTCTTTACGATTTAAATATTTTGCATAACTTCCATGAGCCAGTACCATCAAAGCCACAGACAAAATCCCCACACTCACAGCACTGTTCCCGGTCAATCCCCACAGTCCCAATAATATCAACGCAAGCAATACACCCTCAAATTCGGATATTTCACTTACAATATTATCCTGATAAAATTCAAAAAAACCAATTTCGGGCCTGCTAACATAATAATCCATCATAAATGGCACATAGGTAACATATAACCACACCAGCCCTGCGACCATCACAAGATACAAGATATATTTTTGTAAATTTTGCCTCTTATCCATGTTCAACAGCTCTCCATCCCCAACAATGCATCATAAATTTTAATCTAATACCCACCTCATGTCAAGCGCACCACAAGAATCAGCCCGCATCTTTCAACGATACAGGCTGAATTTCTATTTCTTAGATTCATGATAGTTTTTTTCTGTATTTACATTCCAGATGGCTGATTTGTCATTCGTACCATGAAGGATATGTTTCACTGCCTCAAAGGCAGTACCCATGGAGTGGTCCATGTTGTTGTAGCGATGCTGTCCGTTTCTGCCAATGCAGTAAAGATTATCAATTGTATTAACATACGAAACAACCGTATCAATCTCACTATAGGTATCAAAATAAGCCGGATATGCCTTTTTCACCTTCTCGCGGTGTGAATCCAGAACATTATCTTCACTATCTATAATCCCCATGCTTATCAGTTCATTAATGGCAAATGTAGTACATGTGGCATCGTCCATATTCCAAAATTCGTCACCTTCATTGCAGAAGTATTCCAGACCAATCCAGACAGTATTATCCACATCCTTCACAAGATACGGAGACCAGTTGTTGAATATCTGGATTCGCCCTAATTTCACACCGGTATCCTGAACATATATCCAACAGTCCGGAATTCTGTTTTGGATTGTTTTTATTTTGGTTTTATTTTTCAGATTCAAATTGTTCAATAGCAGTCCAACAGTTACAAAATCCCGGTAGGGAAGTCCGGATGCCACGCGAAGCACCTCAGAAGGCACCACATTCCCCATACTGCATATCAAATCACGCAGCGCCATAGACGAAAGAAATATATCTCCATCCAGTGTAAGTGTATCACCGGTTTTGGTATGAATACATTGAATGTTTTGTATTTGATTGTTCTGCAATGTAATTTGTTCTGCTTTCGTGTTGAAGAGAATCTCACCACCCATGGCAACAATTTCGTCCGCAACCGTTTCCCAAAGCTGACCGGGACCGTATTTCGGATATAGAAATTCTTCAATCAGGGAAGTTTCCACCTCACGTTTTTTAGAGGGAATCAACTTGGAAAACATATCCTTTAAAATACCAAGAACAGATAATCCTTTTACTCGTTGACTTCCCCAGTCAGCAGCAATTTCTCCGGGATGGCGTCCCCACAGCTTCTCGGTATATCCTTCAAAAAACATGGAGTATAATACCTTGCCAAAACGATTGATATAGAAATTTTCCAAGGAGTCCTCTTTCTTTTTGTGTATACAGGAGGCCAGATAACTAAAGCCTGCCTTCAGGGTCTGTATAAAGCCCATATTGATAAAAGTCTGAGGTTTCATGGTAATGGGATAATCAAAGAATTTCTTCCTGTAGTAAATACGGGAAACTCTCTGACGATTCAGCATAACTCGGTCTTCTTTCTCCGGGTCCGGCCCCCCTGTAACGATTTCCTTATCCCTGCCAAGAATTTTATCGTCATATGCCTGTGCCCCCTGCATGGGCATCATCTTCTTCCACCATTCCATGATATTATCATCCTTGGAGAAAAAACGATGACCTCCAATATCCATGCGGTTACCATTATATTTTACCGTACGGGAAATGCCACCAATCACATCACTTTCTTCGATAATAGTTACCTCACAATCAGAAGACTGCCTTAACAGTTCATATGCAGCAGTCAATCCGGCAGGCCCTGCTCCGATAATAATAATCTTCTTTTTCATTTTGTATCTCCCCATTCTTAATCTGTCGCAAGCTTATTTTATTCTTCAGGCAGGTATATGCTTTTAAATTCAACAGGTTCTAACCCCAACTCATCTGCCAAATCTGTCCGCACAAACACAACTGCCCAATTGCGTTTGGTATTCGACTTCCATATTCTTGATACAAATTCATGATATACAATCCTATAGTTGACATAACTCAATTCATCATAATCCCACACCAAATCCAATGGCGGCTGCATATACAAAACATCCGGATACTCATCCGCTTTCCACTTAGAGAAATTAATTTCGTTTTGTTCCTCTGATGCAACCTTGTGGGAACTGTAATTTAATGAATCTTCTCCATCCATAAAATTATATATAATATTGTGTTCAAAATAAGGCGCTATGTTGTCAACATGCAGAAAACGATTAGTATTCATGGAAATAACGTTTCCCTCGTCATCATATTCCACCCGCCATTGCCCCATAATTTTATAATCATCTAAATTATTTTCTTTGATAAAATTCGCCACATCTCTTCCCACAGCATAATCCTTTTTGATATCTGCCGTGGAAGCAGAAATCGTCCATGACAGCGATACGCACAAAGACGCTGTCATAAACAAAGTAATTATACCGGAAATTATCTTCTCATATTTCTCATGATTATGTTTTGAAGCGGTATCTTGTGCCTGCAAGGAAATCCACAGCCAGAAAACAAGCAGTAGCAACACAATACCAATGTGATGCGGACTGACATATACAACAGCCGCAAAAATCGCAAATAAAATAAACGGCACAAAAAAAGCAAGCGCGGTTTGCTTCCGACGTCCATAAAATGCAATTACCATTAATATCAATAAACCGACAATACTGGTACCTGCCAATGCCGGATATAGTATTGTCGAAGTAGCCAACAAGCTGTAATCCCAAAAAATATCTGAATACAAAACATCCGGAACAGATACAAGTAACATATATACCATACGAACAAAAAGATTATTTTCCGGAGTCGTATCTTCAACCAAATTTGTGGCAAAGGTATCTTCTGCCGGAATGATTTCTACAACCAAAAGCAGAGCAAACACCAACAAACAGGCAAGATACCATATTCGCTTATCAGAAGCAAAACTTTTGATAAACTTCACAATTTTCTGCCTGTTCCAGATTTCCAATACCCATACAAGAGCAATTCCTCCTGCAAGCAGGATTCCATAAGCACTGGTTAAGCATAATAGCATCAGGCAAAGAACATAACGTCCCGGATGAACATCTCTGTTATGATAGGTCATGGCAAGTAATACAAACGCCAGCATCATAACACAATAAGGACGTGAAATCACACTGTACTGATAAAAGAAAAAATAGGTAAAAGGCAATAGCAACCGGATAATTCTGGGAAAAGGCGATTTCCAGATAATCAATCCGACAGCTGCACCTGCAAAAATCAAACTGACCAACGCAAGAGATAATTCATAAGGAGCACCTGATTTGGCAAATGGAAGCAGAATAAGATACCAAAGAGGCGGATGCCCTTCGTAATGGGGAATTTCAAAAATAATATCTGACAATGATGCACACCGGGCAATCTGCCATGCTACCGCTTCATCGTACCATGGCTCATGAACAATCGCCATAAGCATGTGAAGAACCGCATATAAAATGGTTGCTATATATTCAGGTAAATTACCGGATATGCTATCAATAAAAGATGAGAGTTTTTTTATCTTATCTGATAAAGCCGGAAGCAAAATCACCAATTTTGATTCCGAGGTTGTAGCATTATTCGCCTTCTTATTTTTCATAATATCACCCCTCCATGAAATTGAATATGCAGGCAAAATAACCCAAAATTTCCAACTTACAGTGTACTAATATATCATATTTTGCGCAAGAGCGCAATACCTCTTGCGCTTGCCTTTCTGTACTTTATCCCAAGGATTTATCTCTTAGATAACACTCAAAAAATATAATTTCTCGACTTATTTGTGTGTATTTTCAGCACATTCACAAAAAGACTTTCTTTTTTCAGAATTTTGTAGTAGAATATAGATAATACAAAGAACATTTTTTACTAACATAGGAGGATTGTCATGAAACCCCATATCAAGCAAGGATTAATCTATACCAATGATAAATGTGTCGGATGCAACAAATGCATCAGTGTGTGCTCCTGCATGGGTGCTACGGTCGCTGATTATACAGAGGACGGCAACAACATCATCCATGTAGACGGCGACAAATGTATTGCATGTGGTGCCTGCTTTGATGCCTGTGCCCACGGTGCAAGAGAATATCTCGATGACACCCAGAGCTTCTTCGATGCTTTGGCAAAGGGCGAGAAAATTTCTATTTTGCTGGCTCCTGCCTTCCTCGCAAACTATCCGAATGAATACGAAAGCATTCTTGGCGGCTTGAAGAAGCTGGGAGTCAACCGTATTATCAGTGTATCCTTCGGCGCAGATATTACCACCTGGGCTTACTTGAATTATGTGCAACAGAATAATTTTATCGGCGGCATCTCCCAGCCCTGCCCTGCCGTGGTTTCTTATATTGAGCATTATCTGCCAGAGCTTCTTCCCAAGCTGTTCCCGGTACAAAGCCCTATGATGTGCTCTGCCATCTATGCGAAAAAGGTTATGGGAATCACAGATAAGCTGGCTTTTATCAGCCCCTGCATTGCAAAAAAACTGGAAATCACCTCCCAGCGTGGCAAGGATATGATTTCCTATAATGTAACCTTTGACCACCTGATGAAATACGTAAGAGAACACCATATTCAGGGTCCTTCCTGCAAGGATGAAATCGAATATGGCCTCGGCTCCATTTACCCCACTCCCGGTGGTTTGAAAGAAAATGTATATTGGTTTTTGGGTGAGGACGTACTTATCCGTCAGGTTGAGGGCGAAAGCCATATGTATCATTATCTGGAGAAGAATAAAACTAAGATTGCAAATGGCAATAACCCTTATCTCTTCTATGACGCATTAAACTGTTCCGCCGGATGTCTATACGGTACCGGCATTGAACCCATGAAGGGCGAAAGCGATGATGCTCTGACAGCTATTGCAGCCATCCGCACCAAGAACAAAAAGTCCGGCATCGGAAGCGAATGGTCCCGCAAGCTCACTCCTGCCCAGCGTCTGAAAAAGTTAAACAAGGCATTTGCCAAGCTTAATCTAAATGACTATTTATGCACCTATACAGACCGCTCTGCGCAATGTGCTTATGAAAAGCCCAATGCCACCCGGTTGTCTGCTATCTATAATGATATGAATAAACACACCACTGCCGAACGCTCCATCAACTGCTCCTGCTGTGGTTACAACAGCTGTGAAGAGATGGCTGTTGCTATCCATAACGGTTTCAATCACAAAGAGAACTGTATATACTATCTGAAGAGCACTGTGGAAACCGAAAAGGAGCATGCGCTTTCTCTTGCCGACGAAGTGCAGGAAGAAAAAAATATCATTGCTGCTCAGGGTGAAAAGCTCAAGATATCCGTAGCTGAAATTAATGCTGAAATGGCTCAAATTTATCAGGCAGTTAATGAACTGGCTGCCGGCAACAGCAATACCGCCGAGGAATGTACCGACATCTCTTCAAGAGTTCTCAGCGTCACAGAATTCTGCAACACTCTAAATCAGTATATGACAGAAATAACAGAATTAATCGGCGAGCTCGCTAAGAACAACGAGGATGTGGTATCCATTGCATCCCAGACCAACCTGCTTGCTTTAAACGCTTCCATCGAAGCAGCCAGAGCCGGTGAAGCAGGGCGCGGTTTCGCAGTGGTTGCTGACGAAATCAACCATCTTGCTCAAAGCTCCAAGGAAACAGCCGGCATGAGCCAAAGCTCTCATGACAGGATTCATCATGCAGTCGCCCTGATTACATCTGAAACCGAAAAGCTTAACTCAAATGTATCCGAAATCAACGGACGAACTCAGGACCTGGTAGCCTTTGCTGAAGAAATTGCTGCTTCTGCAGATATTATTGTCCAGACCTTGGATTCTGTCAAAGGACGGCTGGAAAACTTGATTGATAACTAATCCAAGCAATCTTATTTGTCTTTTCAAACTCCCTTGTATAAACACAGGGCATGTGCCACACATATGGCACATGCCCTGCTTGTATTTACGCGAGCAAAGAATACAATCGCATATTTCTTGATTTACTCCATATTATCCAGAAGCTCCTGATAGAATCTGGAATAATCCTCTCTCTTATCACTCATAAACTTTATTGCAGAAGAGGGATGTGAATTCAAAACACCGGTAAGCAAATAGGGAATATCATATCCCCACACACTACCCTTTTCCTTCTCTTCCTTAATATATTTCTCCACAAAATCCATAACCGGCACCAAATTGTATTTGGGATTTCTAAGGAATGCCAACAGAGACTCCATGTAACAATTTCCTGCTCCACGTCCCATACCGCTTACTGTTGCATCCAGAAGACTTGCACCCTTACTTGCCGCCTCAATGGTATTAGCAAAAGCCAGCTGTTGATTGTTGTGAGCATGAATACCGATTTTCTTGCCATGCTTCTCAGCAATATCCATATAGCGGTCTGTCAGTCTGCGTACCTGTTCCGGATAGAATGCACCAAAGCTATCCACCAGATAAATTACGTCCACATCGCTCTCCGCAAGAATCTCCAATCCATTGTAAAGCTCTTCCTCACGCACCTTGGAAATCGCCATAATATTCACTGTAGTCTCGTAACCCTTCTCATGAGCATCCTGAATCATCTCGATTGCGGTAGGAATCTGATGAATGTATGTGGCGGTACGAACCATATCAATGACACTGTCTTCTTTTTTCAAAATATCATTCTTATAATCCGTTCTACCTACGTCTGTCATAACAGAAATCTTCAAGTCAAAATCGTTATTGCCTACCACTGCCCGGATATCCTCTTCCTCACAGAATTTCCACTTGCCGTAGTCTTCCTTCTTAAAAATCTCCTTAGAAGCCTTATATCCAAACTCCATATAATCAACGCCGGCCTTAATGTTAGTGCGGTACAAATCCTTTACAAACTCATCAGAGAATGCAAAATTATTGACAAGTCCGCCATCTCTCAGCGTACAGTCAACCACCTTAATATCCGGTCTGAATGCAATTAAATTTCCTTTGTTCTGTTCCATAATGTCCTCCAAGCAAATTTTTATTCCGGGCTTAGTGTACTCACAGTCCTCTTAAATATTTACTGTTCTCCACGACAATTGATATTCTCCGGTGTACTTCTCACCGCAGCCCTTGTCGCGCTTTAAACCGTTACACTTTAAAGTCCTAAAGTGTTTATA
>CAYOGM010000027.1:0-24170 GCA_964403595.1 uncultured Acetatifactor sp. | reverse complement strand
CATCGGTGGCGAGATGGTTCGTCGTATGATCAAGAAGCAGGAAGAGAGCATGAAGTAATCTGCGCAGCTATGGCATTCTCATCGCTACTCGCGCAAAACAGCAGGCAGGTTGTTAATCAACCTGCCTGTTTTCATATTATTTTGCTTTAATCTCAAGCCAAAAATCTACAGACCTATTCACCAAATACAGCCTTATAGTCTGCCTGGAACTTCTCGATGCCGGCATCTGTTAAAGGATGCTTGGTCATCTGCTCAATAACGGAATAAGGAACCGTTGCGATATCCGCTCCTGCCAGTGCACAATCAGTTACATGGATAGGATTGCGAACACTTGCTGCAATAATCTGAGTCTCCAAATCCGTCACTGCAAAGATTTCAGAAATCTCACGAATCAAATCCACGCCTCTTTGGCTGATATCGTCCAAACGTCCCAAAAAGGGAGATACATAGGTTGCACCTGCACGAGCCGCCAAAAGCGCCTGATTTGCAGAGAAAATCAAAGTCACGTTTGTTTTAATACCTTCCGCAGAAAGCTCTTTGCAAGCCTTTAAGCCTTCCACAGTCATGGGAATTTTTACCACCATGTTGGGATGAATTCTTGCAATCGCACGACCTTCTGCAATCATGCCCTCTGCATCTACAGTGGTAGCCTTAACCTCACCGCTGATGGGTCCGTCTACGATGGAAGCAATTTCTGCAATTACCTCCTCAAACACTCTTCCTTCCTTGGCAATCAGAGAAGGATTGGTGGTTACACCACAGATAACTCCCATATCATTTGCCTTTTTGATATCCTCTACCTTTGCGGTATCAATGAAAAAACGCATCTTACTACTCCTCTCCTTTTTTTATTTTTTCTACTTTAATCGCACATACCTTATACTCAGGGATACGTGCGTACTTATCAAGAGCCGCATTAGTCAACACATTTGCATTTCCGTCAGGGAAGTGGAACGGCATCCAAGTCTCCTTAGGAGATACCTTCTCACCTACTCGTGCGGTGGAAATGATGCTGCCACGTCTGGAAGAAACTCTTACCTTTTCGCCATTTTCAATGCCCAGTCTTGCAGCATCCTCGGTATTCATCTCGATGAAGGATGAACCTTCTCTCTCCATAAGTCCGGGAGTCTTGCCGGTCATTGCTCTGGTGTTATAGTGATACAGGACACGTCCTGTCATCATAATCAAAGGATATTCCTCATCGGGAAGTTCTGCACTGGGCACATACTCTGCGGGATAGAACCAGCCAAGTCCTCTGGAAAACTTGCCGATATGCAGAATCGGTGTTCCGGGATGCTTCTTGTCAGGACAAGGCCACTGAATGGACTCACCCCTATCAAGTCTTCTATGGCTAATGCCTCCAAAAATAGGTGTTACAGATGCAATTTCATCCATAATCTCCTCGGAGGTCAGCTGGGGCTGAGGATATCCCATTCTGTTCATCAGGTCGATGAAGATATCTGTATCCAGTCTCATCTCGCCCTCAAGCTCTACAGCCTTACGGACTCTCTGCACTCTTCTCTCGGTATTACTAAAGGTTCCTTCCTTCTCCGCATAACTGGTACCGGGCAGTACCACATCTGCAAACTGAGCGGTCTCAGTTAAGAATAAATCAGAAACCACCAAAAAGTCAAGACTCTCCAAAGCTTTCTTGATATGATTCTGGTCAGCATCGGTCACCACAGGGTCCTCACCGAAAATAAAGAGACCTCGAATTTCCTTGCGCATAGCTGCACCAAACACATCCGTTGCATGCATACCGGGCTTATTGCTAAGCTTCACGCCCCATGCTCTCTCGAACTTCGCCACAACCTCAGGATTGGTCACCTTCTGGTAGCCGGGGAAATCACCGGGCAGTGCACCCATATCACAAGCACCCTGTACATTATTCTGTCCACGCAAAGGGTTCACGCCACAGCCGGAGCGTCCCAGCTTACCGACTAACATCGCCATGTTGGACATGGACATAACGCCCTCAGTACCGGTGGAGTGCTCTGTTACACCCAGACAGTAAATGATGGGAGCCTTCTTAGCCGTTGCATACATCAAAGCCGCCTCTCTCAGATGGTCGGGGTCAATGTGACAAATCTCAGCAACCTTCTCAGGTGTGTAATCCTTAACAATTTCTTTCAGTTCTTCAAAGCCCTCTGTTCTGCTTGCAATGAATTCCTCATCAGCCAGACCTTCATTGATAATTACATTCATCATACCGTTGGCAAACGCTACATTGGTACCGGGCTTTAATTTCAAATGAATATCTGCACTCTTAGACAGACCAATATCTCTGGGGTCAACCACAATCAGTCTGGTGCCTCTTGCAACTGCCTGACGAATCTGCATACCGATTACGGGATGCGCTTCCTCAGGGTTGGAACCAACCAGCATGATTACATCAACATCATTGGTGATGTCTGAGATGGGATTGGTCATGGCACCGGAACCAAGGGTCATAGCAAGACCGGCAACGGTTGCAGAGTGACATACTCTCGCACAGTTATCTACGTTATTTGTACCAAATGCACAACGCACCATTTTCTGGAGCATGTAACAATCCTCATTGGGAGAACGTGAACATGCAAATCCCGCCAGTGCATCGGAACCGTACTCTTTTTTAATCTCCTTGAATTTAGCAGCAATCAGATCCAGCGCCTCATCCCAGCTCGCTCTCTCGAACTCACCTGTCTCGCGATTCTTGATGAGCGGGTATTTCAGTCTCTCAGGAGAGTGCACAAAGTTGAAGGAACCAAATCTACCCTTTACACAAAGGAGATTCTTGTTGGAAGGACCGTTTGCGGGCTCAACATCCACAATCTCGCCATCCTTAACCACCAGATAATACTGACATCCTGTTGCACAGTGAGGACAGGTGGTCAGCACCTTATTTACTTTACCAACATGGTATTTTTTGCGGTTCTTGGCAACCAGCGCACCGGTAGGACACACTCTCGCACAGTTACCACAGGACTCACAGGCAGTCTCCTTCCAGGCCGGACCAAAGGGAGCATCAATCAGCGTTCTTGTACCGATTTTGCCGTTGTGCAGAACACCGTTACCTGCCACCTTGTTACAGGTGCTTACACATCTCTGGCAGTTAATACAAAGCTCAGGATAGTAGGTCAGGAAAGGATTCTCCTTCTTGGCCTCAGCGTGAACTACATCACCCTTGTAACAGGACTTGGTAATCTCATATTCATTGGACAAATCCTGAAGACGACAGTCACCGGATTTGCCACAGGAGAAACATCTCACATCATGATTCGCCAGAATCAGATTCAGCATCTGCTTTCTGCTCTTTACCACCTTTTCGGATTTGGTGTCAATCACCATACCCTCTTTTACCTTGGTATTACAGGAGGTCACAAGATTGCTCTTGCCCTCTACCTCAACCACACACATCTTGCAGGCGCCAATCTCATTGACCTCCTTCAAATAGCAAAGTGTGGGAATCTTAATGTCCGCACTTTGAGCAGCCTCCAGAATAGTGAGGGACTCGTCCACGGAAACTGTTACGCCGTCAATTGTAAGGTTTACCATAGCCATTATACCCTGCCTCCTTCCACTACTCCACAGCCAAAGTGGTCGCATCTTAAGCACTTGCCGCACTCCTGCATTGCCTCGTCATAAGACATGCCATTCTCAATAGGCTCGAAATTGGTCTTACGCTCTCTTGCAGAACGGTCCGTAAGATGTACTCTGCCGTAGTGATTTCGATTATTCTCTTTAGGTTCAGGAATGTCAATATCATCCAAATACTTGTGATGATATCCAAGGTATTCGTCTATGTTCAGCGCAGCAATTTTGCCGGCGCCGATAGCCTTGATAACAGTCGCAGGACCAAATACACAGTCACCACCTGCAAAAATCTTGTCATAGCTCTTAAGCTTGGTGGTATTTTCTGTCTCAAAGGTCTTTCTGCGGGGATTTACATCATATTCAGCAAAAGGCTCGGAAACAATATCCTGACCGATTGCCATAAGCACAACTTCACAGGGAACTTCAATCTCCTCCTTATTGGCATCGATGGCAGAGGGCTTACCCTGTCTGTCGTACAGATTAATCATCTGGGGCTGTGCCACAAATGCACATACATCACCATTCTCGTCCGCCTTAATACGCACAGGAGAATTCAATGTGAGCAGTTCAACACCTTCCTCAATCGCACCCTGAATCTCAGTGGGAAGCGCCGTCATATCCACCTGTCTTCTACGGTAGATTACGGTTACCTCCTTGGCATTACATCTGATAGCAGAACGTGCGCAGTCCATGGCAACGTTACCGCCGCCCACAACAACTACACGCTTGCCGGTATAATCAGGCAAATTACCCTTGCCGATTTCACCCAGCATATCAACTGCGGAGTAAACACCGTTGCTCTCAACACCGTCTACTCTCACAGACTTACCAACCTGAGCACCGATTGCAATATAAATTGCGTTGTACTCCTCCTTAAGCTGCTCCATGGTAATATCCTTACCAATGGCAGTATTCAAACGCACCTCAATATTACCGGTGGAAAGGATTGCATTGATATCCTCATCCAGACGGTCCTTGGGCAGTCTGTAATTGGGGATGCCGTAACGAAGCATACCGCCCAGCGCCTCTCGCTCCTCAAATACCACAACCTTGTGTCCCATAAGGGACAAATAATAAGCAGTGGTCAGACCGGAGGGACCCCCACCTACGATGGCAACCTTCTTACCTGTGGAAACATTACACTCAGGCACCTTCACCTGGTCCGCCGCAATCTGGTCAACGGCAAACTTCTTAAGCCCTCTGATATTTACTGGGCTGTCAATCAAATCTCTTCTACACTTCTCCTCACAGGGATGCTCACAGATAAAAGCACATGCTGTGGGGAACGGATTGTCATGTCTGATTAAATTGATGGCATCCGCATATCTGTGCTCACCAATCAACGCTATATATCCGGGGATGTCCACATTGGCAGGACAATAGGAAATACATGGAACCTTCTGTCCGATTTCCGCCTGACATCTATGGTTCTGAATGTGACTCATATATTCATCACGGAACAGTTCAACACTCTGCAAAACAATGTTAGCCGCCTCATATCCGATAGCACAATCCGCCGTGTCCTGAATAATCTCAGCAAGCTCCACCATACTGTTAAAAGTATCCATATCGGCGTTGCCTTCCAGAATCTGGCGCATCATGTTCTCTACCTGCTCCAGTCCGTCTCTACAGGGCACGCACTTGCCACAGGTCTGGCTTCTTGAGCTCTGAAGGAATGAAAGCTGCACCGCAATCGGACATACTCCCGGCGGATTTGCTTTCACACGCTTCATGAACTTATCAAGAAACTTTGTTGTCTTCTCGTTCATTTCATTTGTGTGCAATACATTCTGTTTGTACATGAAAACCTCCCTTATTGACAGGAAATTGCGCGATTGACGCATTTTTAAAGATTGCAGACTCTAATCCTGTCATATTTTATCATACTATAGGTCAGGGGGGAAAAACAATAAAAATAATATTTTAACAATAATTAACAAAAGCGGACCGCTTATTCAAAGCTATCCGCCTTTTAGCACCCTATTTTAAACGTTATCTTCAAAAAGAGAATCGCCTCCTGCAAGATAAGCAAACCCAGCACCCATTCCACCAACGCAAATAAGATATTGTTAGGCTTACGCATCTCAAGCTTTGCCATATATAAATAATCTTCTTTTGTATATATTGTGTTGTTATGAATCATATGTTTATCTCTTTCATGAAAGGAATATATTCGCATTTTATCATATATTCTTTATCATGACCACAAAATATTGAAATAGATTTAGCCAGAACCGGCTGACACTTCCAGACAGCATATATATGCTTAGATTATGTTGATTTAACTCACTCTTTATTACTCTACCAGACGCTTTACGCAATATGCACTGTTTGATCTGCTTTATGTTTATCCAAAATACGATGAACTCTTGCCACTTCACTCAATATCATTTCATCCATTTCTTTTAACCCGTCTATAGATTTCGTTACCTGTTCCTTGAATTTGGACATTTCACCATCAAGAGAATTCATTCTTCCTTCAAGGGAACCCATTCTTCCTTCAAGGGAACCCATTCTTCCTTCAAGGGAATACACTTTCCCTTCAAGACAATCCATTTTTTCAAGTATTAAATGTAATTTTTTGCTATCCGTCATATTTTTCACCTCCTTCCGTACCAGAATTATATCATCAACATCTTCAACTTGTAAAGACTTATCCATTTATCACAAAGGTAATGTAGCTATACATAAACTTGCCGTTTTTGTTATACAAAATACAAGACTTACAAACCACAACCCATTAGCCTTTGCAAAATTCTTTTTCGCATTTTTTAAATCTAGAATTGCAAGGATATTTTGAACCAAAAAGGGATTACACTAACAGCGGCAAAACATGTTTTATCCATAGATTTCAAAACTGTCCGGCCAGGCCTTACAAATCAGCGTCAGCCCATACTCTCTGGCCATCTCCACCGCATCCATAGTGGGGATGGACTTGGATACCAGCACCGGAATCCTTGCCCTAATCACCTTGCTTACCATATCCACCGGCACACGTCCCGTGGTAAATAAAATACACTTCTCCGGCGCAATATCATTCATGGCTGCATAACCAATGGCCTTGTCCATGGCATTATGACGTCCCAAATCCTCCACCACATGCATAATCTTATCTTCCACCGCAAGGACACAGCTGTGGGTTCCTCCGGTAGTTTTGTGAAGCTTGGAATCCTTGGCAAACACATCCACAATATTATAAATCCATTCTTTCTGCCACTCAGTTTTGGACATGGGTTCGACTCCCCTACACTCCACCGGGCGCAGTAATATCTGATTGCCCAGCACACTGGTTGGTTCCTCTATTGCTTCCTCTGCCATTTTCTCTTGCTCACGCAAAGTGACCTTTGCAACCTTACCATGTTCACTAATATGCAACACGTCAATATCATCTGTGGTTCGAATCAAACCCTCTGTGATAAGTCGCCCCACCACATAGGCATCCAGATTCTCAGGAGTACACACAAGCCTCGCTACAAGCTGTTCATTTACCCATAACTCCATGCGATGCTCATACAAAAGCTCGCACACCACTGCCGATTCTACACCTGTGGCAGATACCTTCAATGCACCCACTTTTCCAGTGTGGACATTATCTAAACATTCCATCACCTTTATCATCTTGCGCACTCTCCCGAATCACCCTTCATAATCTCAAGTCCATGCTCCAGAGTAGGAAGTATATACTCCAGACTTTCCCGCACCGCCTTGGGACTTCCGGGTAAATTAATAATCAATGTCCTGTTTCGCATCACACTCTCTGCCCGACTAAGCATTGCTCTTGGAGTAATCTTCAGACTATAGGCACGGATAGCCTCCGCAATACCCGGAACCCTCTTAGTGGCTGCACGCAAAGTCGCCTCGGGCGTATTGTCTCTAGGGGAAAGCCCCGTTCCGCCGGTGGTAAAAATCACATCCACCTTCTCTGCATCCGCCAACCGTATCATCTCCTGATAAAGAGATTCCTCGTCATCTGCAAGCACCTTCATGCTCACAACCTCATAGCCTGCCGGTTCAATCAGGTCCTGAATTGCAGGGCCGCTCAAATCCTCACGCTCTCCTACACATCCCTTATCACTGGCAGTAATAATTCCTGCTCGAAATTTCTTCTCCATATTTCCTCCATTTCACCGAATGCCATAGTTGACTAATCAGACTGCTTACAAACGCTCTGCACAATCCTTAAGACTCAGGCTGCTCAATAATCACAAGCTCATCTCCTACCTTAATCACTCCGCCCTTGATAACCTTGGCAAACACGCCCTCTCTGGGCATGATGCAGTCGCCTACCTGATGGAAAATCTCACACTCCGAGTGGCACTTTTTGCCTATCTGCGTCATCTCCAGAATCACATCATTACACTGGAAAACAGTTCCAACTGGCAGGGTCTTAAAATCAAAGCCCTGTACCAAGAGATTTTCTCCGAAAGCACCGTCCTCCACCTGCGCACCTCTTGCTCTGAATTCCTCCACTCTCTCATGGGACAAAAGACTCACCTGTCGGTGCCAGTTGCCTGCATGGGCATCCTTCTCCAATCCATAATCCTCTATCAATCTGCACTCTCCAATATTCTTCTTGGCAGTGCCTTTTTTCTCACTAATACATACCGCTACCACTTTACCCAAGATAATTATCCTCCAATCTGAACCATACGGCGGCTGTCCGAATGTGCCACCGACGCTTCTGAAGTCTCCCGCACAAAACTGTGGGACTTAGGCTTTCTGCCTACCGCCTCCAATATGGCATCACGAATCTCTGCATCCGAATATCCCCCCCGCAAAAGAGGTTTTAACTCAATACCCGTATCATAATGCAGACATAATTTAAGCCTTCCCTCCGCCGTAAGTCTCACACGATTACATTCACTACAAAACTTGTGAGACATAGGACTGATAAAACCAATCCGTCCCTCAAAATTCTCAAATTGATAATACTTTGCGGGACCATTGCCGCACAGCGCTGCAATCGGTGTTGCTTTACCGTATTGTGCCTCAAGCTTCTCCAAAATCTCATCTGACGGAATCCCGTGGAAATGTTTACCACACCCCAAAGGCATCAGTTCAATATAACGCACATCTACAGCATTCCACATGGCAAGCGCCGCCAGACTCACAACATCTTCCTCGTTCAATTCACGGCAGGGCACACAATTTATTTTTACTTTCAAATCCTCTTCCCGGGCCCGACGAATCGCCCTGCACACGCTGTCCTCGGCATCCACTCCGGTAATATCCTGAAACCGTTCCCTGTCAAGGGTATCCAGACTGATATTGACACCGGTAAGTCCGGCCTTTTTTAACTCTGCTGCCCTGTCTGCCAAAAGCACACCGTTGGTGGTCATGGCAATCTCTTCTATACCGGGAAGTTTTCCCACGTCCTCGATTAACTTTATCAAATTTTTACGCACCAGAGGTTCTCCCCCTGTAAAACGCACCTTTTTGATTCCAAGCTTTTCCATTATCCGCACAACACGATAGAGCTCCTCTAAAGAGAGGAGCTCCTCATGTGGTATCAATTCTATACCGCCTTCGGGCATACAATATTTACATCTCAAATTACACTTATCCGTCACGGATATGCGCAGATAATCAATGGTTCTACCAAAACCGTCTATCATTTTAAACCTCAAAAATTAATGTTTTCCCTCATAGGTCACATGCAATAACTCATGGGACTTGTGGGACAAAGGTTTCTCCAGGAAATTCTGATAGCATGCATCAATCTCCGGATTCTCATGGGAGAAACGGATTGTATTCTGTACATCCAAATCATACAGAACATTACTTCTCTCCACGATATCTGCACCACCCTCATGAATGGGCTGACCACCGCCGTTTACACAGCCTCCGGGACAAGCCATAACCTCCACAAAATCATAGGTAACTTCGCCCTTATCCAATCTGTCCATCAGCTTTGCTGCATTTCCAAGACCGCTGACAATGGCAATACGAATCTTAATGCCTGCAAGGTCAATCTCCGCTTCCTTAAGTCCTTCCAGACCACGTACATACTGGAACATATCAGGCTGAGGATTCTCACCGGTAACCACCTTATATGCAGTACGAAGAGCAGCCTCCATAACACCACCCGTGGCACCGAAAATCACACCTGCACCGGAATGTACACCTAAAGGACCGTCAAAATCTTCCTCTGCCACTGTCTCAGGCTTGATATAATAAGCCTTGAGAAGTCTGCCCACCTCTCTTGTGGTAAGCACTGCATCCACATCACTTCCTGTACCTGCACTATCCATTCCTTCCAAAGTACGCTCCCTCTTTTTGGACACACAGGGCATCAGGGAAACCACAAAAATCTTGGAAGGGTCAACACCCAGCATATCTGCATAATAAGTCTTAGCAATAGCACCAAACATCTGCTGAGGGGACTTTGCAGTGGAAAGTCTGCTGACATACTGAGGATATTTGGTACGAAGGAAGTTCACCCAGCCGGGACAACAGGAGGTAAACATGGGGAACTTTTTCTCCTGAATCTCGGGGAGTCTTGTCAAAAACTCCGTTCCCTCCTCCATGATGGTCAAATCCGCAGAGAAATTGGTATCGAAAATATAATCAAATCCAATTTTTCTCAGACTTCCAACCAGACGCTTCTCGGTTGCAATTTCTCTGTCCACGCCAAGTTCCTCGCCCCATGCAGTACGCACTGCAGGTGCAATCTGTACAACGGTAATCTTCTCAGGGTCTTCCACCGCCGACAACACCTTACCTACATCATCACGTTCTCTCAAAGCACCCACCGGACAATTTACAATACACTGTCCGCACAGGGTACAATCAGAGCACTCTATGGTCTGACCGCCTGCCACATCCACAGTGGTCCTTGCACCAGTATTGACAACATCCCAGACATTCATTCCCTGAATCTTGTCACAAACCTGCACACAACGCATACATTTGATACATTTGCTACTGTCGCGAATCAAAGGAAAATCCTTATTCACAGGCTTTTCTTCCGGATGAATCTCATAGGGCATATCTGTAATATTTAAATCTGTTGCCAGACTCTGCAATGCACAATTGCCGCTGCGCACACAGGTTGCACACTGAAAATTATGCTGTGAAAGAATCAGCTTTACATTGGTCTTACGCACCATTCTCGCCTTGCGGCTGTGGGTATAGACACGCATGCCATCCTTTACTTCATTGTTACAGGCTGTAACACAACGCTCCATGCCTTCCACTTCAACCACACATACACGGCAGGCACCAATTTCGTTAATTTCCTTCAGAAAACATAATGTAGGAATATTGATGCCTGCTGATTTGGCTGCATCTAGTATGGTAGAGCCCTCCTCTACCTGAACCGGAATATCATTAATATGTAAATTTACCATCGCTCTACTCTACCTCCCCGGAATGAACCGTAACCATAGTAGTCACAACGCAAGCATCTTCCTGCCTCCTGACACGCCTCCTCACAGGTCATCGACAATTCAATGGGTTCAAAATCCTGTTTTCTCTCACCGGAATCTCTGAAAGGAAGCTCTACTCTGCCACAAGGCTTCTTGTCGTTAAACTCCGGTGCGGGGATATCCACTCCACTCACAATCTCGTGATGGAATCCCAAGTATTCATCAATATTAGCCGCAGCCACCTTTCCTGCCGCAATAGCACGGATAACGGTAGCCGGTCCGCTTACGCAGTCACCACCTGCAAAAATTCCGGGAACCTCAGCAATTTCACTGCTATCCAACGCATCAATGGCTCCCCATTTTACGCTGATACCAAAATCCTCAAAGGACTTGGACTCAATTCCCTGACCGATAGCAACAATAATCAAATCACATTCAATATGCTCCTCAGGGCTGTTCGCCTTCTTGGGGGAAGGTCTACCGCCCTTGATGGTGCTAATCATCTGAGGCTGTACTACAAGAGACTTCACGCATCCCTCTTCATCCTTTTCAATGCGGACAGGAGCCTTAAGTTCCATAATTTCGCAGCCCTCTGCCTCAGCACCCTCTATCTCTTCCCTGAGAGCAGTCATATCCGTCTTACATCTGCGGTACACAATACTTACCTTATCCGCGCCCAGACGCATGGAGGAACGTGCCACGTCCATGGCAACATTACCGCCACCGATAACCACCACCTTTTTGCCGGAGTAATCAGGCATCTTGTCGTCACCGATTTCACGAAGCATCTCGACCGCAGAGAGAACACCCTTGGCATCCTCACCCTCCATGCCTACTTTCTTGTCCGTATGGGCACCGATAGCAATATAAATAGCATCATATTCCTTTCTAATATCCATCATGGAAATATCCTTGCCCACACTAATCTCAGTCTTCACCTCAATACCTGCAGATAAAATAGATGCAATTTCTCTGTCAAGACGTTCTCTGGGCAGTCTATAATTGGGAATTCCATAGCGAAGCATACCGCCAAGCTTCTTACGCTGCTCGTACACGGTCACCTTGTGTCCCATGAGTGACAGATAATATGCCGCACTCAAGCCGCCGGGACCACCGCCCACCACAGCAACTTTTTTACCGGTAGCAGGTGCGCATTCAGGGATAGGCACATCTCCTGCCATATCCACAGCCACACGCTTCATTCCACGAATATTTACAGGCGCATCCACCATAGTGCGCTTACATCTGTTCTCACAAGGATGCTCACAAATCAACGCACACACTACAGGCATGGGATTGTCCTTACGAATCAGACGCACCGCATCTGCATAACGCTCCTGTGCCACCAGTGCTATATAACCGGGAATATCCACTCCCGCAGGACAAAGTGCCACACAGGGCACGGGCTGATTGCTGTTGCAGACACAGCGATTCTCTTTGATATGAGACTCAAAATCATCTCTACATCCCTCAAGACATTTTAACACCATGCGGGCTGCTTCAAAACCAATTGCACAATCAGCAGACTCATAAATCGTAGTCGCTGTCAACTCAATCACATCCAATGTCTCCATGGTTGCCTGTCCGTTCAGAACACTCTCAAACAACTTTACCAGCTGATCCAAACCTACACGGCAGGGTACACACTTACCGCAGGACTGGGCAAGACACATCTTGATGAAGGAGCTTACCAAATCCACCGAACATAATCCGGGCGGACTTGCCACAATACGCCTCTCCAAATCTGCATAAAGAGTTTCCATTGTGACCTGGGCTTTATCCTTGGTATGAATTCTCAATCTGCTCATTTCATTCCTCTTTTCTTTTAGTTAGTTAAACTACTTCTCTATCATGTAAAAACTCTATTGAGTCATCAGAATCAACTTTTCCTGCGGAATACGCAAAAACAAAGGCTTATCCTTCAACTTTTCCCATTCCTCCTTGGGAAGTTCATATCGCATAAGCGACCAGTCTCCCTTTTCCGGATTGCCTTCCTGTCTGAACATAATCACAGTAGAAAAAGTATCCTCAATGACCCTCTCAATATTACATTGTATCACATTTTCTTTCTCAATGGTAGACGTGGTTTCAAAATAATGTGCGCGAAATCCCACATAATTTATTTTTGCAAGGGATTCCTCTGCACTAATATAGATTCCCCAGTCCTTAGCAAAGAATCGTCCGTCTTCATGTCTCTCCAGCCTGGATATATTCTTACAGCCGGTTAGCAAAGTTGCTGCCAAAGTCTTGGGATTCTGAAATAAAGCTTTTTTCTCTTGTATATCCGCAATCTCCCCCTGCTCCATCACCGCAATACGGTCTGTCAGACGATAGACCTCATTTCGGTCATGAGACACAAACAACACATCTTTTTGGTATGTTTCAAGCACCTTCATAATCTCCAGCTCAAGCTGCCATTTCAGATAATTATCCAGTGCAGAAAAAGGCTCGTCAAACAAAATCACGTCCGGGTTCGCGGCAAGCATTCTCGCTAATGCTACGCGCTGCTTCTGTCCTCCTGAAAGCTGGGCAGGATAAAGAGACTCCTTCCCTTCCAGATAGAAACGCTTCACATATTCCTGCACCACCGTTTTGTCCTTGGCACCACACATAATATTTTCCCAAACTGTCATGTGAGGAAACAGTGCATAATCCTGAAACAAATAACCAATCCGGCGCTTTCTCGCCGGCACATTAATCCTCTTTTCCGAATCAAACAAAACTCTGTCATCCAGCCGGATAATGCCTCTATCCGGCTTTTCAATTCCGGCAATGCATTTCAATGTCATACTTTTACCACAACCGGAAGCACCCAAAATAGCGAACACCTCACCTGCCGTCTCGAAGGAAACCTTCAGATGAAAATCGCCACATCTTTTTTCGATATCCACATACAGAGCCATCAGCGTTCACCTCTCTTGCGTTCAACAATGCAGTTCATCAGAATCATGGTTGTGACAGAAATTGCCATGATAATGGCCACCCATCTGTAGGCAAGCTCCCTGTTGCCACTCTGCATGGCAGTATAAATGGCCAGAGACATGGTCTGGGTCTTGCCCGGAATATTCCCCGCAATCATAATAGTCGCACCAAACTCTCCCAATGCCCTTGCAAAGGCTAGAATCGTGGCAGCCACAATGCCCGGACGAGCCACGGGCAGTAAAATTTTGAAAAAAATTTGTGTCTCTGACATTCCAAGGGTTCTTGCCGCATAAACCAGATTCATATCCACCTGCTCCAACGCTCCACGCGCCGTGCGGTACATGATTGGAAACGCAACCACAACCGCCGCCAGAACGGCACCCTGCCATGTAAAAATCACACTTGCATCAAGCTTCTCCAACACCTTCCCCAAGGCACTGTTTCTGCCGAACAAAATCAACAAAAAAAATCCCACTACCGTAGGTGGCAAAACCATGGGCAATGAAAAGATTCCATCTATCAGCCCTTTAAATTTACCCGTGTTGACCACCAGCCTCGCAGCCAGCAATCCCAAAAAGAAGGTGAATACGGTGGCGCAAAGCGCCACTTTCACCGAAATCCACAAAGGTGTATAATCCATTATCGTACCTCATTTTCACACTGCTCTTGTATCGATTGTCAATGCTTATCGCTCCACTTAAATACTACTTCAGCGCAGTAAATCCATAGCTCTCAAATAATGCCAAAATCTCTTCCTCCTGAAGATATGCCATGAATGCTGCTGCCGCCTCTGCATTTTCAGTAGACTTCACCACACCGGCAGGATAAATAACCTGCTTACAAGACCCTTCGGGAGCCTCTGCAACAATCTTAACCTTATCTGTAGTATAAGCATCTGTAGCATACACAATACCACAATCTACCTCTCCGGTCTCCACCCATGACAATACAGTACGCACATCAGAGCCATAGTTTGCCTTGGTCTTTACCTGGTCAAGCAGATTCAAGGTAGTATAAATTTCCTCTGAATACTGTCCCACCGGCACACTTCCCGGCTCTCCGAGACCTACCATAGTCACCTTATCTGTTGCCACATCTTCAAAACCAGTAATATCTGCGGCACTGTCTGCCGGAACCACCAACACCACCTTATTCTCCAAAAGCTGTACGATAGACTCCGAATCCATCAGACCCTGCTCATCCAGTGCAGTCATCTGCTTGGTCGCCGCAGAAATAAACACATCTGCAGGCGCTCCCTCCTCAATCTGGGTCTGCAATGCTCCGGAACCACCATAGGAGAAATTCAAGGTCACGTTTTCATGAGTGGACTCATACTTCTCCTTAATCTCGTTGCATACATCCGTAAGAGATGCCGCTGCAAGAATGGTAAGCTCCACAGGCTCCGCCGTAGCTGTTTTGCTACTGTTGCCGTCAACGTTCTCAGCAGCAATATTGCTTACTGCCCCACTGCTATCATCTCCTGAGTTTCCATTACCACAACCCACACCAAACAAGCTTGCTAACAATAATGCGCAAACTAATACCTTTGCCAATATTCTATTTTTTCTGTTCATTTCCTTATCTCCTCGTTGTTTGTTTTACTCCATGAAATACTATAAAGAAAACATCTCCCAGCACCTATGAATTGGGCGCCAGAGCACATTTTCTTAGCCTTACGCTCATCTCAAAGTGATTTCAATTCCTACAACGCCGTACAACTCCTGCTCATCCTTGGAATAATACTTTTCCATATCACTTGGCAATGCTCTATCCACGTCTTCCTCCGTGTAGCCGCATTGTAAAAGTGGCAGATATTTATAAAGCTCGTCAAAGGATTTGAAAATATGCAGTGCCTTGACTTCTGTAACTAGAACATCTGTCTCGTCCTTTGTATTTACAAAGCGTATCACATCCCCCACGGAAATCAATTGCCTTTTCTCGTCATACAAACGCAGTTCTATGGTCTTTTGCCCGCTCTTTATCATAGAAAATGGATTGGGCCGCAGCTTCATAACATGTTCCATAATGCTGCCTCCTCTATACGTTTGGATTCACAAAATGCCCGCTCTTGCCCCCCAGCTTCTCCACCAGTCGAATCTGCGACATTTCCATGCTCTTGTCCATAGCCTTGCACATGTCATAGATGGTAAGTAGTGCCACGCTGACCCCGGTAAGTGCTTCCATCTCCACACCGGTCTTGCCGGAAAGCTTGGCGGTGCAAATACATTTCACAGACGAACTATCCTCAGCTAACTCAAAGTCAATGGCAACCTTAGTAAGCATCAAAGGATGGCACATGGGAATCAAATCAGAAGTCTTCTTGACTGCCATGATACCTGCAATACGGGCAGTACCCAGCACATCTCCCTTGGCAGCAGTATGATTCTTGATAGCATCAAATACTTCTGCATTGACCTTAATGCTTCCCTCCGCCACTGCAACACGCTCTGTAACCGCCTTATCCGTTACATCAACCATGATGGCGTTTCCATTTTGATCAAAATGTGTAAATTCTCCCATGATAACTCTCCTTTGCTAAACCCAGCATCTGTCATACGCACATAGCGCACGCCTCAGTCACATTACTTACCAAATCCACAGTTAGGGAAATGACACACTGCGCAATTCATACACAAGCCACCCTCTCCGTAAACACTCAAATCCTCTGCGTCCAACACATCCCCTGCCAGCACTCTGGGCAATACCAAATCAAAAATTGTTCTCTTTGCATACATCACACAGCCGGGAAGTCCCAAAATCGGAATCTGTCTGCCCTCATGTTCATAATACGCAAGTAAAAACATTGCCCCGGGAAGTACCGGCGCGCCATAGGAAATCACTCTTGCACCGGTAGCCTTGATGGCACCGGGAGTCTTATCGTCCGGATCCACACTCATGCCACCGGTACAGAGCACCATGTCCGCACCTTGAGCAATGAACTCCTTCACAGCTGCCACAATATCTTCACGGTTATCATCCACGATTTTCTGACCTACAACCTCAGTATCATACTCTGCAAGCTTCCCCCGAATAGCAGGACCGAAGGCATCCTCAATACGCCCCTTAAACACTTCACTTCCGGTGGTCACTATGCCCACCTTTTTATGAGTAAAAGGCAAAATCTGAAGCAAAGGCATATCCCCAGCAACCTCCTTGGCGCCATCCATCTTCTCCTCCTCGATAACCAACGGAATAATTCTGGTGGCTGCAATTTTTGTACCTTTTTTCACAGGAAAATTGCCATGCACTGTAGCAATCATCATTTCCCCCAAACCATTTACCGCATTCAATCTCTTGGTATCGATTTTTAAAAGCCCATCTTCTTCTGCAATAATCTCAATTTTACCTTCCTTCGGCTCAGAAGCAGACATATGCTCCCCCATACAGATATCACGAAGGACTTCGGCGGCTTCATCCTCATGCAGGATACCCTCCTTTTTCTCCCACACATAGAGATGCTCCTTGCCCACAGATAAAAGCACCGGAATATCCTCCTCCGTCACCACATGTCCTTTTCTAAACACTGCATCCTTCACCACACCGGGAATAATCTGTGTAATATCATGGCAGAGCACATGGCCTACCGCATCCTTCGTCTCAATCAATTTCATATTAATCTCCATTCTCGCGTCACCTTGGAAATTTGGGCGCAAGCACAAATTTCTATAAAAAATAAATTTTCCACAGAAAAATTTATTTTTTATTTCTCCAACCCAAAATATTTTTTTACACACAAAAAAATCCCCTGAACATCATCCATGCCAAACACCGGACACTTCACATCTTCCTGGGATACCACATCGGTTGCTATACATATCAAAGTCTCTTCGTCACAGACCGGAGCTTGGGATTTCTCCTTTCGTACCACCTCTATCTTGGGATAAGCTGAATTTTTCAAGCCCTCCAAAATATACACGTCCACCTCACCACACCGGGTCATAAGCTTACGCTCATCCACCTGACCCTTACCATTCAGAGAATACTGCGTACTCGAAAAAATCCCGGTACACACTGCTCCCGCCTCAGCAAATCTGGCTGTGTCCGTTCCCTCATAATCCATGACATATTCGTGACCATCATGTTTGATAACCGCAACCGAATAAGCCTCACTGATAAACTCGTTGATGAGCTTCACAATCAGGCCTGTTTTGCCACTATCTTTAACTCCGCTTACACAAAATACAATGGGCAGTACCAGACGTGCATACTCCTCCCTTGTATTAATATTTCTTACAACCTGCTTGTCGAAGCAGGATTTTTCCAAACTAATATATTTGGTACGTACTGCACGAAGCACATTCAAAAGACGATAATGCCCACTCTCAATCTGCTCCTTTATCACATTCAACATCCTCTTGGAATAAATAGCACATAAGGGATGAATATGATCTTCATCCACCAGACAATAGCAGTCATAGTCAGAGGAGATAAACTCCGCCATATACTCCACCAGTTCTTTTTTGATAAAGGGCATATCTGCCGCACAGATAAATACATATTCTTCTTCCGCCGCAGACAAAATCTGATAGATACCCTCCATGGGACCGATATCTACGTGCTCATCGTAAACCACCGGAATACCTAAATATTCGTAATCCCCCTTTGTGGCAGCAGAAATAAGCACCTGCGAAAAAACGCTAAGTTCTTCACAGATGCGGTCAACAAACCGCTTAGACTCCCACTCCATGAGAGCCTTATTTTGCCCCATTCTGCTGCTCTTGCCACCGGCAAGAACACCCACACTGATTGCTCTCGTCATAACTTACTCACTCTATTGCTGTAAAATAATATCCACTCTAAACAAATGCGCCATTCCATCAACATCCTACATCCCCTTGATATACCGGATACGCACCTCATCGCCCACACTAACTCTTCTGCCGGGCTCCAAATCAATAAAACAATTACACTCCGTAAGATTGTGAATCACCGAAGAAGCATGAACCTCTGTGGGCAGATACACTCTGCCTTCCTCCGCCCTTGCCCGGATAAACCGACGCATTCGGTTCACTTTTCCATATTCACTCTGCAAAACAGCAGTCTCTTTTCTAACCTCAAAGCTCTCATGTCCCATCATCTGCGCCACCACAGCCCAGAAATATATTTCAAAATTCACGATTGCCGCATAGGGATTACCTGACAGACTCAAAATCAGCTTGCCATCCTTCACACTTGCCGTAGTAGGCGTTCCGGGCTGAATATTCGCTCTGCGGAACAAAATATCGGCTCCTATTCCTGCAAGCACATCCGGTACAATATCCTTCTTACCTACAGACACTGCCCCCGTGGTAATTACCACATCAGCAATCTCCAAGGCTTCTCGTAACTTCTCTGTCAGTATAGCTTCCTCATCCACACAGGTCTGTCTGAAAACCACCTGCAACCCTTCTCTACGGATACCTGCCGCCAGAATATGAGAAATATTGTTGTAAATCTTGCCCTTGGGAAGAGGCTCTCCAGCCTCACAAAGCTCCGTACCGGTACAGATGATTGCCACACGCACCGGGCGATATACCTTCACTACATTTTGCCCCACTCCGGCAATCAGTCCAATATGCACAGGGGTCAGTCTTGTACCCTGCTTTACAACCACATCGCCCTCACAAATATCCTCACCCACCTTGCAATAATTCATGTAAGGCTTCGTTTCAGTATAGACAGACACCTTGTCTGCACCGTAATCCGTATCCTCCTGTTTGACCACCGCATCGTACCCTTCCGGTACATATGCTCCGGTCATCACACGAACAGCAGTCCCCTCCATGTAAGAAATTTCCTCATAATCTCCTGCAAGAAGCTCTCCCTGCACCTGCAAAACAACCGGATTTGCTTGGGAAGCCCCCTCCAAATCCTGAGCACGGACTGCATAGCCATCCATGGCAGATTTCGGGAAAGGCGGTACTGACATATCGGAATACACCGACTCTGCCAACACACAGCCACAGGCCTCCTCTATGGAAACCTCCTGTATTTGCTGAGTTCCTGCAACAGACTTCGCCACAAATTTCTGAGAGCCCGCACCTAACGTTAGCTCGGTATCTCTGGAGTTTGCGCCTGTCTCCGCCTTTTGGTCACTTTCCAAAGCTTGCAGATTCATCCCCTGCAAAATCCATTCCAGACATTCTTCAATCTCCGGCAATGCCTCTTTCGCTTGCATTGCTTTTCCTTGCGACATATTCTGTCCTCCGGTTAATCCTCATACTTAAAATAATCAAAATCAGCTGCCTTACGACATCCACATCCGCCATTGTTGGCATAGATTCCTACCAAAGTACCTGTATGGCGCTTAGGGTCATCGGGCACACCTTCATCACACAAATAAATGCAATTTTCCAGCACACCTACAAGCTTCCAATCCTGTCCATCAAGACTATAATAAAAGCTTCTGGTCAGTTTTTCAACCACCACTTTCAGGTAAATGGGCTGCTCAGGAAGATTCTCCACCTCTGCCATTAACTCCTCACCGTGATTGCGGTTAATTACCAGTTGCAACTTTCTGCCACCCTCATAACAAACTGCACATCTCGCATAAGTGGCTGTGCTGTAATAACAGGTCAAACCTGCCTGCTCTCCGTCTCTGTCGGGGTAATACTCCACCTTTGTCTCCGCCACATAGGAAAGCTCCTGTTCTCTGCGAAGTAAGGTATTCTTGGAGCGAATTTCATTTAACTGCCCATCTCTGGTCCAAATGCGGAAATGTCCGGGACGCTCTGTCAACGACCAAGAACCATTGTCCGGATTACGCACAAACTCCCACTCCAAATTTAATTTATCATCGTTAAAGTCATCAAACAGATTTCTCTCGTAAACAACCTCCGGCAAATCAGGAGCAATCTGCGTAAGACTAGGGCCCTTGCCCTCATTGACGGTAAACCAGCCATCCTCTGTCCACTGTACAGGATCTAACGCCGACTCTCTTCCTACCGTTGTATACTTGCCTCCATTGGGTCTGCCGCAGAGATAATAACACCACCAGTCACCATTTTGATCCTGCACCAATTTACCATGACCTGCACGTTGAATTGGCGCATCCGGGTCCAACTGACGCATAACCGGATTGTAGGGAGAGCACTCATAGTCACCATACAAGGAAGTGCTTCTGCCCACATTAATACCGTGACCGTATCCTGTACCGCCCTCTGCCACGATGGCATAATAATAGCCATCCTTTTTCATCATGTGGGGACCCTCGGAGCAACGCTCACCTGTTCCGTCCCATGCTGTTTTCATAGGGCCTGCCACTGCCAGACCATCCTCAGTCAAAGGTACTGTCTGTGCAGCCTTTGCAATAATCATATATTTACTGCCATCGTCATCCACAAAAAGGGAAGGGTCAATGTTGTCCACCTCCAGACAAATAGGCTTGCTGTAAGGTCCCTCCGGTTTTTCAGACACCATCACCAACTGACGGCGCATCACATTATTATCACGCTTGCCGTCTGCATTCAGACGAAGTGTCGCATAAATATAAAACTTTCCATCCACATATTCAATATCAGGAGCCCAAATACCATGAGAGTCCCTGATATCACTTAAATCAAGCCACTCCGGATTAGCAATGGCATGTCCGATAATATGCCAGTGCACCATATCTCTGGAATGAGAAATGGGAATCGCAGGAAAATACTGAAAACTGGAATTAACCATATAATAGTCATCCCCTACCCGAATGACGGAAGGGTCTGGGAAAAAGCCTCTCTGTACGGGATTGGAATACATTCTGCGTTCACTCATAATCTTCGCTCCTTTACTTTGTAATTTCAACAACGGCACTTAACATGCAAGCTATCAATGTCATTTCCAGATATTTTTTATGCCTAATCATACCTTTTTCTCTTTCCAAATCCGATAGACAATCTCACTATCATACTCCGGTGCGGCACTCTCGGCAGCCTTACAGATAGTCTCAACCACTTCCAAATCTTCCTCCAACTCCTCTGCTATCTGCCCTGGTGTCTTCTCTTTGTAAAGCTTACGGCAAACCCACTCCACCAACTTCATATCACGACCGATTTCCTCGCCAATTCTCTTGCCATGTTCTTCGCCAATCTGTAAGATATTCATCTTCACGGCCTCCCATTCCTCGGACTGTTTTACCTCAGTCACGATATCGTCTATCTCTTTAATTCGCTCATCCTTCACAATGATTTCCGGGTTATCCAGACGAGTATCCTTCATATACTGCAACAAACTCACAAGCTCCGGCCTGCCGTTCTTGCTCTTCATGTTCAGGAAAATCTTTGTGGTCCCATCCTCCAGATGCAGCCCTTCCACTTCCTCACACTGCTCTGTAAAGGTGTACATGGTCAAGTCCTTCCCAAAGATGTCCTCCTGCGTGATGAAGATAATTGTAGTGTTGGGCAAATCCCTGTACTTGGTGTCCTTCCCTGACTTCAATATCGGGGAATCCATCAACCCCTGATAGTATCTTGCCCGCTTCTTTACATCGTCACCACTCGTATCGTTCTGCATCTCTGTGTTAAACTGGCGGTTCTGACTGTCAAGTGCCCAGGCATCCAGACGGATGGCACGCTTACCGGATTTGTTCAAAACCACCTGCTCTACCTTTACCTGCGTCAATTCCAATTCCCACTCATCCAATATAATACTCAACGTACTCCGGTAGGCTCTTGGGTCCTTCATAACAGACAAAAACAGGGCAAAATCGCTGAGATTAAACTCATAGTCTACGGGTAACATAAGTTCTTCGTTCTTTTCCTTCATTCAGTTCTTCCTTTCTGTGGTACAGGAAGATGTCTACCTCCCTGCTTGGTCTTAGGGGTATTTAAGCAAAGAGTTCATAGACACTGCATGACGCAGCTTAGAATTCAGATAAAAAGAATATATAGAAATCATTGCTTGAAAATATTTTAGCACAGACAAAGTAAACCTGTAAAGAGAATTTTTCGCATTCCTTACAACCATAAACAACAACTCCCCTCCAAGTAAGCAAGCAAAATAATATCACCTGCTACCTAGAGGGGAGAATATCCATTTATATGCCTTAATGTCCCGGACCTGCCGATTACATCATGCCGCCCATCCCGCCGCCTGCGGGCATAGCAGGAACATCTTCCTTGATGTTTGCAACAACGCTCTCGGTAGTAAGCAAGGTGCTTGCCACGCTGGTAGCATTCTGCAGAGCACTTCTGGTTACCTTAGCAGGGTCAAGAATACCTGCGGTTACCATATCAACATACTCCTCCTTCAGTGCATCAAAGCCTACACCAACCTCGGACTCGCGCACCTTGTTGATGATAACACTGCCCTCAAGACCTGCGTTTGCGGAAATGTGGAACAAAGGAGCTTCCAATGCCTTAAGCACAATCTTAGCACCGGTCTTCTCATCGCCCTCAAGGGTCTCAGCAAGCTTTGCAACTTCCTTAGAAGCGTGGATGTAAGCGGAGCCACCACCACAGATAATACCTTCCTCTACTGCTGCTCTGGTAGCTGCCAAAGCATCTTCCATACGAAGCTTAGCTTCCTTCATCTCAGTCTCGGTAGCAGCACCCACACGGATAACAGCTACTCCGCCTGCCAGCTTCGCAAGTCTCTCCTGAAGCTTCTCTTTATCAAACTCAGAGGTAGTCTCCTCAATCTGCTTCTTAATCTGATTAATACGTGCATCAATTGCAGCCTTGTCGCCGTTACCGTCAACGATAACAGTGTTCTCCTTCTGAACCTTAACAGACTTTGCACGGCCAAGCATATCCAGAGTTGCATCCTTAAGCTCATAACCAAGCTCGGAGCTGATTACAACACCACCGGTAAGGGTTGCAATATCCTCAAGCATAGCCTTTCTTCTCTCACCATAACCGGGAGTCTTCACAGCTACTACATTGAAAGTACCACGAAGCTTATTTACGATAAGAGTGGTAAGAGCCTCACCCTCAACATCCTCAGCAATAATCAGAAGCTTGTTGCCGGACTGTACAATCTGCTCCAAAACAGGAAGAATCTCCTGAATATTGGAAATCTTCTTATCCGTAATGAGAATCAAGGGATTCTCCAAAGTTGCCTCCATTTTATCCATATCGGTTGCCATGTAAGCAGAGATATAACCTCTGTCAAACTGCATACCTTCTACTAAATCCAGCTCGGTAAGCATGGTCTTGGATTCTTCGATTGTGATAACACCATCTCCTGAAACCTTCTCCATAGCATCAGCTACTAACTGACCAACCTCATCATCGCCTGCAGAAATAGCTGCAACTCTGGCAATCTGCTCCTTGCCGTTGATGTCTGCGCTCATCTTTGCAATCGCTTCTACAGCACAATCGGTAGCCTTCTTCATACCCTTTCTGAGAA